>CAMCCR010000385.1 GCA_945873085.1 Candidatus Kuenenia stuttgartensis | reverse complement strand
GGCCAGCTGGCGATCGTCCCCGAACCCTCGACGTGGGTGATGGCAGCGATCGGTGCGGGGCTTGTGGCCCTGAAAGCCCGGCGGCGGAAGCGGTCCGATGCCTCTCTCGCAGCGTGAGTGCGAGCGTCAGGGCAGAACGTTCCAGGCGTAGAGCGGGCGAGCAACTCGATCGAGGATTTGGGCGACCTCGCTCGGCTCAAAGAGGCCCATCCGGCCCTTGAAGCCGGGCTTCCCGCGGACGGCAGCAAAGGCGATCAGGCGCTGATCCGCTGGGCTTCACTGAGAAGGACTCAGCCCCAGATGCGGCTCACTCCGTATCGATCAAAAACGGAATCGGTACTGACGATCGGGATCACCTCAACGAGACACTGTGCCACCAGAAGCCGGTCAAAAGGATCCCGATGATGGAACGGCAACACCATCTGCCGTTCAGCGACTTCCAGGGTGACCGGCGCCATCGCGAGGTCAAGATCGATCAGGGCCCGTTCCATCCACGTTCGGTATGGGAGCGACAACGAGAGCTTTCCCAGCCCCACCTTGATGGAAAGCTCCCAGATCGTTCCAGCACTGATGACCAGTTCGTTGTCCGGGTCTTCGAGAATGGCGATCGCCCGGGGCCCGAGTTTACGCGGATCATCCAGGGCCCAGATCAACGAATGGGCATCGAGCAGATGCCTCATCCCGTGTACTCCTCGAAGTCCTCGAGCGGCGCGTCAAAGTCTGGAGCCATGGAGAGCACGGAACCCTTCATCGTCCCCAACTGGCGGGCTTTCTTGGAGGCGACGGCGGGGGTGGGGACGAGGCGGGCGACCGGTTGGTCGTTCTCCGTGATCACGATCTCTTCCCCGGGGGACAGTCGATGGATGAGATCGGTGAGCCTCGACTGTGCCTCTTGAATTGTGACGGTTGTCATCGCTCGATCTCCTTGGCGGCCATGGTAGCACGAGGCAAAACATCTCGTTCCCGCAGTCCCGGGGCCGGCTTCTCTGCCGGGTAAATCTCCCGCTTTGGCTCCGCCAGTCCATGCAGTCTGAACCGGCGTTTTAATCCTTTCCTGAACCGCCATCTTCCCCGGGGGCAGGCCGTCGAAGCTGTATTTAGCTCGTCAGCGAACGCTGAGAAACTCATTCGCGTTGTAGAGCGCCCGGCAGAGGGCCGGGAGGCCGTGGTCAGCCACGAGCTGTGTCGCGGCGGCGATCTCCGCTTCGGTCGCCTCGCGACCGAAGGCGAGGAGGAACGCGAGGCGGACTCTTTCAGCCGGCTCTTCGCCCGCTTCACGGGCCACGCGCGCGGCGAAGCGGTCGGCTTGGTCGATGAGGAAGGCGCCGTTCAAGAGATTGAGCGCCTGGAGGGGTGTGGTGCTCGAGGTTCGCTTTGGCTGGATCTGCCCCGCGTCGGGGCAGTCGAAGGCGCCAAAGAACGTGTCGAGCTCCGAGCGCGGCTTGCTCTGGTAGATCATCCGCCGGAAATCGTCGGCCGTGAACGCCGTCTTCGTCTCGTAGACCTTCACGTAATTGGCGTTGGCGACAAACAGATCAAATCCTGGCCCACCGGCCTGTGGATTGAGGCTGCCGCTCGTGGCCAGGATCGCGTCGCGTATCGCCTCCGCCTCGAGCCGGTGCGGTGGATAGCGCCACAGGAGCCGGTCTTGAGCATCGAGCGCGAGCGCCTGAGCATTGGCATTTCCCCCCTGCCGCCAGGCCCGGCTCGTGACGATCAGCCGGTGGATCGATTTGAGTCGCCAGCCGTTGGCGATCAGTTCACTGGCGAGCCAATCGAGGAGCGCGGGGTGTGACGGCCGCCCCCCCCCTGCCCCGAAATCACTCGGCGTGTCGACAAGCCCCGTGCCGAAGTGATGGTGCCAGAGGCGGTTGACGATCACCCGTGCCGTGAGCGGATTGCCCGGATCAACGATCCAGTCGGCAAGTGCCCGGCGGCGGGCCGCTTCGGCGGAGGGCGGCGCTTCAGGCCACGGCCCTGAGCCGATCCGCGAGAGGGGGCCGGGGAGAATCTCTTCGCGCGGCTGGGTGGGGTCGCCACGAAACATCCGAAACGTGGCCCCCGGCTCGGCAAAGCGCCCGGCATAGGCCATCGGACCGCGGTCGAGGGTGGAAAGCTCGCGCTTGAGGGCACTGATCTTTCCAGCCACGCTCGCCGGGTCGGCGACGCTCCCGGGCGGCGTTGCCGCCGGAGCATCGTCGGGGGCGGCGGTGCCGTCGCCGAACGGGCGGCGATCGAGATCGGAGGCGATCGGCGTCCAGGCAACGCCGTCGGTGGAGAGCGCGATCTCGTAGCGCGTCGCCACCCGGTCGGCATACTTTGGCTCCGGGGAGCGATCGCGGCTCCACACCACCCGGTCAACCGTCTCGGTGGCCGGAAGCTCGAGCTGAATCCAGCCGGTGCCGGGGCTGTTTGAGATATAGGAGTGCTCATTGCCGTAGAGCCCGTCATTGACATGCGCCAAGGCATGAAAGGCGTTGCCGGCGAAGTCGCCGGAGGAGGTGGGGGTAGCGCCGCGGGCGACGTTGCGGCCATCGCTTGAAAAAACTTCGAGCTCGTCGAGGCAGGGCTCGGCGCCGCTCGTCTCGAGGATCGTGAAGCGGATGAAGCGGGCCGGGGTCGGGGCAAAGCGGTCGATATTCTGGCGATGGGTGACGGCACGGCGCAGCGTGCCCACTCCCGCTTCGGCGAGGTGCCTGGTGATCTCGGCCCGCCGATCCTGCTTGGGCGACTCGGAGGGGAGCGTCACTTCGCGTTCGCCATGCTCGACACCGGCAAAGACGGCCTTGAGCCGGTAGTAGTCGGTTTGTGGAATGGGATCGAACTTGTGGTCGTGGCAGCGGGCACAGCCGACGGTGAGGCCCAGAAACGCCGAGCTCGTCGTGCTCACCATGTCGTGGAGCTCATCGGCCCGCTGGTTGGCCGTCAGCACCGGGTCGGGGGACTTCACCTGATCCCAGGCGCCGCCGACGATGAATCCGGTGGCGACGTCGGCGCCACAACTGTCGCCGGCGAGTTGGGC
>CAMCCR010000384.1 GCA_945873085.1 Candidatus Kuenenia stuttgartensis | reverse complement strand
ATCCTGCCGCGGCAGGTCTCGAGGCCGATCTTCCGCATCGTCTCCTTGAAGATCTCCCGGTCCTCGCCGCGCTTGATGGCCTCGGCCTTGGCGCCGATCATCTCCACGCCATGCTTGGCGAGGACGCCGTGGCGATCGAGCTCCATGGCGAGGTTGAGCGCCGTCTGACCGCCGAGCGTGGGGAGGATGGCGTCGGGTTTCTCGATTTCAATGACCTTCTCGAGCATCTGCCAGGTGAGCGGCTCGATGTACGTCCGGTCGGCCGTGCCCGGATCGGTCATGATCGTGGCCGGGTTGGAATTGACGAGGACGACGCGGTAGCCGTCCTCGCGCAGCGCCTTGCAGGCCTGGGTACCGGAGTAGTCGAACTCACAGGCCTGGCCGATGACGATCGGCCCGGAGCCGATGAGAAGGATCGTGTGAAGGTCGTCGCGACGGGGCATGGAGGGATCCGGGCTCGTCGCCGGAGCAAGGGGGAACGGGGGGGGAGACGGGTGGGGCTGGGGCAGGCTGCGGGCAAACGCGCAAACCCTACCATCCAGCCCGCCGTTTCATCAACGAACGGCTACAATTCCCGCGGCTAATGCGCCTGCCCCCTCCCTACCCGCTCCTCCTCCGGAAGCCCCCATGTCGATCGCCACCCCTGCCCTCGACGCCCTCCGAGACACGCTCTCCGACGATCTGAAGGACCTCCGCCTCAATCTCGCGAGCGTTCTCGCCGGTGAAAACCTCGCCCCAGCCCAGGCGCTCGGCACGGCGCTCGCCTCCGCGCGTTTCCTCCGCTGCCGACCGCTCGTCGAAGCTCTCGAGAGCGATCTCCGCGCAGGGCTCGGCGATGCGGCCGCGCCGGTCTTGTCCGATGCCCTCGCCTCCGCGGGGCTGATGGCGATGAACACCGTCTACTACCGCTTCCGCCACATGATCCACAAGGAAAGCTACGACGCCCGCCCGCCGCGGCTGCGGATGAGCCGGATGATCCAGCCGGCGACGACGAAGCTCGACTTCGAGCTCATGAGCCTCGCCTGCGCGGCGCTGGCCGGCTGCGAGCTCTGTCTCCAGAACCACGAGAAGAGCCTCCTCCATGTCGGCGCCAGTGAAGAAGCCTGCCACGACGCGGTGCGGATCGCCGCCGTCGTCTCGGCGGTCGTCTGCGGGCTCCCGGCATGAGTGGGCTGCGAAAGCTGCCGCGGCACGTCAGGCGACTGGCGGCGCTCGGACTGTGGCTGTCGCTCCTTGCCCCGGTGGCGATCGGCGCCGAGCCGCCCCCGGCGGTCTTCCGGCTGCAGGTGTTCAATCGTTCGACCGAGCCGGCGGAGATCATCGCCGTCGATGACCGCGGCGGCCGGACCGCGGCCGGCGAGGTGGCCCCCGGTGGCAACATGATCCTCGTCGCCTCCCCGGGACAGGCCTTTTTAATCGTCGGCCGCGACTCCGGCGCCGAGGAACTCGCTGTCGCCAGTCAGCCGGTGAAGGCCTTTGTGTTTCGGCCGGCTGGCGCTGGCGACGCCGCTGCGGTCGACGAGGCGGAAGGACTGGGGAGCGTCGTCGCCCCGCCGGCGGCGCTCAAGGTCGATCCCTTCCATGCCAAGTACACAAGCGCCCATGGCTTTCCGATCGTCGCCGCGGCGGCCGTGAGCGACTTCGCCCTCCTCGAGGCAGCCTATCTCGTCGACGCCTTGCTCGCGGCACGCCCCGACGTCCGCCAGGCGCTCATCGAATCAGGTGCCCGGCTGTGCATCCTCGGCCACGACGAATACACCACCGATCTCCCCGAGTTTGCCTTCCTCGCTGCCGCTCCCATGGAGGGATTTCCCGGCATCTCCGGCCGCGACTTCTGGGACGCCCGGGCCCGCGGTACCGGCGGCAGCGAGACCGATCCCTATTGCTCCTGCGGGGAGGAAAATCTCCTCGCCTACGACGGCGATCCCTACGCGGCTGAGTGCATCCTCATCCACGAGTTTGCCCACGTCATCCATCTCCGCGGGATGTCGAACGTCGATCCCTCCTTCGATGCCCGGCTCCTCGCCGCCTACGACGCCGCGATGCGCGATGGCTTGTGGAAGGGGAAATACGCCTCGGTGAACCACCACGAGTATTTCGCCGAAGGGGTGCAGTGCTGGTTCGACAACAACCGCGTCAACGACCACGACCACAACCACGTCCATCTGCGGAGCGAGCTTGTCGACTACGACCCGCGCCTCGCCGCCCTCTGCAAGGAAGTGTTTGGCGACACCGAGCTCCGCTACACCAAGCCCGCGACGCGCCTGGGCGGCCATCTCGCCGGCTACGATCCTGCCACGGCCCCCCGCTTCCGTTGGCCCGAGCGGCTCGAGGGAGCAAAACAAGAAATCCGCCGACAGGCCGAGGCCCGTTCGGCCACCGCCGAGCCATCCACCGACCCGCCTGCCGCTGACCCAAAGGACCCACGATGACCGCCGATCCCGCCGCCCCGAAATCGACCCGCACCGTCGACGAGATCCTCACTGCGGCCAGCGACGAGAGCCGAGCCGCGCTCAAGGTGCTCGGTGAGCTTGTCGGCAACGAGCCCGCCTCAGTGGCGACGCCCGCGCAGTTTGCCACGCGTCACCTCGGGATCGATCCGCTGGCGCTAGCGAGCACCCGGTTCACAGGTCCTTCGACCTCGCTTGCGATCCTCGGCAACATGCTTCGCCTCGAGATCGCCAAGCATGGCGATGCCGTGATCATTGGCTCCCCCGGCGACGGCCTTCCCCCCACCTGGTCGCAACTCGACCTCGGCCTCGACGAGCACGGGGCCAACACCCAGGTGACGGTGCCGGGCCGGCTCGTCGCCTTCTTCCCCGCCGGCACGCTCGCCGCGAAGGGGCTCTGCGTCCTCGTCGACGATCGCCACTGGTCGCGGGAGTTTGCCATCCTCTCTTCGAACGCCGACAAGGGGGTCGCCGAAGCGCTCCTCGCCTCGTTCCGGGAGCGGCTCAAGTCGGGCGACAATCCTCTCCGCGGCCGCGTCCTCCAGGCGAGCGTCAACGACGGCTGCATCCGGGTCGGTGTCAGCCCGGCGATCGACAGCCGGCG
>CAMCCR010000383.1 GCA_945873085.1 Candidatus Kuenenia stuttgartensis | reverse complement strand
TCCGGGGCGCGGCGGGCTGGTACCACGTCGTCCACACCGGCGCCCCGTGGAACGCCGGTTCGACCTACGCGACGGGCCCATCGGGCAACTACGATCAACTCGACGACACGAGCCTGACCGGTGCCCGCTACATGCGTCTGGCCTCCGATGGTGGGTCCATTTATGGCACGAATGGCTACGGCGCCATCACGCAGTACCTCGGCCAGATGGAGGCGGGCAAGACCTACACGCTTACGGCAGACGTTCTCGGCGGCCTCACGGCCGGCCCCTACGGTGAAGTAGACATCGGCTACGAGGTCGTGGCGACGCTGGAGAGCAGCGTCGTCGGTGGATCGACGTTTGCAACGGCGTCGATCGCGAACGTCTCCAAGGGCCAGATCTCGCGTGATGGCTCGGTCGTCTCCTACACCGCCACGCTGGCGGACGCAGGCAAGGACCTCTGGATCCGATATTCCGCGACCCAGCCGGGCGACGGCTATGCCCGCCGCGGCGGCATCGACAACGTGCAGTTGCAGGTCACGGGAGCAACGATCACTCCCATCTTCGCTTTTGGCGGGCTCACCGGCAGCGGCAACCTGGATCTTGGCAGCAACGCGATCACGATCGGCGGCAACGGCGCTTCGACCACGTACACCGGCGTGATCAGTGGCACCGGATCGGTCACGAAGACCGGCAGCGGCACGCTCACGCTTACTGGCGCCAATACCTACACCGGCGGGACGACGATCCTGGCAGGCACGCTCGCCTTGGGCGCGAGCAACGTCCTCCCCGACACCGGCGCCGTCACCGTCAGCGGCGGCACGCTCGAACTCGCCGGCTACGCCGACTCTGTCGGTGCCGTGACGCTCGCCGGCGGCACGATCCTCGGCGGCGCGCTCCTCGGCGGCCCCTTCGTGACCGGCAGCGTGGCGCCCGTCTCAACCGAGATCGATCCCAACGACAACGGCATCCCGACATTCCAAATCGACGACCTCGGGTTCGCCACCGATCTCTCGGGGAGCTTTGCCCAGCTCAGCGACACCCAGTACCGCGCCGTGGTTACCGGCACGATCGACTCTGGCAACGACGCGGACTGGGACTTCTGGAAGGTTTCCCTCCGGGCCGGAGACACGATCCAGATCGATCTCCAGGGGGCGCCGTCGAGCCACGGAACCCTCATCGACAGCTTCCTCTGGCTGTATGACGCCGCGGGCAACCAGTTGGCCGCCAACGACGATTCCAACGGCACCGTCAACTCGCAGATCACCTACACCGTTCCGGCGACGGGGGACTACTCCCTCGTGGCCGATTCCTACGGTGGGTATGCGGGAACCTACACGCTCACCACCACGGTTACCCGACCGCCGCAGATCGGCACCCTCACCGGTTCGAGCTACGACCTGCAGAGTGGAACGGTCTCGGCGATCCTGGCGGGAAGTGCCGCGCTCATGAAGACCGGCAGCGGCACCGTCACGCTCTCAGCCGCCAACACCTTCACCGGCGGGACGACGATCACTGCCGGCACGCTCGCCCTCGGCTCGAGCAACGCCCTCCCCGACACCGGCTCTGTCACCTTGAACGGCGGCACGCTCGCTCTCGGTGAGTGGAGCGATGCAATCGGGACGCTCGCCGGCTCCGGCACCGTCACCACCACGACGGGCCTGCTCACCGTGATCAATCGCCTCGAAGCGGGCCTGATCACCGGGAACGTGGCCCTTCGCCCCGGTGCCACTTACGTCCCGACGGCCAACTTTGCTGGAGACCCAACGTCGAGCGCCGTGACGGTGGTCGGATCGGCCAATCTCGGCGGCAGCACGCTCGCCTTCGCGGCCAGTGGCACAGCCAGCATGGGGCAGTCGGTGGTCATTGTCGCCAACGACGGCACCGATCCGGTGGTCGGGACGTTCGCGGGCCTCGCCGACGGCGGCTTCCTCCTCGCCAACAACGGCCAAACGTTCCAGATCAATTACGCGGGCGGCGACGGCAACGACGTCGTCCTCACCCGGGCGCTGGTCTCCCTCATCGTCGGCGGCATCACCGTCGATTCACGCCCCTACGACGGCACGACGGCCGCCCCGCTCAACACGAGCCTGGCGGCCCTGGTCAATCGGGCGATCGGCGACACGTCGACGACGCTCCAAGTCGGCGGCGTCAGCGGCACGTATGCCTCGCCCGACGCTGGTGGCGGCAAATCGGTGACCGTGGCCGGCCTCTCGCTGGCCGGTCCGTTGGCCGACAACTACGTGCTCGTCGCGCCGACGCCCATCGGCACCGTGACGAAGGCGGCCGCCACGATTGTCGTCACGCCCTACACGGTCACCTACGACGGACTGCCGCACGTCGCCACCGGCACCGCCACCGGCATCCAAGGGGAGGATCTCTCCGCAGGTCTGATTCTCGGATCGACCGCCCACACCAACGCGGGAACGTATGTCGATCGCTGGCAGTTCATCAGCCCCAATCCCAACTACGCCGACGTCGTGCTCAGCCAACCGACGGTCTGGTTCGACGACGCCTTCCTTCCCGATTCGTCGCAGTATCCCCACTCGTGGTCGAGCGACTCCCCCTACTCCGGCACGCAGAGCCTCGACCAGATCGATCCCTACGCCGGCTGGCAGTACGACTACGGCATCGGCGACTCCTGGTTTGTTGATCCCGGCTACAACCCGCTCGCTGCCGAGCCGCTCACGATTCCGGCCGATGGCCTGATCACAGCGCATGTCTGGCTGAATCCGGAAAATCCCGCCGCCGCACTCACGCTCGGCCTCTACAACCGTGCCACGTTTACTTGGTCCACAGCCTCGTGGGGAGATGAAGTCGTCATTCCGCCCTGGGTGACCACCACGAACGTCGACGGTCTCCCCGAGCCGGGTGCGTGGACCGAAATCACGCTCAACGTCGCCGACCTGGGACTCGCCCCGGGAACCGTGATCCACGGCTTCGAACTCCGCACCTACGGCGGCCACGCCCGCTGGGACCGGCTTGGCACGGGATTCAACGAAGATCCCGCCACGGCCGTCGTCAACACGATCGAGAAGCGCTCCGCCGCGATCACGATCACGCCCTTCGATCTCCCCTTCGACGGCCA
>CAMCCR010000382.1 GCA_945873085.1 Candidatus Kuenenia stuttgartensis | reverse complement strand
GGCAGGCTCGGAGGAAGAGGGAGTCGTCCCACGGTCGCCGCGGTGGGGACACGGGGTGGGAGGGGCGTGAGGGTGACGGGGGCGTGGGGGGAGTGTCCATCGGCGAAGTATAGCCCGCGGAGAAAGGCGGGGAGCCGGCCGGGCCCATCGGCGGCGGCCGCCGGTGAACTAGAATGGGGTGGGCCCATTCCTCCTGGTTTGATCCATGGCCGACTTCATCTCCCGCATCTCGGTTGTTTGCTTCGCCGCCAGCTACGCCGTGGCGCTGGCGTGTGAGGGGTCGCGGCTCCTCTTCCGCTCCGGCATTCGGGGCGCGGTCATGGTGGGGTTCGCGGCGGCCGGAATGATCGCCCACACCTTGTTTCTCGGCTGGCGGGCGGCAAACGAGCCGGCCGTCCCCCTCTCGAGCGCCTACGATTGGTATCTGCTCGCCGCCTGGCTGTTGGCCTTTGGGTCGCTCTGGCTGACCGTTGCCAACCCCCGGACGCCGACGGGGCTGTTCATGCTTCCTCTTGTTCTCGGCCTCATCGGGGCGGCAGAGATGTCGAGCCGAGCTCCCTTCCCACAGAGCCCCGCCACGCAGGTCTGGGGGGCGATCCACGGCAGCTTCAATCTCGCCGCGAGCGTCGCCGTCGCCTTCGGCGCGATCGCCGGGATGATGTGGCTCATCCAGGCCGGCCGTCTGGCGAGGAAGCAGGCGCCGGCCCAGGGCTTCCGCATGCCGAGCCTCGAGAAGCTGGCCCGGTTCACCGGACGCTCGGCGACGATCGCCGCTTGGACCGCCGCCGCCGGCTTCGCCTCCGGGATCGTTCTCAATGCCGTCACCAGCCAGCAGGGGCTGCTCGAATCGATTCCCTGGAACGATCCGGTCATCCTCCGGATGGGCGGGCTGGTGGTCTGGCTCGTCACTGCCGCCTGCCTCGAGCGTGCCGCCTCCCGACGCCCCGACGGACCGCGGACCATCGCCCTGCTCTCGCTGGTCAGCCTCGGTGTGCTCACGCTCTCGATCCTGTGGGGCTTGTTCGGCGCCAGTCGCCACGGTGCCCCCCCCCGTCAGGCCGGGCCGCCCCGATCGCCAGCCGCTGCGGCAGTGATGCTGGCAGCGGGCTTGCCGACCGCAACGCCTCCGCACCCGGGGGTGATCCGATGACGCTCGCCTTCGTGGGTGGATCCCACCGCACGGTGCCCATGGAGCTGCGGGAGCGGCTCGCCTTCTCCGCCGAACAGGCGGCCGAAGCCCTGCGCCGCTTTCGCGAGCGTTTCCCGGGCCGCGAAGGCGTGCTCCTCTCCACCTGCAACCGCGTCGAGCTCTACGCCGCCAGCGAACACGACAGTGCGCCGCCGGCCCCGCGGCAGCTCGTCGATTTCCTCGCCGAGTGCCGGGGGATCGATGCGGCGCTGCTCACGCCGGTGCTCGCCGGCGAGAACGACCAGGCCGCTGTCCACCATCTCTTCAGCGTCGCCTCCGGGCTCGACAGCATGGTGCTCGGAGAGCCGCAGATCGTCGCCCAGGTGAAGCAGGCCTGGGCCCTCGCCCAAGAAGAGAAGACCGCCGGCCCCCTTACCGGCGGCATGTTTCAGGCGGCCCTGCGGACGGCGAAGCGCGTCGCCACGGAGACGGCGATCGGCCGCGAGCGGCTTTCGATCCCCAGTGTCGCCGTGGCCGACTTCGCCAGCGGGGTCTTCGAGCGCTTCGACGACAAGCGGGTGCTCCTCATCGGCGCCGGGAAGATGGCCCACGAGACGCTCCGGTACCTCCGCGACGCCGGCGCCCGCGACATCGTCATCGTCAATCGCTCGATGGCCCGCGCCGAGGATCTTGCCGCCAAGCTGGGAGCCCGTGCCGGCCGGTTTGGCGATCTCCTCGACGAACTGGTGCGTGCCGACCTCGTCGTCAGCACGACCGGCGCTACCGAGCCTGTGGTGACGCTCGAGATGTTTGCCGGCGCGGAACGGCGCCGTGGTGGACGCCCGCTCCTCGTCCTCGATCTGGCCATGCCCCGCGACTTCGACCCGCGGATCGGCACCCGGCCCGGTGTGTGGCTCTACTCCATCGACGATCTCGGGGCGGCCTGCGACGCCAACCGGAAGACGCGGCAGCGGGAGATGCCGGGGGCCCTGGCGATCGTCGAGGAGGAGACGCGGCGCTTCATGGGGGATCTCCACCACCGCTCGTCGGCCCCGGTGATCGAGCAGTTGCGGGCCGGCTGGACGGAGACCGGCGAGAGTGAACTCGACCGTCTCTTCCGCCGCCTCCCCGGGCTTGATGACACGGCCCGCGCCGAGATCCGCCAGTCGTTCCAGCGCTACGCCGCCAAGCTCCTCCATTCGCCGCTGACGAGCCTGCGAAACGAGAGCCACTCCGGCCCCCCGCACGGCCTCCTCGACGCCCTCCGGCGGCTCTTCGACCTGAAAGACTGACGCACTTGTCAGCGTGCGGCGCCCGGGTTGGCTTGGGTGTAGGCCAAGGCCATCAGGGCGTAGGCGGTGACGAGATTGGGGTCGTTCTCCATCCACCGGGCATTGGCGTTGACCCACGAGCCGTCTGGCTGCTGCCGCGTGATCACCGCGTCGGCCAGCTCCTCGCGCCACCGATGGACCGTGCCCTTGGCGTCGGTGAAGGTCTCGTCGCCGAGGACATCGAGGGCCTTGCCCATCGTGTGATAGTAGTAATAGAGGCCGCTGTCCCCCATGCCGGGGTTCTCTTCGAAGGTGTAGTGCTTCATCAGCCATTCCAGCGCCGCTTTGACGCGCGGGTCGTCCTTGTCGAGGCCGGCAAAGATCATGCTCTTGAGGCCGGCGTACGTCATCGACGCGTAGCTTCGCAGGCCCCCTTCGGGCGTCTTGCCGGCCATGCTTTCGCCGCCGTTGGCGGGGGTGTAGTAGAAGCCACCATCGGGGTTCTTCTCGGGATGGGGCTGGTCGTTGTGTGGCCCGGGGAGATTCTGCGTCCGCGACACGAACAGGAGCGCACGCTGGATGGCCGGATCGTCGGCATCGGCGCCGGCGTTCCGCAGCGCCTCGATGAGGAAAGCGGTGTTGGAGAGATCGGGGCGCCCCTTCTTGCCGTA
>CAMCCR010000381.1 GCA_945873085.1 Candidatus Kuenenia stuttgartensis | reverse complement strand
TCTCCCGCACCTATCAGCGGAGCGTCGAGCCGCCGGCGCTTTCCGCCGATGCCTTGGCGGGGCTCCCGTCACTCATCGAGCAACTCACGGCCTTGCGTCCCCAGCAGGAAGGGGCGATCGCTCCGCTCGAAGCCGCCGCCAAAGAGGCGGAAGCCCGGTTCGACGCGATCCTTGCGGCCGATGGGGCGGTGCTCGCTGAGTTGCCGCCGCTGATCGAGGTGAGGAACAAGGCCCGCGGCGTGGCTGACACCGCCACCGCGGCCAAGAAGGCCGCCGAGGAGGAGCTCGCCAAGAAGGTCACCCAGGCCGATTCGCTCGCTTCCGCTGCCGCGAAGGCGGGGGAGGCAGCGGCCCTCCTTGCGGATGACAAGGTGCTCGCCGGCGCCGCAGCGATCGTCGCCGCCCGGTCGGCCGAGTTCGCCGCCACTGTCGAGGCCGCGAGGGGAATCGTCACCGCCAAGACCGGCGAATACGACGCCGCCCAGGCGAGCCTCGTCGCCGCCCGCCAGGCCTACGAGGGAGTGACGGCAAAGCGTCCGACGGCCGACGCGATCACGGCTGCCGATCAGGCCGCGATCGCCGCCCGCAGCGCCCGCCAGGAAGCGGGCTTCGCCGTGGCCCGCACCGATCTCCGCCTCGGCCTCGCCCGCGATCTTCTGCGACAGGGTGATCTCGCCGCCACCGATCCGGCGGCGGCCGCCGCTCTCCACGCCTCGATCGTCGATCGCTGGACGGCGGTCGGGCAAATGGCCAGGCTCCGCCCCCTCTCCCCGGAGCAGCTGGCCTTCTCGCTCCTCACGGCGAGCGGCTCGATGCAACAGTTCCACGCCGCCGCCGAGGCGAAGGTGGAAAAGGAGCCTCCCGACGTTCTCAAGAACGCAGCCCCGGAAGCGGCGCCGGCGATCCGTGCGATCCAGGTGGAGCTGCAGACGGTTCAGCAGGTGGCGGGATACCTCGCCACCGTGGCGGGCCTCTACAGCGATCCGCTCGCCACCGATTTCCAGACGTCGGTCAATCAGGCGCTCTGGATCGGCAACTCTCCCGACGTTGCCGGGACGCTTCGACCAGGCGGGGAAAACCTTGCCGCCCGGCTCCTCGCGCTCGCCGACGACGGGGCTGTCGCCGATGAGGCCTTCCTCACCGTCTTCGCCCGCCATCCCGGCGCCGAAGAGAAGGCCGACGTCGCCACGGCCCTCGCTGGCCGGGCCGACGATCGAGCGGTGGCCATTGCCGAGCTGCTCTGGGCGATGCTTGCGAGCAACGAGTTCCGCTTCAATCACTGATCCCTCTTCTCCAGAGCCCGTCGTTCCCAGGAGACGCTTCATGCCATCCAACACAAACCCCGCCTGCGGCTCCGCCGACCACGTCCTCTCGCGCCGCGCTCTCTTCGGCGGCATGGCAGCAGCGGCGGCCACCGGCCTCGTCCGCCGGCCGGCGCTCGCCAAAACGGTGCAGGGCTCGGGGAAGCGCGTCCTCCAGATCTTCCTCCATGGCGGCGTCAGCCAGCTCGAGACCTGGGACCCGAAGCCGGGGACGGCGACGGGGGGCCCCTTCAGGGCGATTCCGACAAGCGTCCCCGGCCTCCACATCTCCGAACTCCTCCCCCACACGGCGTTGCAGATGCACAGGCTCGGACTCATCCGCAGCATGACCAACGCCTCCGACGATCATGGCCGAGGCCAGCGAGAGATCTTCAGCGGCCGCAACCAGCCGGCGGCGCTGGATGTCCCCGATCTCGGCGCCGTGGTCGCCAAGACCTGCATGCCCGACGACTTCCCCCTCCCCGGCCACATTCTCATCCGTGGCTCCGGCGGCGGCCCCGGCAACGCCTCCTATCTCGGCCCCCGCTACGCCGGCGTGATCATGGAAGATGCCAAGCCCCCCGCCTTCACCGACCGCCCCGAGGGGCTCTCCCCCGAGGCCGACCGGCGCCGCTCTGGGCTCCGCGGCCGGTTCAACGATCGCTTCGCCGCCCGCCGCCGCACCGCCGACACCGAGGCCTACACCTTCTCCTACGGCCAGGCCCTCGATCTCCTCGACCAGCGGAAGGTGTTCGACGTCAGCCTCGAGTCGCAGCGCGATCAGGAGCGCTACGGGAAGCACGAGTTCGGCCGCCACTGCCTCATGGCACGCCGCCTCCTCGAGCACGGCGTATCGTTCGTGCAGGTCAATCACTCCAACTACGACACCCACTTCGAAAACTTCGACTTCCACATCGAGCAGCTCGGCGAATTCGACCAGCCGTTCGCGACGCTCGTCGCCGATCTCGCCGCCCGCGGCCTCCTCGAAGACACGCTCGTCTGCGTGATGAGTGAGTTCGGTCGCACGCCGCGGATCAATGCCGGCTACGGCCGCGACC
Source organism: Candidatus Kuenenia stuttgartensis (assembly GCA_945873085.1). Lineage (GTDB taxonomy): Bacteria > Planctomycetota > Planctomycetia > Pirellulales > UBA1268 > QWOP01. The sequence continues at coordinate 712 of CAMCCR010000381.1, read as the reverse complement.
ACTGGGGGAAGTCGTGGAGCGTGCTTCTTGGCGGCGCCGGCATCCAGCCGGGGGCCGTCATCGGCGCGACCAGTGCCGACGGCACGGAGGTGACCGATCGCCCCGTCGATCATGGCCATGTCTTCCACACGATTCTTCAGGGAGTGGGCGTCGATTCCACCGCCGACTTCCACATCGGCGGCAGCGATTTCACGATCGCCGATCCCGCCAAGGAGCCGATCCGCGAAATGCTCGCGTGACGCCCGCCATTCCGGAGCCCCAACATGCCTGACTCGCCCCCCATCGATCCCGCCGCAGCCCACGAGATCGCCTCGCACAAGCACGACCGGCCGCTGGTCAGTTGCGCGTGGGATCCGCTCGGCAGGTTTGTCCTCTTCGGCAGCGAGGATAGCGCCGTCCATCGCCTCGGCATCGAAGGCATGGCCGCGGCCGCATTCACCGGCGCTCACGATTCCTGGGTGCGGGCCCTCGGCTTCTCCCCCAACGGCCGCTTCTGTTTTTCAGGCGGCTACGACGGCAGGCTCTGCCAGTGGACGCTCGACGGTGAGCCCGCCCCCCCGCTCCGCGTCCTCCAGGCCCACGACGGCTGGCTGCGGGCGATCGCCGTCAGCCCCGACGGCACGAAGCTCGCCACCTCTGGCAACGACAAGCTCGTGAAGCTTTGGACGATCACCGACGGCCTCGTCGCCGAGACGCCGACTGCGATAGGCAC
>CAMCCR010000380.1 GCA_945873085.1 Candidatus Kuenenia stuttgartensis | reverse complement strand
ATCGAGCAGGACGACATGATCAAGATCGACACCCGCACCGGCGATTACCTGGAGCGGTCGCAAAAATAGCGTCCGGCGGACCTTCGGCCGCCGGACGCTTCCGCACTGCAACCGACGGCCGAGGGCCGCGGTTGAATGCGGAACGTCCTCCGGGGCGTCTCGCGGCACGGATTACTTCCTTCGGCTCCCTCCAACCAACGATCGAGCTCGGGGCTGACCGTGCCCCGAGAGCCGGCCTCGCCGGTCAGCGCAGCCCGGAGGGCGAAGCGCAAGCGGCGCGGAGAGAGCCGAGGCCATGGATGGCCGAGGCGAGCGTCCGGCGACGGGGCACGGTCAGCCCCGAGCGGCTTTAACGACAACGGCCCGCCGGAATCCCCGGCGGGCCGCTTCGTTTGGATGACTCAGTCGAAGGCCATGGACAGCCTCGACCGCGTCTCAATTCAGTCCCACCACCACTGGCCGGCGGGGAGGTCGAGCTTCTCGCCCCGGGCGATGGCGACTGTGCCCTCGTCGTCGCCGAGGATGTTCGACGGATCGAGGGCCATCTTCGGCTGGACGGTCACGCCACCACCGATCGGGGTGACGAGCCGGTTGCCACGCTGGATGGCGTTGATCGCCGGCTGGACTTCGGTCGGAGCGACATGCCGCTCGATCGTGCACACCGACTCGTCGCGGAGGCTCTCGGCCCCCCAGGCGGCCCGGCCGTAGGCGTCGTGCTCCTGCATCCAGGCAGCCACGATCGAGAGATCGATGAGGTTGCGGAGCTGACCGTAGACGGGATTGCGGGCGGCGATCTCGGGGTACTTCCGAGTGAACGTCTCGGTGAACGTCTTGCTCGCCCGGTCGGGCCGGTCGGCCGACATCCGCTGGCCATTGGGGAGGACGACCTCGTCGGCCCCGACAAGCTTCACGCCCCGGCCGACAAGCTCGATGCCGAGGTCGTCGTCGGTCGCCCGGACGCACTGGTAGTCGGGGGTGAAGTACCAGCGTTGAAGGGCGTTGGTGGCGACGCCGGAATTGGCGTTGAGATCGACCCACGACTTCATGTTGCGGGCCGGCACGCGCTCGAGGCCGATGCCGATGAGCTTCATCCGGTAGTCAGCCTCGACCATCACCTGGGCGAAGTGGGTCGTGGGGCTGACGCCGTCGACGCGGACGTCCTGCGGCCCGAGGGCCTGCGACATCCCCATCACGAGCTCTTCGGGGCTAGCCTTGGGATTGATCCGGCCGACGCTCTTGATGAACGCCTGGAGTTCGGCGAGGCCTTCCTGACGCGGATCGATCGAGCAGCCGATCGTGGCGCTCGTCGGCTCGCCCGGCTCGAAGACCCGCATCGCGGCGACAAGATCCTCGAGGAGGACCGTCGGGCTGCCCGACTCGATGCCGACGACGCGGCCGGTGGCGTCGGTGATCCAGCCCTCCGCCGGGCCGGCGATGACAACTTCACCCGGCTGCCCATCCTCGGCCGGATAGACGAACACATACTGCACGCGGGTCAGGCCGGCGAGCCGGGCGACATCGTCGGCGACGTCGCGGCCTTCGGCGGCGGCACGGGCCACCTCGGCCTCCAGCCGCGACAGCGCCACCTTGCGAAACGTCGAACGCTTGCGGATGTCGCCGGGCAACTCGGCGTAGGCCGCGACACGCCGCTGCCGGGAGAGCCCCGCGTCGGAGACGAAGCGCGTCCGCAGAACTCCCTGGGCATCGATGACGACGCCAGCCGCGCCCGCGGCACTGCCAAGACCGCCACCACCGCCCTGGCCACCACCGCCCTGGCCACCGCCACCCATACCACCGCCACCCTGGCCACCGCCACCCATACCTCCGCCACCCTGGCCACCGCCCATACCGCCACCGCCCATACCGCCGCCACCCATGCCTCCACCACCCTGGCCACCGCCCATACCACCGCCACCTATGCCACCCTGGGCGTGGGCGAATCCGGCGGGCGCGACCGCCACGGCGAGGGCCACGATCGCCGTCGACAACAGCGAGGCGAAGCGGTGGACGAGGGTCATCCGGTCGGCGAGGGGCTTGAACATGGGCGTACCCGGCGAAAGAGGAACGGTCTGCCGACGCTTGATTCCCGCAGGGCTCCGGACGGAGTCCGGAACCCTCTCCGCAGGGTAGCCCCGGCGGAGGCTGGCGGCAATCAAGCGGCCGACGTGCAGGGAACCTCCGCGTCCGCGGATCGGCCCCAGCGTCTCTTCTCTCTTCGGCCCGGAGACGACAGCGGCTTTGAGTGGCTTGGGGGAGCGGGGGGGCGATTGTGCGGTTTTCTCGCCGCCATCGTGCACCGGGAAGGGGTCGTGCCGATTGTGGGGACGACGCTGCGGCGAGGGCTCCCGAAATCGCCCGCCCGGTTCAGCCCGCCCGCCCGGCTCAGCCCGCCTGCGTCGGACAGCCTGCGTCGGAAAGCCGAGCTCCAACAACCCAGGTCAGCCTGCCCGGGCCGAGGACCCCTTTCCGGAGAATCGACGCCCGTCCCCCCGGCCAGAATCGTCGCGGCTCCGGCCGGTGCGGGGGATCGAAATCCCCGCCCGGATCATGCCGGGGCCGAGGAGGCCGGAGACCTCCGCCTGGAATTGAGGCGTCCAGGAGACGGCGTGGCGGTCGGCCTCCATGAGAACACGGCGGCCGTCGATGAGATCGAGCACGAGCCGCAGCGGCACGCTCCCCGGATGGCGGCGGAGGATCTCCGCGAGCCGGTCGAGCGTGGTGGCGTCGTGGTTGGGCTCGGCAAAACGCAGCGTGACGTGCTTGACCGGCTTCTGCCAGGCGTCGGCGAGGGGCACGATCTCGTTGACGATCAAGTTCGTCTCCTCGCTCCCCGCCCGGCGGTCGATCGACCCGACGACGAGGATCACCGCGTCAGCCTGGATCGCCTCACCGCAGCGGGCATAGTCCTCGGGCCAGCAGATCGAGCGGACGATGCCGTCCATGTCTTCGAGATCGAACATCCCGTAGCGGGTGTGGGTCGAGCCGGGGCGCGGCTGCTTGGTGTTGGAGAGCTTGATCGCGGCCACCATCCCGCCGATCACCACCTCTCCCTTGGGGGGCACCGCGGCGAGGTCGGCC
>CAMCCR010000379.1 GCA_945873085.1 Candidatus Kuenenia stuttgartensis | reverse complement strand
GCTTCAGCGGACATGGGTCTCGGGCTCCGTGGTGAGGCGGAGGACGTGGAGCGGCTTGTCGGGGCTGCAGATGATCCGCGGAGCCTGGCCCGCGGGCCAGTGATGGACGAGCGGCTCGAGGAGATCGTGGGCCACGATCGCCTCCCCCGGATCGAGCCCGAGGGGGGCACCGTCGAGGTGGAGGAGGCCGGCGCGGGAGCGATTCGGCTCGAGGTTCACGATCACGAGGATCGTGCTTGCGCTGCAAGCGTCGTGACGGACCCAGGCGAGGAGATGGTCGTCGTCGATCGCTTGAACCAGTGGCGGCCGATTGAGCACGAGCGCCGGCTCGTCGCGGCGGATCTGGTTGAGGCGGGCGATGAAGGGGGCGAGGCTCCCGGGGGCGTCGAGATCGCGGTGGCGGAGCTGGTATTTCTCCGAGTCGAGGTATTCCTCGCTCCCCGGTTTGACTGGCTTGGCTTCGAGGAGCTCCATGGCGGGGCCATAGATTCCCCAGGTGCCCACCGAGAGCGCGGCGAGGGCCAGCCGAACTTCAAACATCGGCCGGCCCCCCTCCTGGAGCGTGGCGTGGAGGATGTCGGGGGTGTTGGGCCAGAAGGCGGGGCGGAAGAAATCGGCCAACGGTGGCGTCGTCACTTCCGTGAGGTAGTCGGCCGTCTCCTCCTTGCCGGTCCGCCAGGTGAAGTAGGTGTACGACTGCGTGAAGCCGAGCTTCGCGAGGCGGAACATCGTCTTCGGCCGGGTGAAGGCTTCGGAGAGGAAGAGGACGTCGGGATGGTCGCGACGGACCTCGCCGATCAGCCATTCCCAGAAGGCAAACGGCTTCGTGTGGGGATTGTCGACCCGGAAGATCTTCACCCCCTCCTCCACCCAGAAGAGGACGACCTCGAGCAGCGCCTGCCAGAGCGCCTCCCAGGCCGGGCAGGCGAAATCGAAGGGGACGATGTCCTGATACTTCTTCGGCGGATTCTCGGCATAGCGGATCGTGCCGTCGGGGCGATGGCGAAACCATTCCGGATGCGCGCTCACCCACGGATGATCGGGAGCGCACTGGATGGCGAGATCGAGGGCCAACTCGAGCCCCAAGCCCGCCGCCCGGTGGCGAAGCCGGGCGAAGTCGGCGCGGTCGCCAAGCGCGGGATGGATCGCCGTGTGCCCCCCCTCGGCGGCGCCGATCGCCCACGGGCTGCCGACGTCGTCGGGGCCGGCGGTGACGGCGTTGTTGGGGCCCTTGCGATGGGCACGGCCGATGGGGTGGATCGGGGTCAGGTAGAGGACGTCAAACCCCATCTGCTGCACGGAGTCGAGTCGCTCGGCGAGATCGGCAAACGTGCCATGCTTCCCCGCCTCTCCCGACCACGAGCGCGGAAAAACCTCATACCAGCTCCCCACCGCCCCCCGACGGCGATCGACCCACACCGGCCGGGGCGCGTCGAGGTGGACCGCGGTGCCGCTGGCGTCGGCCCCCGAGCGGGCCGCCGCGGCAACGGCTTCGACGACCCTGGGATCGGCCGCCTTCGTCGCCCAGTCGGCCGCGTTGAAATGGCGGCCGGCGGCCTCGAGCGTGGCCCGGAGCGGCGCCGGGGCCTGCGCTGCCACGGCGTCGACGAGCGCCCGTCCCACGTCCCGTTCTGCGGTCACCGGCTCCCCCGCCTCGAGGCGGCGGGCGAGGTCGCGGAGCCACGAGGCGTAGTCGTCGATCCGGGCGACGACGTCGTACTCCCACCCCCCGATCCGGTCGAGCGGCACGCTTCCCCGCCACCGGTCGTTCCCCACGCAGACCATCGGCACGTCGATCCAGACGCCTGCCGTGCCGGGGCGGACGCGGAGCCGGCAGTCGAGCTCGTCATGGCCATCGACAACGATGTCGGCCTCGACGACGAGATCCTCCCCCACGACCCGCTTCACCGCGAACCGGCCCCCATCGACCTCCGGACCGATCCTGTCGATGACGACCCGCGACGGGGCCCTCGATGGAGCCACGGGGAAGGCGTGCGGAGGGCCGATCGGCTGGGGGGAGGGCATGAGAAGCTCCAGGGCGGGGCCTGCCGGGGCCGGCGCGGCGGGACGATGGCGGCGAGGATGGGGGGAAGCGGCGGGCGGAACGGCAGTGTAGAAAAAGATCCCGCCGGGCGGCGACAGCCCGCGGGCGAGGTCTTGCCACACCTTCGAGCGCTGCCATGCTCCCCGCTTCCGATTCCGCTGGGCCGACGATCGATGTCGAGGTCACCGTCGAGGTGGCCGGCCGGCAACGCTTTGCCGTGGCCTGTGTGCCGGACGGTCCTGCGCCGGCCGCCGGTTGGCCGGTGGTGCTCGCCTTCCATGGAGGGCAGAGCCACCCTGAGCAGATGCGCGGATTTTCCGGGCTCGATGAGTTTGCTGCCGCGGGGGCCGCGGTGGTCGTCTACCCGGCGGGGACCGGCAGCCGGGAGGGGATCCTCACCTGGAACGGCGGCAACTGCTGCGGCGAGGCTTTTCAAACGGCAAGCGATGATGTCCGGTTTGTCGATCAGCTCCTCGATCGGCTCATCGACCAGCTCCCGGTCGACCCGCGCCGGTGCCATGCCACCGGGATGTCGAACGGGGCAATGATGGCCTACCGTGTGGCCGCAGAACTCTCAGAGCGGATCGCCTCGATCGCGCCGGTAGCCGGCCCGCTCGCCCTGGCGACGATTTCCCCAGCCCGCCCCGTTCCCGTCCTCCACTTCCACGGCTCGCTCGACCAATTCACACCGCTCGAGGGGGGCGTGGGGCGACGGAGCGTGACCCGCACCTGCCACCGCGGCATCGTCGACGGCCTGTTGGATTGGGTGCGGGCCAACCGGCTCGATCCCGAGCCCGTGCGCACCGCCATCCCCTCGGCGGATGCCGGGATGACGATCGAAAGGATCGCCTGGGGAAAGCCCGATGAGGCGGAGGTGGTGCTCTACACGATCGATGGCGCGGGGCACACCTGGCCGGGACGGGTGCCCGACTCGTTCTATCTCGGCACCTCAGCCCTCGGCTTCCCCGCCAATCCGCTGATCCTCGATTTCTTCCGCCGCCATCCGCTGGCGGGCTGATGCCGGCCGCGTCAGTCGTCGAGCCG
>CAMCCR010000378.1 GCA_945873085.1 Candidatus Kuenenia stuttgartensis | reverse complement strand
AGCGCCCCGTCGACCATCGCCTCGGCACAGTGCAACTCCAAAGGCCACGTCCCCGTCCTCGCGTCCGCGATCCCCAGACGGACGGCGATGTCGATCGACTCGCTCAGGAGGCTGCGGGCCTCGAGCGTGTTGCCATTCCCCGCCACCTGCCCGAGTCGGAGCAGGTTGCCGGAATAGAGGCGATGGAGCGCTGCCTCGCGCTCGTCGCGGGCCTCATCACGCCCCCGCTCCGCCTCAGCGCGAGCCCCCTGCTCCCCCAACCGGGCTCGCCCGATCCCGATCACCGCCACGACGAGGCCGAGGAAGAGCCCCGCGACCGCGGCACTGCCGGCCGGATGGCGGCGCACCAGTTGAGTGACAGACTCGCCGAAGGTCGGCCCTCGAGCGAGGACCTTGGCACCGGAGGCGAAGCGATCGAGCTCGTCGGCGATCGCCCCGGTATCGGCGTAGCGTCGGGCCGGATCGGTCTGGAGGCATTTTTCAACGATCCGTGAGAGCGGCAGTGGGATCGTGTGGTCGACCGAGACGAGCACCGGCACGTTCACCTTCGACACCAGGGCAACGATCGCGGGAAACGGCAGTCCGCGGACGTCGTACGGGAGCTGGCCGGCGAGGAGCTGGTAGGCGATGACCCCGAGCGACCAGACGTCGGCGCGGGCATCGACTCTGCGGCTACGGGCGTCGAAAGACTCCGGGCTGATGTATTGCCAAGTGCCGGCGATCTGCCCCGGCTGCGTGAGCGACGTGGCCTGCGTGAAGTCGCCGCCGGTGGCGTGGGCCCATCCGAAATCGATCACCTTCGGTACGCCATCGGCGCCGACGAGGATGTTCGCCGGCTTGAGATCACGGTGGACCACGCCCCGCTCGTGGGCATGCCCCATCGCCCGGCAGACCTGTGCCAACAACGCCACGCGACCGGTGAGATCGAGACCGGCGGCATGCTCCGTGAGCCGCCGCGCGTCGGCCACGAGCTCGGTGACAAGGAACGGCACCGGGCCCCGGCTCGTCCGCGCCATGCCGACGTCGTGAACGGCGGCGATGCCGGGGTGGGAGAGCGCGGCGGCCAGACGCGTCTCGCGGAGGAACCGGGCGACGATGTCGGCGTCGAGATACTCACCTCTCAGCACCTTCACCGCGACGCGGCGCCGCGTCCGGTGCTGCCAACCCTCGTACACCCGCCCGAATCCTCCCGCGCCGATCGGCCGCAGGAGCTCGATGCCGTCGATGGCGAGATCCGCTGGCACCTTGTTCTCGCCGCCACCGGGCATGTCGTTCACGAGCCCGAGGGCCTCCAGCAGCGTCCGCTCGGGCCATGCCGTGCCACCGTCGTGGTGGGCCAGGAGCCGCTCGAGGCGTTCGAGCCGTGCCGCGTCGCCGCCGCAGGCACGGGCGAGAAAATCCGCTCGGCCGGCAGCATCGGGGATGGCCAGCGCCCGCTCGAAGAGGTCGGCGTCGCTCATCAGGCGTCCCCGCGCCGACGGGCCTCCCGCCGCGGTCCCGGAGCCTCGTCTTCCCAGCGGCAGGCGAGCCATGATCGGGCGTAGGCCAGCCTCCGATCGACGCTCCGCTTCGGCGTGCCGATCTTCTCCGACACCTCAGCCACGGTGAGCCCGCCGAAGTAGTGGAGGCGAAAGGCCTCCGCGGCGGTCGCGTCGTCACGGGCGAGAACATCGAGCGCATCGCTGATGAAGAGCAGCTCGCTGTCGAGGTCGGGCGCGGCGAGCGCCAGGCTCGAGATCTCGTGGCGGCCGCGGCCCCCGCCACGCTTGAGGGCGTTCCGGCGGCGGGCGGCATCGACGACGACGCGCCGCATCGCCTCGGCCGCGGCACCGAGGAAGTGGCGGGGAGAGTCCCACCATTCCCCCCCGACCCCCTCGAGGATCCGCATCACCGCCTCATTGGCCAGCGCCGTCGGGTGGAGCGAGTTGACGGCCCACTGGTCGGCGAGTTGGCTCGCGGCAATGGCCCGGATCTCGGCGTAGAGCGAACAGACGAGCGCCCCGGTCTCGAGCGACCGCCGCGCCGGGCGGCCGTCGAAATCTTCGACCGCCTCCCCCCAGGCCGGCCCGATCGAACCGGCCACGCCCGCCTCTGGGCCTGCCACCCCGGCGGTGTCCTGGAGCACGAAAACAGCCTCGTCTCCCGCGGCAGAGCCGCCGGCCTCGACTGCCGCGACAGGCTCGAGCGTCTGTGCCATCGACCCACACTCCCGAGGAGGCTGACCGGAGACGCCCGGCATCTTACCCCCCCGAAATCCGAAATCCACTCCGACGGGGGGATGAGCCGCAGATCACGCCTCCCACCCCCTGCCCGGCCGCCCGCGGCGACCTTTTTTTTGACGGCCCGGAAATCGGTGGCGCACCGCGCCATCGGATTGCGTCATAGGGCTAGACGCGGGCGTAAGTCCCGCACGGCACCTGGCTCGGCACCCCCCTTTGTTTTGAGGAGAACGCTCGTGAAGGTATCCACTTGGTGTTTCCGTGACCCCGCGGGCGCTCGAATCCTCAAGATGGGCCCGAGAAGAGTCCGGTGGGCCACCTCGGCGATCCTGCTGGCTTTTCCATGGACGATTGGGCTCGCGACGGAAGCATCCGCGCAGAACATCTCCGTGACGGAAGGCGATGTCCAGTCAAACGTCGCCCCGACGACCTACGACTCGATCAGCGTCAGCGGCACCAGCGCCCTCGGCGCCCCCTCGACCTACACCGCCGCCGCAGACCTGACACTCACCAACGGTCTCTCCGTCTCCTCGTCGGGCGTCTTCAACGCCAACGCCAACGTGACCGCGGGGGGCGTATCGAGCTCGTCAGACGGCGTGATCAATCTCAACTCGGGCACACTGACGGCCGGTAACCTCAGCCTCTCCGGGTCCAGCTCTGTGGCGCGGACTGGCGGCTACTACTCCGTCAGCAACCTTTATCTCTCCAACGGGGCGTCGCTCACCTACGGCGATGGCGATTCGATCACAAACCACCTCTCCCTCGACGGAAGCTCCCTTTCCCGGACCAGGACAATCAACGCCGGTTCTTTCGGCGTCAACAACGCGACGCTTGACCTTATCGCCGGCGACTCGTTCAACAACTTTTATGGG
>CAMCCR010000377.1 GCA_945873085.1 Candidatus Kuenenia stuttgartensis | reverse complement strand
CCGCGGACTTCGTCGGTGGCTTCCGCGAGACGCCGCTCGTAGGAGACGAGCATCCGCTTGGCTTCCTCGTTGGCTTTCTTCGTTTCGGCGATCTGGTGCTCGATCCCCTGCTCACGCTTGTCGAGGCCATCCATGATCGGCTTCCAGGCGAACTTGCCGAGAAGCCCGAGGAGGAGGAGGAAGACCGCGAGCGACCAGATGGCCAAGTCTGTGCGGAACTCGGCCGGGCTCTCGAAGTCCTTCTTAGAGACCCCCGAAGGCGGGTTGTGGCCAATCTCGACATGGTCACCGTGACCGTGCTCATCGTGCCCGTGGGCTTCCTCGTCGGCCGTCGCCGCGGAGGCCGTGGCCGGCAGCATCGTCGCCACGGGAAGAACGAACGTCACCACGCCACACACCAGCACGCCAACCACGGCGCGGACGATTCCGTAGGAAACCCGCACTCGATCACCAGCCGAGACGAACCCGTTCACGTCGGTTTCTCCTGCATCACCCAAAGGACATCACCAAGGAAACAACTCCGGTCGGAAACCGGCTCGACAAACCATCCCAACCATGACCGGGAACCAGCGGCGAAATCGGCGGGGACTAAAGTTGTGGACCAGCACGCCGGAGGCCACAGCAACACGCAAGACCGACAACCGACCTAGGAAGGAAAACCAGCACACCTGGGTCCGTCCACCAAGGAACGGGCAACCACGGCGACCGGAACGACTAACGAACCGATGCGGAAGCGGCAGGCAGATCAACGCCGCCGCTTCCACACCGTCGTTTTCGTTTCCATCGAGACGGAATACCAACAGAGAGGCGATACACGAAGTCGTACGGCGGCCCTGCTGGGTGTTCCGGCGTCGATCAGTTTTTCCCGGAGCAGATAAAGAGGGCGTAGAAAGTGAAGCCTTCGATGAGGGCCGCCGCGATGATCATCGCGGTCTGGATGTTGCCGGCCACCTCTGGCTGACGCGACATGCTCTCGTAGGCCGCAGCGGCGAGCTTGCTGATGCCGTAGGCAGCGCCGATAACGACCAGACCGACGCTGAAGGCGGGGGTGAGGTCGATGAGGGACCGGCCGCCGGCGGCTTCCTGGGCGGAGGCGAAGTCGGCAACGAACACCGTCAGGGCGACGGCGGCGACGACTGAGAGCGTGCGGAACGAGTAAAGCGAACGGATCACTGGAAGAAGCTCCTTGGCAACGAGAACCCGGGCTGCTGCCCGGAACGATTGAAGACGGAAACGAGAACGGAAAACGGACAGTTCGGTGGGCCCGGATCAGCAGGGCCGTTTGCGGGGACACGAATCATCATCGCTGCCTGAGAAACGTGCAAACGGGATCCGGAATGTTTGGGTAAATCGCTGAAAAAAGCTGTATTCAAAGGCTGCGGAATGGCGGGGGCGGACAACGCCCCGAGTCGTTGGCGAGTGAAAAGATCAGTGATGATGCACTGATGCTCCGATGAACAGGGCAGAGAGGAAGGTAAAAATGTAGGCCTGAAGGAACGCCACGAACAGTTCAAGAACGCTGAAGAGCGTGGCGCTGACGACGCTGATTCCGGTGACGGTGCCCCACATCCCGGTCGACATGGCTGCGGCAGCGGGGATCAGGGCCATGATCCCCAAAAGCACGAGATGCCCGGCCACCATGTTGGCGAGGAGTCGGACGGCGAGGATCAGGTGCTTGATCACGAGGCCGAGGAGTTCGATGCCGAACAGCCCGAGCGAAATGACGATCTTCAAGGGAAAGAGGTACGCCGGCATGTCGATCGGCGGGACGAGATTCTTGAAGTAGCCCGCCAGCCCCATCGCCTTCACGCCGCCGACAAACCCGCCCAGGAACGTGGCCGCGGCCAGGGCGAGCGTCACGGAAAACGACGCGGTCGGCGAGCCGGCCCAGGGGACCATGCCGAGGAGATTGCAGCCGAGAATGAAGAAAAAGAGCGTCCAAAGGAGGGGGACAAACTTGTCGCCATCGTGGTGGACATGGCCATGCTCGTCGGCGTGGGCATGCTTGTCGTCAATCGCCGGCCGGGCGATCTGATCGCGGACAAACAGCAGCATGACCTCGAGGAGATTCGCCAGCCGCCCCTTGGCCGGGGCCCCCGAGGCGATCCGTTTGGCGAGCCAGGCGAACAGCAGAAAGATCGCTCCGCCGACAGCGAGTTCGAGGAGCATGTACTTCGAGATGCCGATCCCAGACTTCATCGCGTAGAGGCTGTCAAGCTGGCCAAACGGCTGCGGAATCAGCACCTTCCCCGACAGCGCCTCGTTGAACTCAGTCAGCGACGGCATCGGGTGATGGTCGCGCTCGTACGGGGCGCGAAGAAACTCCGGCACGTCCTCGAGCTTTTGCCAGTCGCGCCGCCAGAGCGCCTTCGGCACCTCGAAGAAGTAGGCGTCCTTGAGGTGGTAAATCGGATTGTGGTCGGACATGGAGCGAATCCCGGGCGTCGGTGTCGGGGGCTGGTCTCACGCCCCCGGTCGGGGGCGGAGGGGACCCTTCGGCCCCCACATGATGTGCAGAAGAATGTCGGTGGCAAGGAGGGTGAGGTAAAAAACGACTAAAAGCCCCCCGGCACCCGCTTCCCGCAGCCTTCCGGCCGCCGGTGCCGTGGTCGGATCGACGGAGAGCCAGCCGAGCAGGAGCAACGGCAGGACGAGGCGGAGGGCGATCCCGCCGAGGGAGACAGAGAATGCCAGCGCGGGTCCCCCTGCGCCAAGCCGGGCCACGATCCAGCCTCCCAGGCTCGACACGCCGCACACCCCAGCCACGACCGCCACGGCTCGGAGCCACTCTGGGCCCCCCTCTCGACCCGGGCCACCATGGATCAACGCGATCGTGCTGACGATCGCCAAAACAGCGAGAAGAATCAGCGATCCGAGGAGGGTTTTCGCCCGCTCGCTTCCGGGACTGAGGGAGTGGACATGGGCGGTCGATTCGTCAATGGTCATACGCGGTCGCGCTCCTCCTCCTGCCACGGGGCGGGAGGAATCCGGTAGCGCTTCGTTTTCCTGGGGCGGTAGGGCTTGGCGCTGTTGCCGATCTGGACGAGCCAGACCAGCGCCGCAGTGAACCCGAAGATCAGGCCGACAGGGCCGAGAA
>CAMCCR010000376.1 GCA_945873085.1 Candidatus Kuenenia stuttgartensis | reverse complement strand
CGGTCGCTCCGCCGCTCGACGCAGATTCGGTCGCCTGGAGCCTGTTCAGCAGACTCCTCTTCGAAACACCGCCGGATCGCGATCGGGCCGAGGCGTTCCGCCAGGCGGAGGCTGCAGCCACACGTGCCGTGGAGCTCGCCCCCGACTCCGCGCCGGCCCAGAGCACCCTCGCATCGACGAGCGTCTACGGTCTCTTGATGATGCCAGAAGACGGCGATCCCGCGGTCCGCCAACGGCTGCGGACCGACGCCGAAGCCGCGATCGCGGCGACCAGCCGGCTCTCCTCGGACTACCGCTCCGCGACACTCGAGGGGCTCCTGGCGTTTGACCGCCGTGATTTCGGGCGGGCGAGAAAGCTGCTCCAGCAGGGCACGGAAGACCATCCACGCAATCAGACCGTCGCTCTTTTTTTTCTCCAGTCCCTCGTCGCTGACCAAGCGGATCGGGGGAAGCTCGAGCCCTATTCGGCGCCGGTGGTTGGGCGCTTTCCGGAGAATGGCGCCGTCCTGGCACTCCATGCGGTGGCTCTCGCTCGCGACGGTTCGTTCCCTGCGGCCGTTGCGGCACTCGGTCGCGCCCGGGCAACAGGCATCTCCCCCGAAAACGTCATCGGTGACGAGACGGTGCGCACGATCGAGCGCCTCGTCGAGCCCTCCTGGCCAGAGCGGCTGCTGTGGGGAGCCGGAATCTTCGTCGCCGTCTACGCCCTGATCATGGCGGCGATGGCCCTCGGGGGCATCGTGCTCTCCGCCCTCACTCCCCGGGTGCCGGCGGCCGACGTCGCCGCGGAGACCGTCCGCACAGGGAGCGCGATCAGCGGCCATGAATCATGGCTCGCCCGGCTTTACATGCTGGCCCTGATCGGAGGGATCGTGCTGTTCTATCTGTCGGTGCCCTTCGTCGCCGCGGGGCTGGTTGCGGCCACGGGAGCGGCCCTGCTTCTCGTGCTCCAGCTTCCCCGGGTCCCCGCGAAACTCCTCGCGCTGATCGCCGTGGTCGGCCTCGGCATGGCCTGGGCCGTGATCCGCAGCATCTTCGCGTCACACGGGCGGAGCCACTTCGGCCTGCCGACGACCGATGCCGAAGCCCCGAGGCTCTTCGCGGCCCTCCGAGACGTGGCTGTCAGGACAATGTCGCGCCCGATCGACAACGTCTTCCTCACCCCCGGCTCCGACATTGGCGTCTACCAGGACGGCCGCGGCCCCTTCGGCATGTTCGGCGTGAAGCGGCGCGTGCTGTCGCTCGGCCTGGCGACGATGGAGTCGCTGACGATCGATGAATTCAAATCGATTCTCGCCCACGAGTACGCCCACTTCAGTCACCGTGACACCTTCTACAGCCGGTTCATCCAGCAGGTGGCGATCTCGATCTCGACGGCCCTCGGTGGGATGAGCGCAGCGGGCGGCAGCCTCAACTCCGTGAACCCCTTCTACTGGTTCTTCTGGCTTTACTATCACGCCTACAGTCTCCTGTCGTGCGGCTTCTCGCGGTCACGTGAGTTCCTTGCCGACCGGATGGCGGTGGGACTCTACGGCAGGAGCACGTTCGAATCGGCACTCACGAAGGTGGCCGTCGAGGGGACGCTCTTTGAGGCGACGATGTATCCGGCGGTCGCCAATCTCCTCATGGAAGGCAAGGCGCTCGAGAACATCTACGATACCTATCGGACGCTCGACGGCGAGCAGATCACCACCGCCGATCGCGACCGGCTGAAGCAGTCGATTCAGGATCAGAAGTCAGCCTGGTTCGCGACCCACCCGACCATCACCGAGCGATTCCGCGCCATCGAGCCGTTTCCCGACATCCCGCCGGCTGAGCCGCAGTCGGCGCTCGAACTCTTCGACGACGTGCCGTCACTCGAAAAAAACCTCACCGGTTATCTGACCGGCCACGCTGCCAACGGCACGGCAGAGTGAGCGCTGGCCGGTGGAGCGGGCCACGAGGGGCCGGGCACCCACCATCGTCGCATCGGGCAGCTTGCCCGAGGTTGGCGACTGGCACATTCCATCGCCGACATCGGCGGAAATGATTTCTTGACCGCACCGAACCGGGGCGGTAACGTGCCCGTAGTGATCAGTCGACGGCTCGAGCTCGTTGCCGCCGTCGCTCTTTTTTCCGCAGGAGGCCATCCCATGTCGCGTCTTACTCGCAACTGCATGGCCTTTTCGGTGCGTGTCGGCCGCTCAGCCTGACACGCTCCGTTCCCCCGCGGCGCTTCCGATTCGGGCTTCAGCCCGGTTCTGGAACGAGCCGTTCCCTGCGTGAGATTTCCTTCGGGCCTCGTTTCGGCTCATTCCCTTCCGCGGCTTCGTCGCCGCTGGGAATGACCGCTGGCCGTTGCCAAACCTTGTTTTTCTGCGGCCTCGGGCACCTCCGTGCCCCGGCCGTGGCGTCGATTCTTCTCCCTGATCCGTCCGATCGTTTCCAAAGAAAACCACTTGTAAAAACCATGTCCAAAAAACATTCCGGCCGGTCTTCGCTGCGGGATTTCGGCAGCGATTCGTTTCCCCCCGCGGGCCATTCCCGCAAGGATCTCCAGCTCTGCAGCCAGGTGGCCGACACGCTCCAACTCGCCCTCGGCGACTGCGGCGATGACGTCCTCCGCGATCTTCATGTTGTCCGCGTCGTGCCCGCGCCCGACGCTTCCCAGCTCCTCGTGATCGTCGGCTCGGCTCCGGGCGAACTCCCGCCGCCGCCGACCGACGTCCTAGCCCATCTCCAGGCTCGCACGCCGTGGCTGCGGGGAGAGGTGGCACACGCGATCACGCGGAAGCGGGCCCCGTCGCTCCTCTTTGAATACCTCGCCACCGCGCCGGGCGAGGGAGGGGAGGAGCCCCGTTAACCCGCAACGCCCCGCCCCTGTCCCGTATACTGCCGCGGCGCATCCCCCCAAGCCCCTCGCACCTGCTCCCATGCTCGAGTCGCCTCCGATGGTTTTGCTCCCTGCCATTCGTCCAGCCGCGCTGGTCGTGCTTCTTGCGGTGCTCCTCCTCCCGCTCGTATCCGGCGCCCAGGCCGCCGACGCCCTCGACGATCTCGTCGCTGGTCTCGCCGCCGGAAAGCCCCCGGCGCCGGTGCTCGTCGCCGACGGCTTTCAG
>CAMCCR010000375.1 GCA_945873085.1 Candidatus Kuenenia stuttgartensis | reverse complement strand
GAGCATGGGCCGCCGGGCGAAGGCCCCCCGGGAGGATTTGGGCCCCGCAGAGGTGAAGAAAGAGGTGAAGAAAGAGGTGAAGGACGAGAGGGCCCGCCCCGTGGCGGCCCGCCGGGCGAGCGTGGGCCTGGAGGCGAGCGTGGTCCGGGAGGCCCGGGTCGAGGCGAGCGTGGCCCGGGTGGACCGCCTCCTGGAGGACCGCCGGAGGGTGGGCCTGGCGGCGGACGGGGCGCCGGGATGGGGCCGCCTAGCCCGGAGCGTTTTGTGGAGCGTGCCTTGTCGTTCGACACCGACCGCGACGGCAAGCTCGACCGCAATGAATTGATGAAGTTTGCCGAGGAGATGGGGCGTCAGCGTGGCGGGCCGGGCGGGCCCGGAGCCGGCGGGCCCCCAGGGGGCGGTCAGCCGGGAGGTCCTGAAGGACGCGGTGGCCGCCGCGGGCCGGGCGGTGGCGGTGCCGGTGGCGGTGCCGGTGGCCCGCCAGGCGGGCCGGGTGGTCCGGGCGGTGGACCCGGAGACGATGGTGCCCCGCGGCCCGAGCGGCCGCGCCGCCCCGAGTGAACCCCGATTTGTCTTCTCCGCGGCGCGGCTGTCGCGCCGCGGAGGGGCCAGCCGGGCCCTACTTCTTCCTCGTCGCGGCCATCCTCCGGTCGAGGTTGGCCGAGATCGAAGCGGGTTTTGACGGGCCGGTGGGCCGGGCTCCTCCTCCGCGGCGCGGCCGGGGAGAGGCCGTGGAGGGGGCGGGCCGCCGATCCGGAGGCGGCGGATGAATCCTGTGGCAGTCCTGCTCTAATCGGCCCCATGGATCATCAAGCCCCCCACGCACCGCTTCCTCCCCGCCCCGCCGAGGCCCATGCCCTCGCCATCGCCCGTGACCTCCCCGGCGAGCGGATTCTCTGCACGACCCGCGGGCGGGCCCAGGCCGGGCGAACCCTGGCCGCCGAACGCCCCACGGCGGACGTCACTGTCTGGTTCCTCGACCTCTTCCAGCACGATCTGGCCCGTGACGACATCGCCACAGGGGAGCCGTCTGCCACGCCAGCAGCGGGCAGTGCCAGGCTCGTTTGTGCCGCCGATATGCCGGCTGGCCCCTACGATCTCGTCGTCCTCCCCACCGCCTCCGGCGGTGAGGCGGAATTGACCCGCGATCTCCTCCAGCAGGCCCTCGTCCAGCTCCACTGCGGCGGCTGGCTCGTCGTCTCCACCGACAACCCCCGCGACCGCTGGCTCCACGAGCAGCTCACCGCCACCGGGGAGACCGTCCGCGTCCGGCAGGGCGCGGAGACGGTCACGTATCTTGTCGAGAAGACGCGCGAGCCGGCGAAGATTCGCGACTTCTCCTGCGAGGTCGTGTACCGCGACCGCGGCCGCCTCCTCAAGGCGCTGACCCGCCCCGGGGTCTTCTCCCACCGGCGCATCGATCCCGGTGCCCGTCATCTTCTCAATGCCGTCGATGTCGCCCCCGACACCCGCGTGCTCGACATCGGCTGCGGGCCGGGGAGCGTCGGGCTGGGAATGGCGGCCCGCGATCCGACCGTCCAGGTCCGCGCCTTCGACAGCGCCGCGCGGGCCGTCGAATGTGCCCGCTTCGGAGCGACGACCAACGGCCTCCCGAACCTGGAAGTGGCGCTCGAGGCGCACGGCAATGTCCCCGATCCGGGCACGTACGATCTCGCCCTCGCCAATCCCCCCTACTACGCCGACTTCCGCATCGCGGCGCTGTTTGTCGAGGCCGCCCGGCGGAGCCTGACGCCGGGGGGCACCCTCCTCGTGGTGACGAAGCAGCCGTCGTGGTACCTCGAGCAGCTTCCCGCCGAATGGGACTCGGTCGCCCGCGAGGAGGTGAAGCACTACCACGTCATCGAGGCGGTGCGCCGCGAGGGGGCCGCCGAGATCACTTGGGGCCATGGCGACGGTCACCGACCCTGGGAGCCGGAGGATGATGAACAGTCGACGTGAGCTCCTCCGACAGGGGATGGTGATCGGTTCGATGCTGGGCGCGTGCCGATCGATGACGCCGGTCCGGGCCGCAACCGACCAGCTGCCGAGCTTGCCGCCGGTGGTCATCGATTCCCACACCCACTTCTACGATCCGTCGCGACCTGAGGGGGTGCCTTGGCCCACGCCGGACGAAAGAATCCTTCACCGCACGGTGCTCCCGGCGAACTGGGAGCAGGTCGTGGAGCCGCTGGGCGTCACCGGGACGGTCGTCGTCGAGGCGAGCCCTTGGGTCGAGGACACCCAATGGCTCCTCGATCTTGCCGAACGTCACGCGCCGGTCGCCACCCGGCAGGGGATCGTCGCCGTCATTGGCAATCTCCCCCTCGGCGCCCCTGGGTGCGCGGCGCTCATCGACCGCTTTGCCGCCGATCGGCGGTTCCGTGGGATCCGTGTCAACGGCGACGCGCTCCTGGCCGGCCTCGATGACCGCGCTTACCGGGCCGACCTCGGCCGCCTGGCTGATCACGGGTTGGCTATCGACGTCAATCACGGCGACGTGTTTGCCGCCGTCGACCGGCTCGCGCCGCAATTCCGTCCCCTGCGGATCGTCGTCGATCATCTCGGTGGGCCGGTCGTGGCGCCGCCAGGACCGACGGATACGTGGACGGCCGGGGTGGAACGCGTGGCCGGGCACGCCAATGTCTGGATGAAGGTGTCGGCGATCCTCGAATCGGCGGTCCACGCCTCACGGGCGGCGGGGGGCCGGGGAGAGGTGCCTGCTGCCGAGGCTGTTGTTCCCTGGCTCGACACCGCCTTCGCCCGGTTCGGTGATGGCCGGCTCCTGTTCGGCAGCAACTGGCCCGTTTCAGATCTGGCTGGCTCGTATGCCGACATCCTCGGGCTCGTCCGGGGCTCTGTCGCCGCCCGTGGAGAGGATGCCGGCAAGGCGTTTTGGGCCGGTGCTGCGGCCGACGCCTACCGCTGGCCAGAGAAGGGGTGAGGCGCCGCCATTCCCTTCGACCACAGAACGACACCGCCCCGGCGGCCGGTCACTTCTGATTGATGTGCACCACCTTCGCCGGCGGGAAGCCGTTGAAGTGAGTGCTCGACGCGGCGGAGTAGGCGCCGATCTTCTCGCTGTAGAGATAGTCGCCGATCTCGAGATC
>CAMCCR010000374.1 GCA_945873085.1 Candidatus Kuenenia stuttgartensis | reverse complement strand
GTCGTCGTGGAGGAGGCGGATCCGCCCCAGGCGCTCCCCCTGATCCTCGCTGTAGCCGCGCATCTCCGCGACGAACAGCCGGCCATCCTCGTCCCAGGCGATTGCTACGGGGCTCGCGAGCATCGGCTCAGCGACGGCGAGATCGACCGCGAAGCCGGGGCGGACGATCATCGTCGCCGGAGCATCGGCGGGGGCCGTCTGCGGGATGCGGGGGAGCTCGTCGGCATAGTCAACGGCGCCTGTGGGTGCCTCGTCGGCACCGATTCCTTTTTGAAAAGCAGCCAGCAGCATTCCCACGACAGCCACCGTCAACAGCGAGAGCGGCGCCCACTTCACTTCGCCACCTCAATCAATTCCCCGATCGCTTTCAGGAGCGAAGCCTCGGCCTCCGGGCCGACAAACGAGCTCGTGGGAAGCACCTCATAGCCCCCTTGCGCATACGCGCCGGCGGTGCCGATGTAGCCGGGGCCGTAGTCGCCGTAGGCTGCCATGAAGACATCGAGATCGGGCCGCATCTGCCGCGCGGCAAGCTGATACTCGACGAACAGTTCGCCGGGAAGGTGGAGCATCCGGGCGCTCCCCACCTTCAGGCAGGTGACGTCGATCGCGTGCGACTCCCGAGCGCGCGTGGCAAACGCAAGCGCGTCGATCGGAGCAAACGTCCCCCGGTCGGGCTTCCCTCGCACCTCCTCGGCGAGTTTTTCAACGTCCAGCCCTTCCCGGGCTGCAAGCGCCACCGGCACGCTTCCCCAGCCGACGTCGGCGGCCGCCAGCGGCTTCTTGTTGCGCGAGGCCACGTCGAAGGCGCTCCGCATGCCGGTGGCGAGCCGGGTGGCGAGGACGACCCGGTTGGAGGGGGTGGCGTCGTTGTATTTGCCGGCGGCGATGTTGCCGCCGGCGCCGGTGAAGTGGAGGTGGAGGGCGCCGGGGAGATCTTGCGAGCGAAGGAAGCGGGCGATGCCGGGGAAGTCGGGGCCGGGAACACCGGTGCGGTAGTAGCTCATCGGATGGGTGGCGTAGCTCGTGATCGAGGCAAGCGCGTCGTCGCCAGAGAAGAAGACGAGCGCGGCAAGATCGGCGTCGATCGTCCCCTCGGGCCAGCCCTTGATCGTCACATCCTTCGTGGCGCTGCCGCGCCAGGCGACGAACGCCCCGTCGGGGCCGACGAGGCGGCGGTTGCTGGCAATCTGCGCCACCTCGGCCCGGCCGAAGCCGGCATGCGTGACCGGCTTCGCTTTGGGAAGCGCGTCCTTGATCGCCGCCGCCGCTCGTGCGATCACCTCGCGATGAAAGTCGCCGTCGAAGCGGGGATGATCTTTGACCCCCATGTCAGCGAGGAGCTTTTCGGCAGTGAAGTCGGCATGGGGGGCGTCGTGCTGGTGGAGGGCGTGGACGGCAACTCTTGATGGCGTCGTCCCAGCGGCTGCGGCGAGCCCGGCGCGGAAGGCATCGTGGGCGGCATTGCCGACGCCGATCCAGTCGATGGCACAGAGGACGATCGGCTCACCGGCGCCCGAGAGCACGATCCCGCGACAGCGGAGCTGAAGATCGGCGGCCTTCACCGCCGGCCCGTAGGCCATCGCCGCGCCGACTGGCGGCGTGGCATCGACGTCGAACGTGGCGAGGGTGACAGAGACTGGTGCCACGGGCACCGCCGACGGTTGGCCGCGGAGCACGGTGCAGGGCAACACCGCCAGTGGCAACATCAGGAATACTCGCCACGGACCCCACCATGTCGACAATTGCGCGTGAGCCATCACGATCCTCCCCCCGGCCTGCCAGGCCTGATTCGAGTGAATCCCCTCACCATCATAGACGAACGAAAATCCGAGCTCATCGTGCAGCCACAGGCATCACGGCGGCCTTTGGAACATCGATCTGCAGGAAATCCGCAGGATCAACGGACAGCTGGGGGATCGGCCTCCCCCGGGAATGCGTCCTGCCGGATGCGCTGATAGTCGGCGGTGAGTCCGAGTTCGACGACGGAACGCTCGAGGCGCGAAACGTCGATCGCATCACGGTTCTCACGGAGGACCATCGCAGCGTCTGCCAGATCGATGATCCGCCCGGCCAACAGTTTGATGACGATCAAATCGTCCGGCTGCACCACTCTGACAGGAAGCATGCCGCCTGGCAGGCGGCGATCGACGGCCCGAGCCACCGCCTCGCGATGGAAATGACTGCCGGCCAGTAAAACGTCAAACTGGAAGGGCATCAGAGCCCCATCCGGCTGGAAGAGAAACTGGATGATGCCCTGTCCGTCGATCCAACGCAGCGGTGGCTGGTGCCGTGGGTGAAATCCGGCCGCGGTGAGCGATTGCACCAACTCGTCGATCCGACCGCGATCGATCGCGATGAGGACGTCGGCATCGCGGGTATAGCGGGCATGGTTCCAGGCAGAGAGTGCCAGCCCGCCGATCACCGCACGCTCCGCTCCGCAGGTTCCGAGGGCCTGCCAGCCAGCCTGGAGCGTCGCCAGCACCCCCTCACTGGCCATCGGAGGGCCTCGGCGATCGGCCCTTCAACATCCTGATCTTCGCCGCCGTCGACTCGGTATCGCGACGCTCGAGCCAGTTCAGGAATGCCTGCCGCGCCGCAGCATCAGAGCCACACCGCTCCCGAAATCCTGCCAGGAGGAACTCATCACCTTCGTCGACGATCCGCGCCCACAACCGCATCCGATCCTCGGACGACAACCCCGAGATGCCCGGTGGGGCGAGTTCCGGCGGCGGAATCAGTTGGCTCGATCGCATGGTCTTCATAATACCCAAGAAACAGCTTCCGCTTCACTCCTCACCTTGGTCGATCCGCTGGAAATGGAGAGAACGAAAGACGACCACCGCGCGGACGGCCCCGTCAAACGGTTCACTTCGCCCCGTGGAGGAAGGCGACAAGATCGGCGAGATCCTGCTCTGAGAGGAGCTTTTCATAGCCCTGCGGCATGATCGACACGCGGCCAGGCTCGATCGATTCGACCTCCTCGCGTGGCACTCGTTCGACGACGGTGGCGCTCGTCTGCACGGCGAGCGCTCCGCCGGCCTCCTCGCGGACCACCCCTTGAAACGACCGGCCGTCGTCGGTGACCACGATCGACGGCTCGTAGCTGCG
>CAMCCR010000373.1 GCA_945873085.1 Candidatus Kuenenia stuttgartensis | reverse complement strand
ACGGCCGGCATCCGGCCGGTGATGATTACCGGAGACCATCCCGCCACGGCCCTGGCGGTGGGGCGCGAGCTCGGTCTTGCCGTCGCGGCCTCGAGGGCCGTGAGTGGGTCGGAGATCGATACGCTCGACGACGCAGCGCTCGGGGCCGTCGCCGCCGACGCGGTGGTCTACGCGCGCGTGTCGCCCGAACAAAAGCTGCGGATCGTGCGGGCCCTGCAGGGCCTCGGCCATGTCGTGGCGATGACCGGCGACGGCGTCAACGACGCCCCGGCCGTGAAGGCCGCTGACATCGGGATCGCGATGGGAATCAGCGGGACGGACGTCACCCGCGAGGCGGCCGACATGGTGCTCACCGACGACAACTTCACCTCGATCGTGGCGGCCGTCGAGGAGGGGCGGGGCATCTACGACAACATCCAGAAGTTCATGCACTATCTCCTCTCCTGCAACGCCGGCGAGGTGCTCCTGATGCTCGTGGCCGCCGTCGCGGGCTGGCCGGCGCCCCTCGCCGCGATCCAGATTCTCTGGCTGAACCTCGTCACCGACGGCTTGCCGGCGCTCGCCCTCGGCGTCGAGCCACCGGAGAGCGACATCATGGATCGCCCACCGCGGCCGTTGAATGAGGCGGTGATTCCCTGGCGGCGCGGGCTGGAAATCCTGGCCCACGGCAGCGTTGTGGCCGCCGTCTGTGTCGCAGCGTTCTGGGCGGTCTGGCAGGGGGATGATGCCAGGCTCGGCCAGGCCCGGACGGTGACGTTCTGCGTGGTGGCCTTCGCGCAGCTCCTGTTCGCGATTGGCTGCCGGAGCGATCGCCGGTCTGGGTTCGGGCCCGGGATGTTTGCCAATCCGGCGCTGCTGCTGGCGATTGCGGTGTCGGCGCTGGTGCAGGTGGCGGTGGTCACGTTCCCGACGGCGCAATCGGTGCTCGAGGTGGCAGCAGGCGGGCCAGGAGTCCACTGGCCGCTCGTCCTCGGGCTCGCGGTCGTACCGCTCTTGGTGGTCGAGGGATCGAAGCTGGTCGCGTCGTTCGTCCGCTGGGCGGGCGCTTACCGCGGTGCCGAGAGCCGGCGCTCGAGCCAGTCGTAGGCCTGCTTGCGGATCTCGGGGGGGAAGTCGTGGCCGCAGGCGGGGGTGACGACGATGAGTCGCTCGTCGGCCGGAGCGACTCCAGGCTCACCGTCGAAGAGCCGGTGGACCGGCAGCGCCTCGGCGAAGGCCCGCCGGACGCCCGCCACGGCAAAATTGTCATCACCGACCGGCGAGTTTGAAAAGAAGCTCCGCGGCGCGAAGCTGGCGATCAGCTCGGGGAAGTCGAAGGGGATGCGGCCGGCATCGAGGGCGTAGGTGTTGCGAATCCGCGGCATGTAGCGGTCGCTCGTCCAGCCTTTGACATCGCCTTGGTAATAGTCGGGGAAGGGGGTGAAGCCGCAGCTGCTGACCACTGCCACGAGGCGGTCGTCGAAGGCGGCGGTGAAGATGGCGTTGTGGCCGCCGAGCGAGTGGCCGATGGCGCCGATCCGTTCGGCATCGACCTCGGGGAGGCTCGCAAGCAGATCGACCCCACGGAGATTGTTCCAGACGGCCTTCATGCTCCCGCTTGTGGAGCCGCGGTCGGGTGTCTGGAAGTCGTAGGCATATTCGCCGAACGATGGGTAATCGGGAACGAGGCAGACAAAGCCGCGCTCGGCCAACTCGTGGGCGTAGTGGAGATTGGGGAGCCCCCCGAGCCCCGCCGGCTCGTCCTTGCCGACGTTGTTGGTCTGGTGGAGGCAGAGCATGGCCGCGGCCGGGGTTGTGGTGGCCGTGTGCGGGATGAGGAGCCAGGCGGGAACGCGATCGCCGGGCTCGGGGGTGTAGCGGAGCTTGCGGCGGAGGTAACGGTCGGTCCGTTCCTCGTCGACCACCTCGACCTCGAGCGCCACCCGGCGGTCGGCGCCGGGGAGCGGGCCCATGACCAGTTCCATCCGCCGACGGATGTCGGGGATCTGCCGCTGCCACTCCGCCGCAGAGGAAGCCCGAGGAGATTGCGCCCGATCGGCGTTCTGGGCCGCCGCCGGCATCGCGATCAGAATCGTCGTGATCCACAGCCAACCGCGCCAGCCCATGTTCGATTCTCCTTGGGGCGGAGGGGGAGCGTGACGGTCAAAGCCTGGGCCATGGAGCCTTGAAAAACCCCGCTCTCCTGCTCCCGGCACGCTCGGAATCCCCCGTCGATCTGATAGCCTACCGGAACGCATGCCCCACTTTTTCAGCCTCCCGTCGGAGCCAATCCTGATGTCCGCCGACACCCCGTCCCTCTCGCGCCGCCACCTCCTTGCCGCCGCCCCGGCTGCGGCCTTCGTCGCGATCGCCGCCCGGGGGGCCACCCCGGCCCGCGCCGCTGACGCGGCGCCGGTCGACACGCTCATCGAGCCGCCGGCAGGCAAGAAGATCCTCCTCTCCTGCAAGCTCGGGATGATCGCCGGGGAGTCTGGCGGCAAGGCGCTCTCGCTTGTCGAGCGATTGAAGATGGCGGCCGATGCCGGCTTCGACGGCGTCGATCTCGACCAGGCTGGTGGGATCACGACGAGCCAGGCCCGCGCTGCGGTTCGCGAGAGCGGCGTCTTCGTCCATAACGCCATCAACCACGAGCATTGGGGCAAGCGGCTCACGAGCCCGAATCCCGACGACCGGGCCACCGCCGTTGCCAACCTCGAGCACTGCCTGCGCGTCTCCCATGCAGCCGGCGGCAGCGGCGTGCTGATCGTCGTTGGCCAGGGAGGGGACGGCCCGGAGGCGGAGATCGAGGACCGCTGCCGCAATGAAATGAAGAAGGTGCTGCCGCTAGCCGCATCGCTTGGCCAGCCGATTCTCATCGAGAACGTCTGGAACCGAATGATGTACGACCACGACGCGCCGCCGGAGCAGGGGCCGGAGCGGTTCATCGCCTTCGTCGACAGCTTCAAGAGCCCGTGGGTGGGGATGTATTACGACATCGGCAACCACTGGAAATACGGCCAGCCGAAGGATTGGATCCACCAGTTCGGCCACCGCTGCGTGAAGCTCGACATCAAGGGCTTCAGCCGGAAGAAGAACGCCTTCGTCGACATCGTCAGCGCCGACGACGACGTCCC
>CAMCCR010000372.1 GCA_945873085.1 Candidatus Kuenenia stuttgartensis | reverse complement strand
TCGCTTGGCAGGCCGGCACAGGTGTGACGTACCAGGTGAGCAACCGCGTGACGTTCGACGTTGGCTACCGGTTCTTCTCGATCGGCGATGGCTCCACTCCGCTGCTGTCGTCGAACAGCACCGGGGGCGGTCCTCCGTACTTGTTCTTGGGCAATTCCCTCTCGGCGTTCACGGCCAGCGAACTGCTGCTCTCCGTTCGCATCTACGAGCCCTTCCGCGGGCTGATTCGGTAGTGAGCTCGTGACGCTCCAGCCCCGAGCGTGCGCCGATGCACGAAACAGCAAGCACGAGTATTTTGGCGATCGCATTGCCACGTCGACAGGAGACTGTGCCGCTGACGGCAGCGTCGGCGCAGCCGTAGAGCCCCAGGATGTAGATGCCGTCGCGATGCGTCCGGACCAGTGCCCGATCAAGCTGCAACTCGTCGCTGATTCACATCCGGGCCGGGCATCGCAAGGTGCCCGGCCCGGATTGTTTTCCGGGTGGGGACGCTCGCTGCCGCGGAGGTCAGGCCCTCCCCCGGGCCCGGTAGACAAGCTGCGTGAAGGCGCCGTGGGGATCGTTGTGGATGGAGAGGAGATGCAAAAGGCCGCGGCGGAGGCGGGCTTCGTCGGAGCCCATGGCGACAAACTCCGGGATCGCCGGCTCGATGTAGTCGGCCGTGTAGTGCGTGTGTCGGGCGAGCGAATCGTCGCCCGAGCCGACGAAGAAGTGGGCGCCGACGAGCCGGTTGGTGACGGCTGAAAACCCGGCCTCCACCAAGAGCGGCCCGAGGCGGCGGCCGGCATGGGCTTCCCCGTGGGCCTGGAAGTGGCGGAACATCGCCTCCTCGAGATACTCCCAGTCGGCGT
Source organism: Candidatus Kuenenia stuttgartensis (assembly GCA_945873085.1). GTDB lineage: Bacteria > Planctomycetota > Planctomycetia > Pirellulales > UBA1268 > QWOP01. The sequence goes on along the minus strand of CAMCCR010000372.1, from coordinate 2,262 downwards.
TCTCCGGCCAGACGTGATACGACTCGTATTCGGTTTCGTTGATCGTGATCGTGCCGCCCGGGCGCACCACGCGGCGGATCTCGCGGAGGATCGGCTCGATCCCCTGGACGTGCTCCACAAACCACATCAGGTAGGCGTGATCGAAGTGCCGATCGGGCCAGGGGAGCCGGTTGGCATCGCCGACCCGGAGATCCGCTGGAGGGAGGCCGAGGGCCGCCAGGTGCGCCGTGGCCGCCTCGATCTGCTTCGGCTCCCGATCGATCCCCGCCAGGTTCAGCCCGGGAAAGGCGCTGGCGATCACGCCGAGGACGGCCCCTGCCCCGCAGCCGACGTCGAGAAGACGCTCGCCGGCCGCATAGGGGAGATCGGGGAGGATGAGCCGCTCCCGCCAGTATTCGGCCTGCTCGACGAGCCGGGCCTGCTCTTCGGGGGAATAGCCGTGGAGATAGCGGTCGGCAGCGGGGTCGTTCATCGAAAATATCCAAAGGGAAAACGCTGGTGGAAGCGGCCTGCAGGGCCTCCATCTTGGTACCGAGATGACCGTTCCGTCGCCAGCCACCGGTCCCCTCACCGATCTCCTGGCCGGCTGGCGCCGCCGGAAATACCTTCCAGGCGTATACTCCGGCCGCAATGGGACCGCCCCGGAGGGCTCCTGGGCTAGGGCCGGGTGGGCCTTTTCAGTACCGTTCACGGACGCTTTTTTTCTCTCAGGGCACCAGGTCACATGTCGGGAATCCCGGGCAGGTCTACGGACACGTCAAACATCCCAGCCGCCGGTCGCGATGCGATCCAGGGGGACGGGATCATCCACGAGATCCAGTGGAGCGATGCCCTCCCCTGGTGGCTCCTCTTCCGAGCCGCCGGGGCAGCCTTCTCGTCGGCAGTCATCCTCCTGGCCGCGCTTGGGGCGCTGGCCGTGTGGGGAGGCTGGTCGCTCGCCGACCGGCTCGGCATCCCGGCCGCAGGGGAAGTGGTCGTGGAATTGGTGGAGCCTGCCGGCTTGGCCGGGAAGGAAGCGGGCAGCGAAGCCCAGGCCGGGAGAAAGCCCCGGGCCACGTCAGGGGGCCTTCTCCCGCTGACAAATCTATCGCCGATCTTCGCCTTCACCCGTTCCCTGCCGCAGCCCGCGGCCGACCTTCTCCGCCTCGTGGCTGTTCCCTTCAACCCGGCGGCCGGGCTGAGCCAGATGCTCGGCGCGCTCGCCCGAATCGGCTGGTTTGTCGCAGTCTGGTCGATCTTCGGCACCGCCATCGCCCGCCATGTCGCCCTCCGGCTTGCCGGAGAGGAGGTGCCTGGATTCACCGCTTCGCTCTGGTACGGGAGTCAGAAATGGCTCTCGGCCTTCAATGCGGTGGCGTTCGTCCTCCTCGGGATCGTCGCCCTCAGCCTCCCCGGGGCCCTCCTCGGGCTGCTGATGCGCACCGACATCGGCTTGGCGATCGCCGGCGTCGTCTGGCCGCTGGTCCTCATCGGCAGCATCGTGCTGGCGATCCTCGCCATCGGGGTCGTTGCCGGATGGCCCCTCATGGTGGGGGGGGTCGGGGTGGAGCGCGGCGACAGCTTCCAGGCGATCTCGACCGCCTTTTCCTACCTCTACCAGCGCCCGCTCCACTACATCTTCTATCTCCTCGTCGCCCTCGTCGTGGCCCTGCCGACGCTGGCGGCCGCGGAGCTGTTTGCCACCGCGGCGACCAATCTCGCCCTGTGGGCGACGAGCCTTGGCATGGGGCATGCCCGGACGGCCGAGGTCCTCGCCGGCCTGGAAACGGCCGGGCAAGGGGGGGGCGGGCCGTTGGGGATTCAGGCCCTCGGATTTTGGTCGCGGGTGGTCGGAGCGATCGTCGGATCGTTCGGATGGGGCTATTTCTGGGCGATTGCCACCGCCGCCTACCTCCTCCTCCGGAGGGCTGTCGACGGCACCGAGCTCGACGAAGTCGTTGTCGAGCAGCTTCCGGGCGAGTCTGGGTGAATCGACCGGCCTTGAAGTATGATGAGAGAGTCGGGGGGAGAGGCGGTGTGTGGTACTGCGCCCCCCTCCCCCGTTTTGGGAGTCATCATGATCATGTCGAGCCGTCCGGTCCGCACGCTTCGTCGCCTCGTTTGGGCCTGTCTGCCCGGGCTCCTCGTCCTTCTCCAGGGCGGTGGAGCCACGGCCGCGGAGGCCCCCGTCGACGGGCCCGTCAGCTACCACAAACAGATCCGGCCCCTCTTCCAGGCCACGTGCCAGGGCTGTCACCAGCCGGCCAAGGCCAACGGGGCTTT
>CAMCCR010000371.1 GCA_945873085.1 Candidatus Kuenenia stuttgartensis | reverse complement strand
GCGGTGCGGAGGCTCATGCCCGCCCCGCCTTGCCGGGATCGGAGCCGGTCGCCTGGAGAACGAGGACGCGGAGTTGGTGCTGGGCCTCGTCGAGAAGCCGGCGGTCGTCCCGGTCGATGTTTCCCTTCGTCTTCTCCTCGAGCATCGCGAGCATGCCGACGAAGTGTTTGGCCGTGGCGAGATTCGTTACCGACTGCTTCGTGATCGGATTCGGGATCCGCCCCAGGGCCATCAGCGCCTGGGTGAAGAGGGTGTGGACGAGGAACTCGAACGTCGCCGGCGGCGCGCCCCCTGGCCCCTCGGACAGATCCTCTTCATCCTCGTGGGACGACCGTGCATCGTCGGACATCGGAACCTCCTCGGGGAACAAACGGGCAAGAATCGGTCAAGAATCGGGGGAGGAAGGGCATGACGCTCAGCTGTTGCCGGTCGCCCAGGCGCTGCCGGCATGCCGCTCCACCGCGGCAGCGATCAGGCCGGAGAAGAGTGGATGGGCGGCGGTCGGCTTGCTCTTGAACTCGGGGTGGAATTGCACCGCGACAAACCACGGATGGTCGACAAGCTCGACGATCTCCACGAGCGAGCCGTCGGGGCTCGTCCCGGCGATCGCCAGGCCGGCCTCCTCGAGCTTCCGCCGGTAGCGTTCGTTGAACTCGTAGCGGTGGCGGTGGCGCTCGCTGATCCGGGTCGTGCCGTACGCCGCCGCCGACTTCGATCCCTCGGCGAGGACGGCCGTCTGGGCGCCGAGCCGCATCGTCCCCCCCTTCGCCTCCACCCCCTGCTGCTCATCCATGAGGCAGATGACCGGATGGGGCGTGTTGCGGGCAAACTCGGTGGAGTGGGCGTCGGCCAGCCCGGCGAGATTCCGCGCCGCGTCGATGACGGCGCACTGCATCCCCAAACAGATCCCGAGGAAGGGGAGCTTCCGCGCCCGGGCAAAGCCGATCGCCTCCACCTTCCCTTCGATCCCCCGCTCGCCGAAGCCACCGGGGACGACGAGCCCGTCAAACCCGGCCAGAAGCCGCTCGGCCCCCTCGCGTTCGATGTCCTCACTGTTGATCGCCTGGACACGCACCTGCGTGTGGCGGGCGATGCCGCCGTGGTCGAGGGCCTCATAGATGCTCTTGTAGGCGTCGCGGTGCTCCGCGTACTTCCCCACCAGCGCTATCGACACCTCATGCTCCGGATTGCGGAGCCGGTGGAGGATCTCGTGCCAGGCGTCGAGATCGGCCGGGGGGGCCTGGATCCCGAAGCGCCGCAGGACGAGATCGTCGATGCGATTCGACTGGAGCGACAGCGGCACCTCGTAGATCGAGAAATCCTTGTCGCGCTCCTCGATCACCGCCTCGAGCGGCACATTGCAAAACAGCGCGATCTTCTCCCGGTCGGAAACGTCGAGGCCGCGCTCGGTGCGGCAGACGAGGACGTCGGGCTGGATGCCGATCTGGCGGAGGATGCCGACAGAGTGCTGCGTCGGCTTCGTCTTCAGCTCGCCGGCGGCCTTCAGGTAGGGAACGAGCGTGAGGTGGATGAACATGCAGTTCTCCCGCCCGGCCGCCAGCGGGATCTGCCGGATCGCCTCGAGAAACGGGAGGCTCTCGATGTCGCCCACCGTGCCGCCGATCTCGGTGATCACGATGTCGGTGTCGGGGGAGCCCAGATCGAGCACCTTCTGCTTGATCTCGTTGGTGATGTGGGGGATCACCTGGACGGTCTTGCCGAGAAACTCCCCGCGGCGTTCCTTGTTGATCACCGAGAGATAGATCTGCCCGGTGGTGTAGTTGCACTCGCGCGTCAGCGGCGTCGAGGTGAAGCGCTCGTAGTGGCCGAGGTCGAGATCGGTCTCACTGCCGTCGTCGAGGACGTACACCTCACCGTGCTGATAGGGGCTCATCGTCCCCGGATCGACATTGATGTACGGATCGAGCTTCTGCATCCGCACCTTGAGGCCGCGGGCCTCGAGGAGCATGCCGATCGACGCGCTCGTCAGCCCCTTGCCGAGCGAACTGACGACCCCGCCGGTCACGAAGATGTGCCTAGTCACGCCTGCGAGCTCCTTCCCTTCCGCCCGGAATGTCGACCTTTGGCAAGGCGGTCCTCCGCCTCTTGCCGCAGGAATTGAACCAGCGGCGGGCGGCACGGTCAATCGACCGCCCTGCACGGCGCCAATCCCGGCCCACCGTGCCCGTGACGGGGCCTCCGACAGGCTGCCGTCGGCCGGCAGACCACGCTGGCCTCGATCCCTATCCGTCAGTCGCGAATCCGGGCGCGGATCTGCTGGGCGGCGGTGGCGACCGAGGGGTCGAGTGGCCCCGCGTCGGCTTCCGAGTCGGCGAGGCCCGCCAGTCCCCAGACGAGCTTCTTGGGGTTCTTCCGGGATTGCCGTGGCAGGGAGATGGCAGCAGGCGTGCAGGCCGCCGGAATCAGCGACGACCGGGAAACTGAACGCGCCTACCTGACCATAGTAGCCAGATGACCCGCCTCTAGAAAAATGCGATTCACAGAAAAGATGTTGCTTTATCAATCGCGATGCCGAGGCGAAACCGATTGCAGGTGGATTCCGCTACGAAGAACGCTCAACGTTCGACCATTCTTTAGCTTCGATTCCGAACTCAAACGCTGCTTGCTGTTTGGCTTCGTCGAGCGTTTGGTGCCAAGTATCGGCAAAGCAAACACCTTCGGCGTCGAGATGGAAGAGGTAGTAGGCGCCGTCTTCCTCTGATATCTCGACCCATTCGGTCTTCCGCAAATTCTCAACCGGCGTTGGCGTTCCATTAACAAGAGTGCCCACGGAATGCCGGGTTTGTCCCGTTGAACCGCTTGCTTTTGCCCGGAGTCGCATAAGTCGTCTCCACATGGATTAGGGTAGCACGGGCAGATGCAGATTCTCTATGACCTTGCCCGCTTTGTCCAGCGCTTCGAAATGCACGTGCGGCCCGATGTTGCCGTGAGTTGGAAGGAGGTCCCGCGGCGTCATTCGGAACTGACGCAGACCATCGGCTGATCGGAAAATCCGGGGGCAATCTCTTTGTAGCCCGCTCCAAAAAACTTCTCGGCTCCCGCTAACGCGGTCGCCGGACTGACCGGCCCATGGCTCCCGATAATTCCAAACCCG
>CAMCCR010000370.1 GCA_945873085.1 Candidatus Kuenenia stuttgartensis | reverse complement strand
TGTCGCCGCCGCTGAAGGAGAAGCCGAAATCGCCGTCGGCCTTGCGCAGCTCCCGGAACCGGGCCAGATCGCGGACGACGACGAACACCGCTTCGCCGTCGATCACCTGATGATCGAGGCGGCGCTTGACCTCGGCGGCCAGATCGGCCATCGCATCGGTGACGCCGAGCCGGCCGACACTGAGGAAATCGTGGGGAAGGCTGGCGGCGAGCTGCGAGAGGAGGAGCTCGGGCTTTTCGTCGGCGACCGCCGGCTCGAGGAGCACGAAGCGGGCATCGTGGCCGAGCTTCCCACCCGGGAACGGATCGTTGGCCGCCGCCAGCCCGACGATCGCCATTGCCAAGAGGCTCACCGCCAGATCCTCGCGCTGGCCGACGATGAGGAGATTCGCTCCTCCCTGCCGGCGGAAGATCGCCGTCGTCGGATCCTTGATGGCGATCGCGTCGCCGAGCCAGGCGACCGGGGCGACGAGATCGCGGCCTCCGGTCGTGCCCTCGGCGAGGAGCTCGCGGAGGAGGACATTGCCGTCGGGGTCGGCCGCCTGGTTGCCGTCGAACACGATCCGTGGCACCGGCTGGATGTCGGTGCGCCGGTCGGCAAGGCGGCGCAGCTCGCCGAGATACCACTCGCGGCGGGCGTCGTCGAGCCACACGACCTGGAAGGGATTGTTGCCGGTCACCATGCCGTTGGCGTCGTTGTAGATCGCCTCGCCGGGGCGGGTGAGGAGCCGGGCGGCCGAATTGTCTTCCGAGAGGATCAGGCTGCTATCGGCCTCGTTGCACTGCAGCGCGATGCGCACCGCCATCTGCCCCATTGTCGCCCGGGGAAGGCTGTAGGAGCCGCCGAGCGTCTGCGAGCCAAGGAGGACGTGCATCCCGAAGGCACGGCCCTGACGGACGAGGCGATCGAGGATCAGCGACGCATCCTGGGCGAGCTTGTCGTCCTCGATAAAAAGCTCCTGGAACTCGTCGATGATGAGGAGGATGCGCGGCATCGACTCGGGACTGCCAGTGCCGCGGAAGCCGGCGAGATCCTGGACGGCCAGATCCCGGAACAGGTCGCCGCGCCGCTTCAGCTCGCGGTCGAGCTGCTCGAGCACCGAGAGGCCGAACTCACGCTCGCTCTCGATGGCGATGACGCGCGCGTGCGGCAGCTCGTAGTGGTCGTAGATCTTGAACTCGACCCCCTTCTTGAAGTCGATGAGATAAAACTGAACTTCATCCGGGCTGTAGGTGAGCGCGAGATTCGTGATCAGCGCGTGCATCATCGTCGACTTGCCCGAGCCGGTCTTGCCGGCGATGAGGACATGCTGGCTCGTTCCCTTGCCGAGCTTCATGTGCTGCATCTTCTTGGCGCCGGCGGGGCCGAGCGGCACGTCGATGCCGCTGGCCGTGCTCCCCGTCCACCACCGATCTTCTGCGGGGGCGACGCGGTCGAAGGGGACCTCGACGCGCTTGGCAGCCTTCGCCGCCTTGCCGACCCGCTGGATGACGTTTGTGAACACCTCATCCGATGGCGCCTGCTCCACGCCGAGCGGCCACTTCGAGAACTCGGCGTCCTGCCAGGTGAAGGTGCCGTCTTTCAGAACGAGCGTGGTCGCGTGCTGCTCGATGTCGGAGAGGCTGAAGTTGGCCGGCAATGTTTGCTTCGTGTCGACCGACACGATCGTGTAGACGCCGCACCGCGCCCCGCTGGCGGCGATGCTCGCCAGCCGACGGGCGCTGGTCTCGGTGAAGTTGGCCGGGAAGTTGCTGACGACGACGAAGCGGTAGGGCTCGGGGACCTCGGCATCGGCGTTGTAGGCGCCAATCGAGGGATATTCGTTGCGGAGGTATTTCTGGATCACCAGCTCCATCTGCTCGGTGATGTCGGCCAAGCGCTGCTCGATCTGCTGCGGCTCGGTCCAGATTCGGCTGGTGACGAGGAGCTCGTCGTGATCGGCCAGATGCATGAAGCCGGCGAAGTGCTTTCCCAATCCGAGCGGATCGATGATCGTGAACCGGGTCTGGCCGGCGGGGGCGCCGGAAGCGATTCGCAGGGTGAGCGCCTGGAGGAAGGCGCCGGCGATTTCCTTCTGGTCGGCCGTCGTCTTCACAAGCACCGAGCTCTCGGCGGGGAAGGGGACGGCCGCCGGCTGGGTCCACGTCGCCGGGCCGAAGGCATTGAGATCGCTCTGGGCCGAGACGCCGCCGGGGATCTTCGCCATCGAGAGGGCAATCGCCCCGAATCGCAGCCCCGGGGGATCATGGGAGGGAAGGGGGGCCGATCCATCGGCGAGGGCGTCCCAGGAAGGGAAGCAGGCCGCGTCGATCCGGTTGGCCTCTTCCCAGACTGCGGCCGTCTCGCGGCGGACGCGGGCCCAGTCCTCCGTCATCGCGCGCGACCGCTCGGCATGGTGTTCGGCGGCGGCCGCCAAGCGGGCGTCGCGCTTCACCTCGCGGCGGCGGATGTCCTCGACGAGGCCGGCCTCGAGGATGGCGATGCGGGCCGGATACTTCTCCTCGGCCTCTTTCCGCCCGCTCTCGACCTTCGTGCGGATCGTCGTCGTGGCGGTCTGGTATTTCCCCTCGAGCTCCGCCGCTTGGGCATCGCGCTTCACCGCGAGGTCGGCGAGCGTCTTCTTCGCCCGCGACTCCAGCTCGACGAGATCCTGCTTCGCCTTCGCCTCCATCTGCTTCGACTGCAGGCCACAGCGAACCTTGAGCCACTCGGCCGCGGGGCCGAGGAGCCGCTTGCCGCGGAGGACGTCGCGCTCGATGGCCGTCCACAGCTCGAGGGCTTTTTGGGCCGCTTCTTTTTTGAGGCCGCCGAAGATCGTCTTTGACGACTCGAGCGCCAGGAGCTCCTTGGTCCGCGCGATCGCTCCCTCGTGCGCTCCCTTGAGCTGGAGAAGGAGCTCATCCCCCTCAGGCACCGGGCTGTCGTCTTCCGCCGCCGCGCCGGCCTTGACGCCGCACTTGGTGAGGAACTCCTTCGCTTTTCCGACTGCCTCGTCGAGCTGGCTGCCCCACAGCGCGTGATCCTTCTCCGCCCGGGCGAGGAGCTTCTGCGGGTCGTTGCGCTTCTCCTTGAAGACCTCCTTCACCGAGCCCTGCTCAAACTCGCTGTCTTCGCGGATCTTTGTCG
>CAMCCR010000369.1 GCA_945873085.1 Candidatus Kuenenia stuttgartensis | reverse complement strand
TCCGGGCTGCGCTGACCGGCGAGGCCGGCTCTCGGAGCACGGGCGACCCCTCGCTGAAGAGCCTCTCCGAAGACGGTTGACGGTTGGACCTTATCACCCGCGGCCGGCTACGCTCCCACGAAGCGGGCGATCCGGTCGAGGCCGCGATCAAGCTTCTCTTCGCTCGATGCAAAGCTCATCCGCACGTTCCCCTCAGCGCCGAAGGCACTCCCGGCCACGAGGGCGACGTGCTCCTTCTCGAGGAGCGCCTCGCACCAGGCCGCGCTTGTCGTGATCCCGTTGGTACCGCGGGCGAGAATCGGGCTGATGTCGAAGAAGGCATAGAAGGCGCCGCCGATGTCAGGGATGCGAACTCCGGGGATCGCTCGGAGCCGCGCCGCGACCAGATCGCGCCGCACCTGGAAGGCGGCGTTCATCGTGGCGACGCATTCCTGGGGGCCGGTCAGCGCTGCCACGGCGGCATGCTGGCTGACGCTGCAAGGGTTGCTCGTCTCCTGGCTCTGGAGATTGCCGATCGCCTTGGCGAGGGGCTCCGGGCAGATCGACCAGCCGATCCGCCAGCCGGTCATCGAGTAGGTCTTGCTAACACCGGCGACGACGACGGTGCGGTCGGCGAGGCCGGGGCGGAGGGTGGGGAACGAGACAGCCTTCCGGCCGTCGAACACGAGCTGGTCGTAGATCTCGTCGGCTACGACCGAGAGATCGGCAGCGATCGCCACGTCGGCGAGGCTTCCGAGCTCCTCAGGCGAATAGACCACGCCGGTGGGATTGCTCGGCGAGCAGAGGAGGAGCATCCGCGTGGCCGGCGTGAGCGCGGCGCGGAGGGCCTCGGGGCGGAGCTTGAAATCATCCTCGAGGCGCGTCGGCAGCATCACCGGCTTGGCCCCGGTGAGCTTGATGAGCTCCGCATAGCTCACCCAGTACGGAGCGGGGACGATCACCTCGTCCCCCTCGTCGAGAAGCGCCGTGAAAACATTGTGGAGCGAGTGCTTGGCGCCGTTGGAGACGACGACCTGCGCCGGCGTCACGGCAAGACCGGTGCGGCGGGTGTAGTCAGCGGCCACCGCCTTGCGGAGATCGGGAATGCCGGCCGCCGGCGTGTACTTCGTCTTCCCGGCACGGATCGCCGCCTCGGCGGCCCGGCAAATGTGCTCCGGGGTGGGGAAGTCGGGCTCGCCGACCGACAGATCGATGACGTCGACCCCCGAGGCGGCCAGCGCCTGGGCCCGCGCCGCCATGGCAAGCGTTGCGGAGGGCTCGAGCGCGTGCATCCGCGTGGCGAGGGCGAGAGGGGAGCGGCGAGCGGAGGACGATGGCGAAGAGTGGGACATGCGGGTGGAGAGGGTGCGGGGGAGGAGCCGATGAAGGAGAGGAAACAGGGTGCGTTTTGCGTGCCGTCGGCGCGTCGTGCATGATACCACCGCGGTGACTGTTTCCCAGGCGCCGCGACGCTCCACCGACCCCAGGAATGCACCCAGCCATGGCAGCCCCTCACGGCCGTTCGTCAAAGCGATCCGAATCCGATCCTGCCGGCCGGACGCGCGGCCGCACGGGGCTGTGGCTCATCGGTGCCAAAGGGGGCGTGGCAACGACCGTGATCACCGGCTTGGCGGCCCTGGCCCGCGGCGCGACCGAGCCGTACGGCTTGGTGACGGCGCTTTCCCACTGCGCGCCGCTCGATCTGGTCGGCTTCGACGAGATCGTCATCGGCGGCCACGACATCCGCCCCGGTCAGCTCGCCGATGAGGCGCGGCGGATGTGGGTCGAGAGTCGGGCGATCACTCCGGATGTGCTCGATGCCGCCGCTGACTCGTTCGCCGCCATCGAGCAGCGGCTCCGCCCCGGAACCGTCGTCGCCGCGGGGGACAAGATCCGCGAGCTGGCCGATCCCTCGGTCGCGAATGTCGTCGAGACCCCACAGGAGGCGATCGACCGGATCCGCGCCGACATCGAAGCCTTCGCGGCCAGCGAGAACCTCAGGCACGTCGTCGTCGTCAACGTCGCCTCCACCGAGCCGCCCCCCTCCCGACCGATCCCCGAGCGGTGGAGCGAGGTGGCCGCGCTCCTCGGCGATGCCGCTGCCTGCCCCCTGCCGGCGAGCAGCCTCTATGCCGTGGCGGCCTTCGAGGCCGGCGCGTCGTTCGTCAACTTCACACCGTCCACCGGCTCGACGCCGCCGGCCCTCTGCGAACTGGCCCTCGAGCACGGCCTGCCTCACGCCGGCTGCGACGGCAAGACCGGCGAGACGCTCCTGAAGAGCGTCCTGGCGCCGATGTTCGCGGCCCGCAACCTCGAGGTGATGAGCTGGGTGGGGCACAACATCTTCGGCAACATGGACGGCAAGGTGCTCGACGACCCGCGCAACAAGGCCGCCAAGGTGCGCAGCAAGGATCACCTCCTCGCCTCGATCCTCGGCTATCCCCCGCAGACCCACGTCTCGATCGAGTACATCCGTTCCTTGGGCGACTGGAAGACGGCCTGGGATCATGTCCACTTCCGTGGCTTCCTCGGCACGCCGATGACGTTCCAGTTCACCTGGCAGGGTTGCGATTCGATCCTCGCCGCGCCGCTGGTCATCGATCTGGTGCGTCTCACCGAGCGCGCCTGGCGCTGTGGTGAGCAGGGGATGCTCCGTGGCCTCGCGCCATTCTTCAAGAGTCCTCTGGGCGTCGAGGAGCAAGACTTCTCCAAGCAGTGCGCGATGCTCGATGCGTGGATCGAATCACTCGCGCAGAGTTCATCGAAACCGCGTCGCTGACACGCTCAGCGGAGTCCGCGATGACAGCGCTGCGATCGTTGCGCGATGATCGATGACGACAGCCCGCGAAAAAAAATCGTGGCTTCTTCACGATTTTCTCTTGACAGTTTTCAACGCAATCCTTCACAACACTCTCAGTGATGCGTACGAGGCGTCATTGTCGACCCGCCGATACGGGGTCCGACGAGACCATTCAATCGGATTCGTTTCCGGTACGTCGTCCGGTCCCTTCAACAGAGTGCCCGAGGGATCGGTCGAGGGTTTGAGTTCGGGTGCTCGACGCTAGGAGCCATCACCATGGCGAAGAAGAAGAAGAAGGCTGCCAAGAAGGTCGCCAAGAAGAAGGGCAAGAAGTAATTCCTTCCCGGCGACGA
>CAMCCR010000368.1 GCA_945873085.1 Candidatus Kuenenia stuttgartensis | reverse complement strand
CGGATGCCGGCGCCGTCGGTGTGCTCGACAAACTCCGACAGCGACTGCGCCCCGTGGAGCATCCGCAAGTAGCCCCAGAGGAGCCGCTCGAGAGCTTCGAGCGAGCCGGAGTCGGTGTCGCGGTGCCGGCCCGCCATGTCGACCAGATGGAGACAGCGTTCACGCAGCCGCTCGAATCGCTGCCGGAGCTGCGGCGAGAGGGAGCGGAGGAGACGCTCGTAGGCTTCGCGGGTGCCGATCGCCGTCTCCTCGCGGCGGGCCTTCGCGGCTTGGGCGTCGACGGAGTCACGGAAGCGGTCGTTGGTGACCATGCTCGCGAGATAGTAGAGCTCGCCGGCCGCGACGAGCGGGAGGATCACTCCGGGAAAGCCCGAGATGATCGCCGCGGCGACGCCGGCCCCCGCGAACAGCAGGTTCCAGCGGCTTGTGAAGGCCGTCCGCAGATAGGCTCCGATGCGCCCCACGTCGAAAAGTGTCCCTTCGTCAGAGCTTCCCGGCTAATTCCCGGGCCGCGACGCCGCGGCCTCGATCCCCTCGAGCTGAGCCTGAAGCCGGTTCACCTGCTCGTGGAACCAGGGCTCAACCTGCGCCTCGCGGGCCGGCGCGTCGGCGGCCGGCATGCGGATCTCGGCCGCGATCCTACCCGGAGTCGTGGCCATCACGAAAACCCGGTCGCCGAGGTAGACCGCCTCCTCCACCGAATGCGTGATGAACATCACCGTCGCCTCCACCTCCCGCCACAGCCGGACGAGGAGATCCTGCATGTCGAGGCGGGTGGCCGGATCGAGGGCACCGAACGGCTCGTCCATGAGGATGATCCGAGGCCGGAGGACGAGCGTCCGGGCGATGGCCACCCGCTGGCGCATGCCGCCGGAGAGTTCGTGGGGATACTTGGCCGCGTCGCGGCGCGGGTCGAGGCCCACGCGAGCGATCCACTCCCGCCCCTCCGCCTCGCGCCGGCGCTTCGGCACGCCCCGGCACTCGAGGCCGAAGGTGACGTTCCCGAGGACGGTGCGGTTGTCGAAGCTCGTGTAGTCCTGGAACACCATTCCTCGGTCGGCCCCGGGCCCCACCACTTCCCGGCCGAGGACATGGACGCTGCCGCGGGTCGGTGGAAACTGCGGCTCGAGCCCGGCCACCATCCGCAGGACGGTGCTCTTGCCGCAGCCCGAGGGGCCGAGGAAGGTCGAGATCTCACCCTTGTCGGGCAGGTCGGGGATCGTGAACGAGACATCGCGGATTGCCACCGCCTCGCGGGAAGTCCCCTCGTTGTAGATCTTCGTCACCCCGCGGAACTCCACAGCCGCCGGCCGGCCGTCACCGGGCGGATCGACCGGCGCTGGCCGCATGGAGCCCGGTGCCTCGGGGCGATTGTCGGGGGCAGCGCCGTCCTCGCTGGTCATGGCCGGAACTCCGTCCGCCGGCCATGGAGCAGCCAGCCGCAGAAGCGGGGGATCAGCCCCGCCCCGCCGTAGCGGTAGGGGAAGAGATCGGATTGCAGCCACCACAGCGCGCGGTCGATGGCCCAGGCCACCATCGGGATGATCACGAGGACGAGGAGTATCGGCTCGCGTTCGCCACGCCGCTGCGACATGTTGATCAGGTCACCGAGGCCGCCGGAGGCGCTCCCAAACTTCACCAACTCGGCGAGCATCACGTAGCCGAAGGCAAGCCCGAAGAGGAGCCTGAGAGAGTTGAAGATCGAGGGGGCGGCGAGGGGGCCGAGGACCTTCGTGATGATCTGCCAGCGCGAGGCGCCGAGCGTGAGCGCCGTGTCGACATACCGCTGCGGCACGTCGAGGACGGCGGCGGCTGTGTCGGAGAGAACGAAGGCGACACTCGCAATGAAGAGAAACATCACCTTCTGAAACTCGCCGATCCCGAAGAAGAAGAAGGTCAACGGGATCAGCGCTGCGACCGGGATGTTGCGGCCGAACACCATCAGGGGCGCCAGAAACGCCCGCAGCGCCGGGAAGCAGGCCGCGAGAATCCCCAGCGGCACTCCGACGATGCAGGAGAGTCCGAATCCGAGGCAGACCCGCTTGAGGGTCACGAGCGTGTTGATGACGAGCTTCCGCTCACCGAAGACGCGGGGGATCGCCCGGACAGTCTCCTCAACGCTCGGCAGCGTCGTCGGACTGACAAGCCGCTTCTCTGCCTCGCCCGGGGGGCCGGCCGTGATCACGAACCACACCGCTAGCACCACAGCGATGCAGGTGAACCCCCAGAAAAAGGCGGCCGTGTTCGAGAGTTCGCCACGGAGCGGTGCGATCCGATGCCCCTCGGCGGCAGGGTCTTCACCGCGGGGCAACGGTGCTTCCGCCGCGGGCACCCCCTTCTCCGTCTGCTCGGTCATGGCGTCGGTCACTCTTTCTCGGCGGAGTAGACCTTGATCTCGACGCGACGGTTGAGCGAGTGGTTGTCGGGCTGATCGGAATCGACGGGCCGATCCCAGCCAACGCCATCGACGGCGAAGCGCCCGTCGTCGAATTGGTACTTCTCCACGAGCAAATCCTTGACGGCGGTGGCCCGCCGGTAGGCGAGTTCCTTGACCACCTCGGCCGGAATCCGCCCCTTCATCGAGGAGTCGGTGTGCCCCTCGATGACGATCCGGGCAGCGCCGAACTGCTTGGCGAGCGTCGCCACCTCGTCGAGGACGAGATCGACGCTGGCGTCGTAGGGCTCCTCGATGTCCTTCCCGTCGACCTTGCGAACGATCCGCTTCTTCAGATCCCAGCTGTTGGGGAAGAAGTGGATGACGACGGTGTTGGTGAGGATCTCATCGTTCTCGGCCCGGATGTCGGCGAGCCGCTTCGGTGGCAGCGGCTTGGTGTATTCGTCGCGGGTATCGGCATACTTCGGCTCGGCGCCGAGCTTCTGGATGACCGAGAAATCCATCACTTGATCGAAGGAAACGGGCGGATTGGTGATCGCGCCGACCCGGCGGTAGAGGTGATAGGCCTGCTTCCAAATCCGCTCGAAGTTGGCCGGATTGTTGCGGTTGATGAAGAACTGGTAGTTCTCGGCCCAGTTCGTGGAGTGGGCGTCGCCGAGCATCCCGAGGGTGTCGGTGGCCGGGATGTTGTAGCCGGCCGCCATCAGCTCGGCGGCCTTCGCCTTCCCTTCCTCCGTCTTCAACAC
>CAMCCR010000367.1 GCA_945873085.1 Candidatus Kuenenia stuttgartensis | reverse complement strand
GGGGAGCCACAAGAGCCGACGCGACTTGCGGCAGATCGCCCGGCAGATGACGCCCGGGGACCGCGGCGAACTCGACCGCTTGGCTCGGTTGCTCGGCCTCGAAGGCCTGCTTGCGCACATTCTCGCCCAACCCGACGAGATCGCCGGCTGACGTCCGGCCTCATTGGCTTCGCACGCCTCCACGCTCGGTGGCTCACTCGAGCCGCAAGCGTGAATTCAGACCTCCCTCGGGTCAGGGATGCTCGCTGGTCGCCTCAGTTTGGATCACGATTCGCGAGATAGGGCCTCGGGCTCTGGAAAGCGGATCTCGTCGACCGCGATCGCGTAGACGGGATCGACGAAGATCTTCCCACCGAAGGGGAAGTCGCGCTCGCCAATCTGGCGAAATCCGCGGGACTCGTAAAACCGGATGGCGCGGGCGTTGCGGTGATAGACGCCGAGCCAGAGGGTGAGGGCACCGAGCTCGCGGGCCTCCACCTCGACGGCACCGAGGAACCGCGCTCCCTCGCCGCGGCCGGTCGATTCCGTGCCGAGATAGAAGCGCTCCAATTGGAGAGGCTTCGCGCCGGTCACGCAGGGGGGCGTTGATCCTGCCCGGAGGACGGCGTAGCCGGCGAGATCCGCGCCTGACGCCGCCAGGAGCGTCGTGGCCTGCGGATCGGCGAGGAGCCTGGCGACGGCCGGCACCTCAAAATGCTTCGCGACGTAATCGGCGTTGTCCTGCACCTCCTCGAAGTCGCGGTAGGTCTCGAGGAACGTCCGCGCGGCAAGGTTGGCGAGGGCCTCAGCATCGTCAAGTGCCCCCCGGCGGAAGGTGAGCGGCGGCGTCATGGCAAGCCTCTGGGAGACCGGGGAACAGTTCGTCGGATCGACAGGCCGCCGCTTGAGGCGGTAGCAATGCCGGCGAGCGAAAGCGTAGCGTCAAAAGCTGCAGACGAGATCGCACAGCCCCCGAAAGAATGGGCAGCCCTGGCAATTCGGGCAACCCGAGCGCGACGAGCGGCCTTGTTCGGGGCAGGGGGGCTTTGGTACTTCCCCCTGCGACGCCGCCGCGATCCACCCCACGAAGCCCACCGCATGGCCAGACGCCCCGCACCCCGCCGCCGCCCATCGGCCGTCGTGCCGTTCATCGTCGCCGTCACCGTTGGCGGCCTGACGTGGGGCGCACTCTCCGCCTGGCAGGACGCCCACGTCTGGCACCGGCTCACCCATCACACCTTTTCCTTCCTCACACCCATCGCCGCCTCCGTCGCCGACCTTCTCACGCAGCCGCCGTCGGTGCTCATCGAGGACGGGATCGGCGAGCACCCTGCTGAGGTCGCGGCCAATCAGGGCACCGTCCCCGCGCAGGCCCCGGCCATGACCGCGCTTTCCATGCCGATCACTTCAGCCCCGCCGCCAGCGGTTTCTCAAGCGCTGCCAGCCCCGCTGCCGCCACGGGCCGCCGCCAATGAGCCGGCCGAGATCGCCGCCGTCACGCCGGCGCCAACGCCCGTGTCGGCGTTAGCCCACCAGGCCAGCGACGTCACGCCGGCAGCGCTCAACATGCCTCCTCGCGACGAAGCCCACGCGACGCTCACCGCGGCCACGTCACCGCTGGCGCCTCTCGACACCTCGAGTCCGCGGGCGACCCTCCGCAGTTTCCGCGACACCACAGACCGCATCTTCCGCAACATGCGCGGCGGCCTCACCGCCGAGACGCGGGCCGAGAATGCCCACCTCATCACCCAGACCCTCACCTGCCTCGATCTCACCGAGTTCGCCCCGTCCCTTGCCACATCAAAGGGGCGCGAGGCCGCCACATGCCTGAAGGAAGTCTTCGACCGGATCCCGATCCCGGCAGACTCGGCCATTCCCGATGCTGCCGGCGTGAAGGCCGACTCGATCACGCGTTGGCGGATCCCCGGAACCGAGATCATGCTCGTGCGGATCGAAACCGGCCCACGCCAGGGGGACTTTGTCTTCTCCCCCGAAGCGGTGACAAGGGCCGAAAGCTTCTTCGCTCGGGTGCGAAGCCGACCGTACAAGGCGGATGCCGGCAGCCCCGGGCTCTACAACGCCTACGTGACCGTCGGTGGCGATCTGATCCCCGAGTCGTTCATCCGCACCCTCCCGGCCTGGGCCCACACGGTGGTCCTCGGCGAGACGGTTTGGCAGTGGTGCGCGGCGGTCATGCTCGCCGTCGTCTTCGGCCTCGTGGCCTTCCTCGCCTCGTCGTTGCCGCACGTCTTCCGTCCCGGTTGGGCCCGCTCGATCACGAGCTTTCTCCTCCCGGTCGTCCTTGCCGTCGGCAGCCTCGTGGCTGACTGGCTCGTCACCTTTCAGGTGCGGCTCACCGGCGACTCGCTCATCGCCGCCAAGCTCACGCTCCGCCTCACCCTCTACGCCGGCGCCATCGCCGCGGTGATGGCGATCATGTCGCGGGTTACGGAGATCCTCGTCCGGACCCGGGCACGGCGCGGCGACGGGGTCGACGTGCAGCTCCTCCGGCTGGCGTGTCGAGTTTGCACGTTTGTCGTCGTCGCCTGGATCAGCATCCAGGCGGCCGATTCCCTCGGCATCCCAGTAGCGCCGCTCCTCGCCGGGCTCGGGGCGAGCGGCCTGGCCGTGGCGCTGGCGGCGCAATACTCGATCGAGAATCTGATCGCCGGCGTCGTCCTGTTCACCGACAAGCCGGTGCGGATCGGCGACGAATGCCAGTATGGCGATGTTCGCGGTCGGGTCGAACAGATCGGCCTGCGTTCGACGCGGATCCGTGGGCTCGACCAGTCGCTCGTCACGATCCCCAACGCCGAGTTTGCGAAGGTGCAACTCGTCAACTACACGCGCCGCGAGCGGATCCCGATCAAGCTCCCGGTGGAGATCCGCCCCGACGCCAGCCCCGGCCAGGTCCGCGATCTCCTCGTGCGTTTCCGCGATCTCCTCGGCGACCACGCCCGCCTCGATCCCGGCTCACCGCGCGTCCGGCTCACGGGCCAATCATCGGCTGCCTACACCATCGAGATCTCGGCGCTCGCCCTCACGGCCGACGATGGCGAGATGCACACGATCCGCGAGGAGATCCTCCTGGCGATCATGGACGAGATCGAGCATCGCCAGTGCGGGATGCCGGGAGACGACACCGGCTCCCCGCTCCTCCGCGCCGC
>CAMCCR010000366.1 GCA_945873085.1 Candidatus Kuenenia stuttgartensis | reverse complement strand
TGACCGGGGTGCCGCTGGATGAATCCTCATTTCGTCGAGATGTTGAAAGCCTTGCGCGACGAGGGCGTTGAACACCTCGTGATCGGGGCCCACGCGCTGGCGGCGCATGGCTATGTGCGGGCCACGCTTGACATCGATATCTGGGTGCGGCCCTCTGCCGAGAATGCGGCACGTGTCTGGCGTGCCCTCGAGCGCTTCCGGGCACAGCTTGCGAAGATGCGGCCCGAGGACTTTGCGGAGCCCGAGGTGCTCTACCAGATCGGGGTTCCTCCGAGCCGCATCGACATCATGACGAGCGTCACTGGGCTGGAGTTCGACACCGCGTGGCCACGGCGCATCATGGCCGCTTTCGCTGGGATCGAGGTGCCAGTACTCGGCGGGCAAGACTTGCGAGCGTCCAAGCGAGCTGCGGGCCGCCTCAAGGATCTGGCCGATCTCGAGGAACTCGGCTGACGCACGGTCGACCTGAGGGGGCTCGGAGTGGCACTCTGGGGCACCTTTGCGGGTTGTCGGCTCTTCGGAGCAGCAGGCCCCAGAAACGCAAAAACCCCTGCGAAACCCGGCAATTCCGGAACTTCGCAGGGGTCTAAAGCGGAGAGGCTCCGGTCGGAGTCGAACCGACGATGGCGGATTTGCAATCCGCTGCCTTAGCCACTTGGCTACGGAGCCGTGTATCGGCTGAGGCGCCACGCTACGGGAATCCAGGCAGAATGGTCAAGCCTTAACGGGCGTGCCGTTTCTGCCGGACAAAACGATCGTGACGGCTGTGCCTTTTCAATCGTCAATCCGCCCCCCGTTCCTTGACCCCGGCCGCCGCCGGGCACGATTTCCCTGAAATCCCCCGGGAAAAGCCCGCGGCGGGGAGAGTGAAAATCCCGTCCGCGGAGGAAATCGGTGGCTTTTGCCGAGGGGCCGGAAGAACCGATATAGTCTCGCCACGCCGCAGGGACTGCCTGATCGGCCCCGCCGGACCGGCCCAGCCCATTCCGCAAGATTCAACGGGGGGGCCAGGACAGGTCCACCCAACCATCCCATTCATCCCAGACGACCCGGCGACGGGAGCATCCCGACGCCCCCAGAGGAGCCCGCGCATGAGCCAGAAGGGTACGTGTGATATTGCCTTGATCGGGTTGGCCGTGATGGGAGAAAACCTCGCCCTCAACATCGCCAGCCGCGGCTACAAGATCGCCGTCTACAACCGGACGGCGAGCGTCACCGATGCCTTCGTCGCCAGCCGCGGCAAGCAGCCCAACGTCGTCGGCTGCCACACGCTCGAAGATCTCGTCGCCAACCTCAAGAGCCCGCGGAAGATCCTGATGATGGTCAAGGCCGGCCCGGCCGTCGACGACCTCATCGCCAAGCTCGCGCCGATGCTCTCCAAGGGGGATGTCCTCATCGACGGCGGCAACACTTTCCCCGCCGACACCGACCGCCGCACCCGCGAGGTCGAGGCGCAGGGGCTGCTCTACGTCGGCACCGGCGTGTCGGGGGGCGAGGAAGGGGCGCTGAAGGGACCGAGCATGATGCCGGGCGGATCGCCCGCTGCTTGGCCGCTGGTCAAGGAGATCTTCCAGGCGATCGCCGCCAAGGTCGGCCCCAAGGGTGACATCCCCTGCTGCGACTGGGTCGGCCCGCGCGGCGCCGGCAACTACGTGAAGATGGTCCACAACGGGATCGAATATGGCGACATGCAGCTGATCTGCGAGGCCTATTCGCTCTTGAAGCACGCCGCCGGGCTTTCCAACGACCAACTCGCCGGCGTCTTCGACGAATGGAACAAGGGGGAGCTCGACAGCTATCTGATCGAGATCACCCGAGACATCTTCACAGTCAAGGATCCCGACAGCGGCGACTTCATGGTCGATCGGATCCTCGACACCGCCGGGGCCAAGGGGACCGGCAAGTGGATGAGCCAGCTCGCCCTCGATCTCGGCGTGCCGAGCACGCTGGTCACTGAGGCGGTCTACGCCCGCTGCCTGTCGGCCATTCAGGCCGAGCGCGTTCGGGCAAGCAAGGTCCTCGCCGGCCCCGATGCGTCTGCCGTGAAGGTCGATCCAAAGGTGTTTACGGAACAGGTCCGCCAGGCTCTCTACGCTTCGAAGATCGCCAGCTACGCCCAGGGCTTTGTACAGCTGGCCGCGGCCGCGAAGGAAAACGACTGGAAGCTCGACTACCGCTCGATCGCCATGCTGTGGCGCGGCGGCTGCATCATCCGAGCCCAGTTCCTCGAGCGGATCGCGGAGGCCTACGACGCCCACCCCGACCTCGAAAACCTCATGCTCGCCCCCTACTTCACCAAAGCCCTCGACGACGCCCAGGCCGCCTGGCGGCAAGCGATCGCGACGGCGGTGGCGATCGGCCAACCGGTGCCGGCCCTCATGGCGGCGCTCTCCTATTACGACGGCTACCGCCAGGCCCGCCTCCCCGCCAATCTCCTCCAGGCGCAGCGGGATTACTTCGGCGCTCACACCTACGCCCGCACCGACAAGCCAGGCACCTTCCACACCGAATGGATCGAGCTCCGTCGCCCCGTCACCGGCGCGCAGGCCTCCCGATGAGCGGCCACGCTTCAGCAACGCCGCAGGGGGCATACCTGGAAAGCCTCTTTGGCCTCGCCGGCCGAACGGCCGTTGTCGTCGGCGGCACCGGGGTGCTCGGCGGAGCGCTCGCCGAAGGGCTCGCCGCGGCCGGTGCCTTCACGGTCGTCGCCGGCCGTGGTGAGGACCGGGGGCAAGCGTGCGTGGAACGGATCCGGGCGGCCGGTGGCGAGGGAATGTTTCTCCCCGTCGACGCCACCGACCGGGCGAGTGTCGCGGGTCTCCTCGCGGCGACGCTCGCAGCCCGCGGCCGGGTCGAGATCCTCGTCAACTGCGCCGGCGTCAATTCGTCGGTGCCCTACTTCGAGATCGCCGACGACGACTGGGATCGCGTCCTCGACACGAATCTCAAGAGCACCCACCTCGGCTGCCAACTGTTCGGCAAGGCGATGGCCGACGCGGGGGGCGGGGCGATCCTCAACATCGGCAGCGTGTCGGCCGACAAGCCGCTCTCGAAGGTCTTCGCCTATTCGGCCTCGAAGGCGGCCGTCGTCAACTACACGCAAAACGTCGCCCGCGAGCTCGCGCCGAAGGGCGTTCGCGTCAACGTCCTCTGCCC
>CAMCCR010000365.1 GCA_945873085.1 Candidatus Kuenenia stuttgartensis | reverse complement strand
CGGGGCTTGAAGGTCCGGGGCACGCCGTCAAACACGACGGCCCGACTCATCTTCGGCAGGCTCATGGGGAGGTGGTCTCCACGGAATCGCCACGGACCGTCGGCACGGCCCGGCCCATCAAGGTGTCGGCTCGCGTCCGAAACACGAAGTAGGTCATCGCCCATACAAGCGACACCATCAGCACGGCCACCGCGCACCAGCAGAGCGGAATGAAGAAGGCAAGGCTACCCGCTCCTCCCGTGCCAAAGAGCCGCAGGCACAAGACGGCGACGTAGCCGAGATAGCCGAGGGCGTCGGCGACGTAGAGAAGATAGCCGACGTTGCCGCGCTCGCGGGTGACGGCGAAGAAACGCTCGAAGACCGTGGTGTGGATGGCGACGTAGGGAACGTAGAGCGCCAGTCCGATGAGGACCATGAACGTCACCGGGGAGATGAGGGCGAGGCCCTGCGCGACGAGGGTGGCCGCCAGCAGCACCACACCGGCCATGCAGACCCCGAGCGAGGCGAGGAAGGCCCGCCGGTTGCCCCTGACGAGCACCGCGAGGCCGTTGACGACGATCACCCCCAGGGCGACCCAGAACTCGGTGACCGTGTAGAGCCTCGGCGGCACGTCGACCCCGAGCCCGGCCCAGAGTTGCGGGGCGAAGTCGGCCCGCACGCTCCGCAGAATCGTGGCGACAAGGTAGACGACGACGATCAGCGACAGTCCGGTGGCATGCCGGCGGAACAGCGCCCGCCGCTCACCCCGGTCGATCGCCTCGCGAATACTCCGGGCGGCCAAGTCTTCCGAACACGGCGGCGGTGTCCGGGCGAGCACCGTCACGGCCGCCGCCAGCGGCACGGCAAACAGCGCCCCAGCCGCGGCGGGCATCCACGCTTCAGTTACTCCCCGTTCGAGCAGCCAGGCTCCGACGGTCTTCATCGCGCCATCGGCGATGATGAAGCTCGTGCACAGACCGGCTGCCAGCGCCTCGGTCGACCTGCGTCCCTCCAGGAAACCGAAGACGAGCCCGAACGTCATGCCCAGCGCCAGACCATTGACGAACAATCCCAGCGCCGACCACGGTCTGGGAAGCAAGCCGAAGGCTACCAATCCTGCTTCGGCAAGGGCCACAAGCCCCAGCAGCGCTGCGATCCGGAGGCGCGGCGGCACTTCAGCGACGACACCGATCCCGACAAACTTCGAGAGCGTGTAGCCGACGACCTGCGTGAGGACGATGAGCTCCTTGAAGCCGAGCCCCCAGACACCGTCGGTGTCGTATGTTCCCGCCGTGAACGGCTTCCTGAAGCCATACACACAGAAATACGCGACGAAGGCCGCCGCCATGGCGACGACCTCGGAAATCCGTGTTCCGGTCAATCGCCGCTCGTGGGGCAAGCAGGTGCCTCGACACTGTTCTGACGGAACAATTTCGCTAGCTTAATGGTCGCCGCGAAGCGTGTTCCGTGTGGATCCCATGAGCGCCGCCAGACTCCTGAGGAGCTCCCGGTCGATGACCAACACCTACGACACCCTCCGCACCCTCTTCGCCGAACATGGCGATTCGGAGTACGGCGGCGAAGCGGTCACCCAATGGGAACACGCCTGTCAGGCGGCCTGTCTCGCGGAACGTTCCGGGGCCGGTGCGGCACTTGTCGTGGCAGCCCTGAGCCACGACGTCGGCCATCTTCTCCACCATCTTCCCGATGACGCTCCCGACCGCGGCATCGATGACGTCCATGAGCGGCTCGGCGCCGACTGGCTGGCCGCGACGTTCCCCGAGGCCGTGGTGGCGCCGGTCCGGCTCCACGTGCCGGCGAAGCGTTATCTGTGCGCCGTGGAGGAAGCTTACCTCGCAGGGCTCTCCCCGCCGTCGCTGACGAGCCTCGCGCTTCAGGGGGGCCCGATGTCTGCCGCTGAAGTGGCTGATTTCGAACGGCTTCCGTTCTTTGCCGATGCGGTGCGGCTGAGGCGCTGGGATGACCAGGCGAAGGTGAGCGGACTTCCGACGCTCCCCTTCGAGCACTTCAAGCGGCATTTCGACGCGCTGCGCCACGGAGTCTGATCATGGGATCGAAGTCGGTCGGCATCGTCGGTGCAGGTATCGTCGGCCTCGCCTACGCCACGGCGGCCGTTGATCGTGGACACCGCGTGACCCTCTTCGAGCGCGACTCCGCGGCGAGCAGTGCGTCGGTCCGCAACTTCGGCATGCTCTGGCCGATCGGCCAGGCCCTCACCCCTTCCTACGGCACGGCCCTGCGTTCCCTGACACGGTGGCGGCGAATCGCGACCGAGACGGATCTGTGGCTCAATCCCTGCGGCTCTCTCCACGTCGCCCACGAGGATGACGAGATGGATGTGCTGCAGCAGTTCCACGCCGCCGCCTCCGCCCATGGCATCGACTGCCGGCTCCTGGAATCCGCCGATGTTCTCGAGCTCTCGCCCCTGGCAAACCCGGCAGGGCTGCGCGGCGGCCTCTGGAGCCCGACCGAGACGGGCGTGGATCCACGGACGAGCGTGGCGCGGATCGCGTCCCATCTTTCTGCCGCCCGCGGTGTCGACATCCGTTTCCACACGGTCGTGACCGAGGCCTCCACGGAGCGCGTCCGCACGGCCGACGGTCGGATGCACCGCTTCGATAGGATCATTGTCTGCGGTGGCAGCGACGTGGAATCGATCTATCCTGGCCTCCTTCGGGAGCAGGGCATCCGGCGCTGCAAGCTCCAGATGCTGGCGACCGCGCCGCATTCCGCGCGCATCGGTCCGTTCCTCGCCGGCGGGCTGACACTCAGGCATTACGGTAATTTCGCCGCCTGTCCGGCGCTCGATGCCGTGAAGCACCGCGTCGCGGGCGCGCACCCTGAGCTCGACCGTTTCGGGATCCATGTCATGATCGCCCAAAACCAGGGCGGCAGTCTGATCCTCGGCGATTCCCACGAATACGACGACAACATCAGCCCGTTCGACAAGGCGGAGATCGATGACCTCATCCTCCGTGAGCTCCGGCGCATCGCCAGCCTCCCGGCATGGGAGATCACCGAGCGCTGGCACGGCATCTACGGCAAGCATCCCTCGAACTCGGTCGTCCGCACCGAGCCTGAGCCCGGTGTGCACGTCCGCGTCGGCACAGGGGGCGCTGGCATGACGATGTCGTTCGGGCTGGCCGAGGAAGACTGGGCGGAC
>CAMCCR010000364.1 GCA_945873085.1 Candidatus Kuenenia stuttgartensis | reverse complement strand
GGTCCTGGTTCGGACCGGCGTCGATCGTGTCGCCGCCGTCGGTTGACGTCGACGCTGAAAAGGCCCCGTGCTGATCCTCGGACCAGTTAACGGTGATCTCGTAGGAGCGATCGCCGTAGATCCGGTCGTCGCCGTCGCCACCGCTGATTCGGTCGGCCCCGACACCGCCCCAGATCTGGTCGCTGTCGAACCCGCCGTCGAGGACGTCGTCGCCGCCGCTTCCGGCGAGTACGTCGGCTCCGAGGCCCCCGGCGATCGTGTCATTGCCGGCCCCACCGACGAGCGTGTCGCGACCGGCGCCGCCGACAAGGCGAGCGGGGACGGGGACGTCGGCCCCGAGGACGATCGAGTCGTCGCCAATTCCCCCGTCAGCCTCGATCCGGTCGACGTTGGTGTAGAGCTTGGAGAGCCCGCCGGAACCGTAGGTGAGCAGGTCGTCGGCATTACTCCGCGTGACGCGGATGCCGGTACCCTCGCGCGTGACGGAAAAGATGTCGTCAGCACTCGTCGTGAGAAGCGTGACCAGCCCGCCCGCCTGAACAGCCGGCTCAGGAGTCGGAGGCGCCGGCGGCTTCGGGACGGGAGCCTGGATGTTGAAGTTGAGCAACGTTTCGTTGACGAACGTCTCCTCGTGATCGGCGATCGTGCGCGAATACTTCTTTCCAAGGAGTTTCCAGGACGCTGAAATCTTCGCCGTGGCGTAGAGCTTTGCCGTCACCTCCCCGTTGACATCGAACAGCGCCTGCGGACCGGCATCGAGCAGGCCCGCGAGTTCGGTGAAGTGGAGACGGCCGTCATCATTAGGGTCGGCGATGTCGAAGCCGACATTCGCGAAGATTCCGCCCCCCGCGCCAATGTCGACCGAAAGCTTCGCCCCCGCCACGGGCAGCGGAATCGATGGGATCTTCGGTGGCCGGACCATCACAGCCAGCCCACCGCCGAGTTCCAACTCCGGTCCAACGCCGTCGACGACATAAAAGCCGTCGAGAATGTCCTTCGCCTGCTTCGACTTGGCATAGGCCTGAAGGCCAGCCGTGTCGTAGCCGAAGCTCAGCTGCACTGACGCATTGAGCTTTCCGGCAACTTCCACGAACACGAACGGGACGGGCGTCGGAAAATATTGGGAATAGGAGTAGTTCGCGATCTGGTAACGCGGCATGTCGAACCGGACGAGGTCGACATTGCGGCCGAAGAGGAGGCCAATGAGCGAGGAGGGGTTGTCGTAGACCGGGAACGAGAAGGTCGGCTTGGGAGTGTCCCCCGGCTCGGTGTCAGAGGCGTTCTTTTTTGCCGAGTCGATAAAGTCCTGGACCTCCTTGGCGGCAGAGGCCTTGCCACCGTCGGTCTTGTCAGCAGCCGCGGCAGAGACGGCCGCCGCGAGGGACTTGAATCCCCCCGTGTTTATCCGGCTCTCAGGGATCGAACTCAGGCCCGATCCGCTCTTCACATCCTCCGGGGCGAGCGACAGCGACCCGAGATTGAGCTTCACGTCGCCGATGCTCTTGGAGGCGTCGGCGATGATCGTGAAGGTGGTAAGCAGATTGGCAAACTTTCGCGCCTGCTTCACCGCTGCCGCCGTATCTCCGCCGACTTTATCGGCGAGCATCTCGCCGATGTCGAGGAGGCTCGTCGGCCCCGCGAGGTCGGAGATCACCGGGATCGGGTCGTTGAGCAACTTCAACACCGGCTTCATCGGTGCGATGACATTGTCCACCTGCTGCATGACCGGACGAACGAGCCGGCTAATCGCCTGACCGGCGTCGATCGTAATGTCGGTGAACGTGACGGGGGAGAGCGTCCCGAACGACGACGCGTTGGTTGCGGCCGACGCGTAGGTCCAACCGAAGGAGAGCACCGTTGAGATCGACGGGAATGCCGCGCCAGCGGCGATCGTCACGCCGAGGGCGACCTTGGCGTCGCCAGTGAATCTCGCGTCAACGATGCTCGCGAAGCTACCTCGCGACGCGGCCAGTTCCGTCAGATAGAGCCGGTTGTCGGTGTTCCGATCCTTGATGTCGACCGCGAACGTTCCCTTGACGATCGTGCCCCGGTCGATGACCTCGACGGCAAGTGGGCCGAGCGTCCCATTGAGCGTGGCGTTCGGAATACCCGCCTCAATCGAGAACTCCAGCTCGTGCGTCTTCCCCGCCAGTGTGTTGTTCGTTTCGAGAAACACGCCGCCGTTACGGTCGACGCCGAAGCCGAGTTCGAACTCGACACCTGCCTTGGCCGTCACGGCGCCCGTGAGATCGAGCCCGAGGCCGGGAAGGTTGAAGTCGAGCTTGTCGAGCGGGATCTGGAGGTCGGCGAGCGTTGTCTTCAGCCGCATCCGGAACGACACGGAGGATGTTGTCGCAGGGATCGCCGTCCCCGGCGTCCACTTCGCCGTCCCGAGGTAGACATCGATGTCGTTGACATCGAGCGATCCGCCGATCCGATCCTGGAGCCAGCCCTGGTTGAAGGCCTCGAAGAGGGCTTGTCGCGCCGCCGTCACGGCGACCTGCGTCGTGGCTCCCTTGGTGAGTCCACGGAGCGTGGTGGCGTTCTGCCGAATCGTCGTCAGAAGCCGGGAGTTGTCCTTGAGGGCATCGCCAATGATCGGGATCTTCGCAGCGAAGGCGGTGCTACTCACCGCCATCTCGAAGAGGGAGAAGAAACCGTCCCAGCCGTCGCCGAGGGCGTCGAGGCTAAAAGACGCAGCGTCGATGAGCTTCTTGAAGTCGGGAAGGACAGGCGCCGGAGGACTGGCGATCTGGGAAAGATTGAATTCCCAACGCAGGGCCGGCTTGGCCGCGTCGACCTTGGTCCAGGTCCCCGTCTTCGGGTCGAGATAATTGACCGGGAGATTCGCGATCAATTTGCCGGTCACGACCGGCGCCTGGAGCGTCGCCTTGGAGATCTCGCTGAAGAATACCCGGCCCCCCGACGGCCCGTCGAGCCGGACGCTGATCGTGGCGTCGTCGTTTGTCGCCGTGGAGGCGAGGCCGTCCTTGTCGACGACGAACGTCCCGCCAGCAATCTGGACGCCGAGCGACAGCACCGACGCGCTGAACAGCGGGATCGACGCCCGGCTGGCAATTGACACCGTTGCGACGTCGTAGCCGGTCTCGATGAACGGTCGCGGAGCGTCGGGGTTTTGGAAATCGATCCCGAGACGCAGATCGAGCCCGGCCTTCACGGTGAAATCGAG
>CAMCCR010000363.1 GCA_945873085.1 Candidatus Kuenenia stuttgartensis | reverse complement strand
TCGCCCGCGTGTCGGCGCGGATGGCCGATCGCGTCCTCTTCGCGCCGCTCCAGTGGCTCGGCAATTCGCACCATCACCTCGACTTCGCCGGCACCGTCTCGGCCTCGCCACGGGTCTACCTCGATCTCCTCAACGACCTTGTCGAGTGTTTCCTCACGCACGGATTTCGACGGATCGTCCTCGTCAACGGCCACGGCGGCAACGACATTCCTGCCAAGCAGGCGATCTTCGAGGTCCGCCAGCGCCACCGCGCCCGTTCCGATCTTCTCCTTCTCATGACGACTTACTGGGGCCTCGGCACCCGTCCCTGGGAGCACGACGGGGATTTCGAGCAGCGTGAGATGGGGCATGCCTGTGAATGGGAGACGTCGATGGTGCTGCGGGCAAGCCCGCACCTCGTCAAGCCTCACGAGCGCCTCGAGACGGTCCCGTTCGGCAATGCCTTCCTCCCGGGGTCGCGGGGCTGGATCACGAAGGAGCGGACGGTGCCCGGGCACATCGGTTCGCCGCAGCGTGCCAGTTCTGCCAAGGGGGAGCTGCTGTTTTCACTGTTCGCCGCCGACCTGGAGACTTGGCTGGAGCGAGTGCTCCGTTGGGACGGCCGGTCCTGGGAGGGCTGACGCATGCTCGGCATCGGAACAGGCGCGGGGCAACTGCCCCGCCGTGTCGCGCTGATCGCCGGGCTTCTGCTGGCGGCCTCGGCGATCAATTACATGGATCGCCAGACGCTGACGAGCGTCTCAAAACGCGTCATGGAGGAGTTCTCCCTCACGAACGAGCAATACGGCAGCATCGAGGCCTCCTTCGGATACGCCTTCGCCGCCGGTTCGCTCCTCTTCGGTTTCCTCGCCGATAGGGTCAACGTCCGCTGGCTCTATCCGGCGGCGCTCCTTGCCTGGTCGCTCGTCGGATTCGCCACCGGCTGGGCCCGTGACTACGACGAACTGCTGCGCCTGCGGACCGTCCTCGGATTCTTCGAGGCGGCCCACTGGCCCTGTGCGCTCAAGACGACGCAGCTCCTGCTCACGGCCCGCGGCAGGGCGATGGGCAACGGTGTTCTTCAGAGCGGCACATCGGTGGGGTCGATCCTGACGCCGGTCTTCATGTGGTGGATCATGGTCCAGCAGGGGTTGAGTTGGCGGATCGGCTTCCAGGTCGTGGGTCTGGTGGGGGTCATCTGGATCGTCGGCTGGCTCGCCGCGACGCGGAACGAAGATTTCCACGTCGCCCGCCGAGGGGATGCGGATGGGAACGGGGAAGCGGTCGACTCAGGTCTCGACACCATCCGCCGTTGGGCGGCCGTGCTCCTCGTGGTGGTGGTCATCAACACCGTGTGGCAGATCCTCCGGGCCTGGATCCCTCTCATCCTCCAGAAGCAGTACGGCTACGGCGAGACGACGACGCTCTGGTTCAACGCTGCCTGGTTCGCCGTCGCCGACGTCGGCTGCCTCGCCGCCGGCTGGCTGTCATGGCGGCTGGCCGGGAAGGGGTGGACGGTGAAGTGGTCGCGCGTGGCGACCGTGGCCTGTTGCTGCGTCCTCTGCCTGGCTCTGACGGCGGTGCCGTGGATTTCCGCGGGGCCGCTGCTCCTGACCCTGTTCCTCGTCGCCGGGGCCGGGACTCTTGGCCTGTTCCCCATCTACTATTCCTTCACGCAGGATGTCTCGCGTCACCACATCGGCCTGGTCACCGGAATCGCGAGCTTCTTCGGCTGGGTGGTGTCGGCCCGCTTCCAGAAACTCTTCGGGTGGCTCGCCGACGAGACGCATTCGTATTCGGTCGGCATCGCCGCCGCAGGCGCCGTGACGCTCGTCGCCCTCGCTGCCTGGGCACTGCTCTGGCCGGAGGATCGGGCCGACGCATCGGCCGCCGCGGCGGAGCCTGTCGCCTGACAGTCGAGGTTCGTTCCTGTTCTTTGTCCCCCCTCTCCCCGAGGTGCCGCATGGGTCAGCCGTTGCCGTCGCGAGTCTCCCGCCGTGATCTCCTTGCAGCCGGGGCGGCCGGCCTCATGGCTGGCGTTGCCGCCCCCCGCCCACTCGTGGCAGCGGACGCCGTCACCGCGGGTGGAAGAAAAAAGATCGCCCTCCTCGGCACGGTGATCTTCGAGCACTCCCACACGCAGCACATCCTCGACCGCCTCTGCAGCGGCTACTCCTGGCAGGGTCGCTGGCAGGAGCCGAGGCTCGACGTGGCGGCGGTCCACATCGCGCAGTTCCCGGAGGGGGATGGCAAAGAGAAGAAGCCCGACCTCGGCCGGCAGCGGATCGCCCGCTACGGCCTCCGCGATTTCCCCACTGTCCGCGAGGCGCTCACCCTCGGCACCGACAAGCTTGCCGTCGACGGCGTCGTGATCATCGCCGAGCATGGCGACTATCCGAAGAACGACAAGGGGCAGACTCGCTATCCGCGCTACGAGTGGTTCAAGGAATGCGTGAAGGTGTTCGAAGACTCGGGGCGGTCGGTACCGGTGTTTAACGATAAGCACCTCTCCACGGAGTGGAACGAGTGTGCCGAGATGGTCGCCGATGCCCGTCGCCTCGGGTTTCCGTTCCTGGCCGGCTCGTCGCTGCCAATCACGATTCGCCAGCCGGCGATCGACATGCCGCTCGACGTGCCGCTCCTCGAGAGCGTCTGCATGTGTTACGGCGGTGTCGACAGCTACGACTTCCACGGCCTAGAGACGGCGCAGTGCATGTCGGAGCGGCGCCGTGGCGGCGAGGTGGGGATTCGCTCGGTGCATGCCCTTCGCGGCGCGAAGCTCTGGGAGGCGCTCGCCGGGGCCGATCGCGACGTCACGCGCCGGCTGATCGTCGCGGCCCTCAACCGCAGCCACAATCTCCCGGTCGAGGGGGGCTGGATGACGGAGCCGGTGACGTTCGACTGGGCGCGGAAGACCCTCGCCGACTCGACCGGGTATCTCATCGATCACCGCGACGGCTTCCGGACGACGATGATCATGGGGCCGCTTCGCGACTTCACCTACGCCGGCCTGCGAACTGACTCGGGCGAGATCGTCAGTTGCCTCATGCAGCTACCGATGCCGCAGTACGGGGCGACGACGGCCGACTTCTTCCATCCCCTCACGCGCCACATCGAGACGTGTGTTCTCGAAAACCGCGAGCCTTATCCGGTTGAGCGGACGCTCCTCACCTCCGGGATGGTGATCGGCGGCGTCGAATCGCTCGCCGCCGGGGAGAC
>CAMCCR010000362.1 GCA_945873085.1 Candidatus Kuenenia stuttgartensis | reverse complement strand
ATCGGCGGGCTCAATCACCCGACCCAGGAAGAGGAGCGAGTGATCCTCACCCTCGGCATGCACGGCCCGGAGATCTTCGTGGTCACCGAGCCAAAGATGACCGGAGTGACCGCCCTGCGGCTCGAAGCGCTCCTCCACGGTGACCTGTTCCAATTCGGCCCCGGCCGGCACGGCCCCTGGGCGCTCGGCGAGGTCGAGGGCTTCGTCCAACGCCCCGGCAGCGATGCCTGGGAAAAGGTGACGCTCGTCGACCCGTCGGCCGACTTCTCCGAGCCCGAGTCCGCTCCTCCGCCGCCGGCCGACAAGCCAAACGAGAAGCGCTCGATCGGCCCGGTGGCAAACCTCGTCGACGGCAATCACGGCACCTGGTGGAAGGCCGACCGCGGCCCCGGCCGCCGCCATCAGCCGTCGGCAGCCGTCCTCCGCTTTGAAAAGCCGCTCGACCTCCCTGAGGGGACAAAGCTCAAGATCGCCCTCCACTGGCCCGGCACGCCAAGCCTGATTGGCGCTACTCGCCTCTCCCTGTCGACCGCGCTTTCTCCCACGGCCCCGCCGATCGACCACGCCTGCGTCCTCGCGCTCGCCATCCCCGCCGAGGTTAGGACTGACGCCGACCGAGCAGCGATCTTCGAGGCCTGGCGGAAGGCCGTGCCGGAGCTGAAGACTGCTGAGGAATCCATTGGCACCCTCTATCAGCAGTGGCCGCAAGGCCCGACCACGATCCTCCATCTCGCCGAGCGTGATCAAGCCCATGCCCGGCCCACCCGGCGGCTCGACCGGGGGAATTGGATGCAGCCACTCGAAACCATTCCCCCGCACGTGCCTGCCGCGCTCCATCCGCTCCCCGCGGGGACGCCTGCCAACCGGCTCGGGTTTGCGATGTGGCTGGTGTCACCCGATTCGCCGCTGGCCGCGCGGGTTGCGGTCAATCGGGTTTGGCAGGCGATCTTCGGGCAGGGGCTCGCGGAGGTGCCCGACGACTTCGGCACGCGCAGCCCCGTGCCGCTCGAGCGGGATCTCCTCGACTGGCTCGCCGTCTCTTTTCAGGAACGCGGCTGGAGCCAGAAGCACCTGATCCGGGAGATCGTCACCAGCGACACCTACAAGCAGTCATCGCGGGCCACGCCCCACACTCTCGCCATCGATCCGACGAATCGCTTCCTGGCCCGGGGGCCGCGGTTCCGCGCCGATGCGGAGGTCGTCCGCGATCTGGCGCTCGCCGTCTCAGGGCTCGTCACCCATTCCATTGGCGGCCCGGGGGTGATGGCCCCAGTGCCCCAAAACGTCCTCGACTACAACTACGGCGGCGTCAGCTGGAAGGCGGCGGAGGGGCCCGAGCGTTATCGGCGGAGCGTCTACCTCCACCGCAAGCGGTCGATGCCAGATCCGCTTCTTTCGGCCTTCGATGCCCCCAACGGCGACATCGCCTGCGCCCGCCGCCTCCGCTCGAACACGCCGCTGTCGGCGCTTGCCGGCCTCAACGAGCCGGTGTTTGTCGAAGCCGCCCGAGCCCTCGCCCTGAAAATCCTCCGCGACGGAGGCGCCGACGACCAGGCGCGGATCCGTCACGCGTTTTCAGCCTGCACCGGCCGGCTCCCCAGCGGTGACGAGACCTCGACGCTCCTCGCCTTCCTCGACACGCAGCGGCGGCGGATCGCCGATGGCTGGCTCGATGCCCGCGAGGTCGCCACCGGATCGCTCGGGGCGATTCCTGCGCTCCCTCCCGGCGCCACCCCCCAGGATGCCGCCGCCTGGACGCTCGTCGCCCGCGTCCTTTTGAATCTCGACGAGACCGTCAGCAAGCATTGATTCTCGCCCCCTCCGGCAACGCCTCTCCGCCACGCCCAAGGATTCCCATGACCGCTTTCCCCTCGGCCGAACAGGTCCGCGACGCCCAAGCCAAGCTCCTCAGGCGACGCTGGTTCTTCCGCGAATGCGGCGTGTCCCTTGCCGGCATGGCGGCGGCAACGCTGCTCGAAAAGGAAGGGCACGCCTCGTCGGCCCCGAATCCGCTCGCCCCCCGGGCTCCACACTACGCCCCCAAAGCAAAGCGGGTGATCTCGATGTTCCAGGCGGGAGCGCCAAGCCACCTCGAGCTTTTTGACTTCAAGCCGGAGCTTGCCAAGCGGAGCGGGTCGCTTCCCCCCGCGGAACTCCTCGCCGGCTACCGGGCCGCCTTCATCAATCCCAACTCGACCCTCCTGGGACCGAAGTTCTCCTTCCGGAAGTCGGGCCGAAGCGGGCTCTACTGGAGCGAACTGCTGCCACACATCGGGAGCATCGCCGACGACATCTGCGTCATCCGTTCAATGCAGACCGATGCCGTCAATCACGCGCCAGCGCAGATCCTCATGAACACCGGCTCGCAGCAGTTCGGCCGGCCGAGCTTCGGGGCCTGGACGCTGTACGGCCTGGGGAGCGAGGCGGAGGATCTTCCCGGCTACGTCGTCCTCACGAGTGCCACCGGCACCAGCGGCGGGGCGAGCAACTACGGCGCCGGCTTCCTCCCCACGCTCTACGGCGGAATCCCGCTTCGCGGCACCGGCGATCCGGTTCTCTATCTCACCAACCCCAAGGGAATCGACCGGGAAGCGCAGCGTATCTCGCTCGACACCCTCAACCGGCTCAACGAGCTCGCGCTCGATGCGGTCGGCGATCCGGAGATCGCTTCACGGATCCAGAGCTACGAGATGTCGTACCGACTCCAAGCGAGCGCCCCGGAGCTGATGAATCTCGCCGATGAGTCGAAGGCCGTTCTCGATCGCTACGGGATCACCGATCCGGCCAAGCCGGGCTATGCCCGCAACTGCCTCCTTGCCCGCCGGCTTCTCGAGCGCGGTGTCCGCTTCGTGCAGCTCTTCCACGAGGCCTGGGACACCCACGGCGATCTCGTCAATCGGATGAAGCAAAACGCCGCCGACACCGATCGGGCGAGTGCCGCGCTCGTCATCGATCTCAAGGAGCGCGGCCTCCTCGACGACACGCTCGTCACCTGGGGAGGGGAGTTTGGACGGACGCCGATGAACCAGGGGGGCAGCGACGGCCGCGACCACCACAATCGGGCGTTTTCGATGTGGGTGGCCGGCGGCGGCTTCAAGGCGGGGCACGTTCACGGCGCGACCGACGACTTCGGCTTCAACGTCGTCGCCGATCCGGTGCACGTTCACGATCTCAACGCCACGCTCCTCCACCTCCTCGGTCT
>CAMCCR010000361.1 GCA_945873085.1 Candidatus Kuenenia stuttgartensis | reverse complement strand
CCAGCCACCACGATCCGGTCGACGAGGATCCCCGGCACGCGCACCTGCTGCGGCGCGGCCGGTGCGTCGAGGAGGCGCTTCACCTGCGCGATCACGATCCCGCCGCAGTTTCGCACCGCCTGCGCGATCGGCAACACCTCGCCGATGATCGCCTCCTCGTCCATCACGAGGCCGCCGGAGGGATCGGCGGCCGTGGCGCGGATCAGGGCGATGTTGAGCGGCAGCGCCTTGTACCACAGCCAGGTTTTGCCGCCGATCTCCACCCGCTCCACAAGCGCCTCGGTCGTCCGTGCGTTGAGCCGCCCCCCGGCCTGAAGCGGATCGATGAACGTGCCAAGGCCGACGTGCGTGATGCAGCCGGGGCGGCCGGCTGCGATGTCGCGAAACAGGTGGCAGATCACTCCCTGGGGAAAGTTGTAGGCCTCGATCTCGTTGGCCATGGCCAGCGCGCCGAGCCGCGGGCAGAGCCCCCAGTGGCCTCCGATCACCCGCTTGAGGAGGCCAGCGTGGGCGAGGTGATTGAGCCCGCGCGTCCGGCCGTCGCCTTGGCCGGCCGCATAGACGAGCGTCAGATTGCGGGGGCTCCCGGAGGTGAGGAAGCGGCGCTCGAGGGCGGACGACAGCGCCTCGGGGTGGGCCGCCCCGACGAAGCCGCCACTGACGACCGTCATCCCGTCGCCCACGAGCGCCGCCGCCTCGTCTGCCGAGCAGATCTTCCCGGCGAGTCTCCCGATCATCCCCACCAGCCCCCGTTGACGTGGAGCGTCTGCCCGGTGACATACGAGGCCATCGGGCTGACGAGAAACAGGATCGCCTCGGCAATCTCGCGCGGCTCGCCAAAGCGGTGGAGCGGAATCTCTTCAAGCATCGCGTCGAGCGACTCGGCGGGGATCGTCCGCCCCATGTCGGTGAGCACGACCCCCGGCGCGACGGCGTTGACGGTGATCGCCCGCTTCGCCAATTCGCGGCTGACCACCTTCGTGAGCCCGACAACACCGGCCTTCGCGGCGGCGTAGTTGGCCTGCCCGAAGAACCCGACCGCCGCGCTGATCGAGGAGATGTTGACGATCCGCCCGCCGTCGCCGATCCGATCACAGGCCGCCCGGCAGCCGTTGAAGACTCCGGTGAGATTCGTGTCGATCACCGCCTGCCAGTCGTCGGCGGCCATCTTCCGGATCGTCTTGTCGCGGAGGATGCCGGCGTTGTTGACGAGGATGTCGAGGCCTCCGAAGCGGTCGATGGCCCCGTCGACCATCCGCTCGACGGCGGCCAGGTCGCGCACGTCGGCGGCAATCGCCATCGCCCTGTCGCCGAGGCTGGCGACGGCCCGTTCGGCTCGGGCCGAGTTCTCCCCGGCTTCGTCGGGGAAGAATCCGATGGCGACATTCGCCCCGGCCTGATGGAGCGTCTGGGCGGTGACGAGGCCGAGCCCCTGGCTGCCGCCGGTGATAAGCGCCGTCTTTCCACCGAGATCGATCGTGAACATTCAAACGCCTCCGTCTCTCGAGGCTGGCCGGGAAATGCCGTCGATGGATGCGGGCATCGGCCTTGAACCTTTGCCCCACTCAACAGTCTAACCCAGTCTTGCTCCCTTCACTCCGCGTGCCTTGCGCGGCCGGCCACGCGCGGCTTGCTCACCTGGGCAGGCCTCGGCGACGAGCTTCGTCATCGTGTTTGGGGAGACGCCAAGGAGCAACGCCGCACGGCCGCGATGCCCCTCCGCGGCCGCGAGCGCCTGACGGACCGCGAGGCGCCGCAGCTCGTCGAGATGCAACATCGGGAGACTCGCCTCCGGCCCCGCTCCCGCAGACGCGTCTGGAGCCGGGCCGGCGTTGACGGTTGCCGGGATGTCGCGGGGTGCGGCTGGAGACGCCTCCGTCACCGCCGCTGGCATGCGGAGGTCGGGAGTGGCTGCGGCAAACGTCTCGTCGAGGATCGCCTCGACCTGGTCGGCGAAGATCGAGACGCGCTGGATCGTCTGCGCCAGTTGCCTCACATTTCCCGGCCAGGCGAAGTCGACAAACCGCGAAAGCGTGGCGGCGTCGGGCTGCCACACCGGGAGGCCATAGAGAGAGGCGAAATGCCGGGTGAAGTGTGCGACGAAGCGTGGGATGTCGTCGCGGCGGGCGCGCAGCGGGGGGATCGAGAGGTGAATGACGTTGAGCCTGTAGAAGAGGTCCTCGCGGAACCGGCCGGCGGCCACCTCGACGGCGAGATCCCGATTCGTCGCCGCGATCACCAGGACGTCGACGGGGATCGGCCGGGTCGCCCCGACGGGCGTCACCTCGCGCTGCTGCAGCGCGCGAAGGAGCTTCGGCTGGAGGTCGAGCGGCATCTCCCCGATCTCGTCGAGAAATAGAATCCCCCCGTCAGCGGCG
The DNA here is from genome assembly GCA_945873085.1 of Candidatus Kuenenia stuttgartensis. Lineage (GTDB taxonomy): Bacteria > Planctomycetota > Planctomycetia > Pirellulales > UBA1268 > QWOP01. Next base: position 838 of record CAMCCR010000361.1, on the reverse strand, counting down.
CGGAAGGCGCCGGCGGTGCTCGCATCGGCCCCCGTGAACGAGCCCCGGGCATGGCCGAAGAGTTGGCTCTCCGCCAGCGTCGACACGATCGCGCCACAGTTCACCGCCACGAACGGCCGGCTGGCCCGGGAACCGGCGGCATGGATCGCGCGGGCCACCTCCTCCTTGCCGCAGCCGGTCTCCCCCGTGACGAGCACCGGGCAATCAAACGCCCCCACGCGGACGATCGCCTGCTCGAGGAGGCGCATCACTTCGGCCTCCCCGACCACCCGCGACCACGGCAAGTCTCCACGGGGAAGCGCCGGCTCGCGAGCCTCCCTGACCGGGATCGGCTGAAGTGTCGGGCTGATCGGAGACGTCTGAAGCACGAAGATCCTCCTCAAGGCACCCGGCTGGAGGCCAGGATTCGGTCGCGTCGCGGCCGGATCAGACTCCCCCCGAACCTCACACTTCCGGGGAACCGAATATCGCAGATCCTGCGAAATGAATCACAAAATTGCACAGTTCCCGCCTGTTGTGGGGGGCCGATCAAAGTTCCGAAAAAACAGAGGGGCGGCCAAAAAAAAGCCGCTCGAATCCCGCCATTTCAGCCCAGAAGAGAGTGTTTCGCTGCGGAAAACACGCGCTCCAGAAAACCTTACAGCACTTTGGCACGAGGCTTGCATATTGTCTCTTTCGAGGAAGCGACTTCGCCTCCTCGCAAAACCACATCCTGTGCCAGAGCGTGCCCAGCGCGACGGCCGATTCAACCGCAGCGTTCAACCGGGAAGCTTTCTATGAGTAGGTCAATGTTTGGTGGTCTTGTCGCACGCCGCTTCTGCCTGGCGATCCTCGCTGG
>CAMCCR010000360.1 GCA_945873085.1 Candidatus Kuenenia stuttgartensis | reverse complement strand
GCGGCCGGCTCGCCGGCGACAAACTCCACCCGGCAGGTGGTGCAGCGGGCGTTGCCGCCGCAGGCATGGAGCTGATCGATCCCACACTCGTCGACAAGCGCGTTAACCAGCCGCTTGCCAGCGGGAACTTCGAAATCACCGACGCCATCGACGGAAAGCTTGGGCATGGAACGTTCTCCTGAGAGGGGGCTATTGAATCGGTCTGAGCTGCTGGGTCGCTTGGAAAAAAGCGGGGCGGGGGAGAGGCCCCCGCCCCGCGTCGAATCATGTTGTCGCTCTCGTTCGCGACAGCTCGGCTCACTTCCCCTTGGCGTCGAGGTTTGCCGCCATGTCGTCGGGGGTGACGCCACTGGCGATTCCTTCGGCGGGAACATCCAGGCCCGACGTCCACACCAGCGCGTTGAGCATCAGGCGACGGAAGTCGTCATTGGCCCAGTTGCGGTGGAAGTGGGCGCCGGTGCAGCCGAAGCCGCGGCCCCCCTCAGGACGCTCGTACGCCCACGCAAGGACTTCGCGGCTCCCCTTGCCGGCACGGACGGTGGGGTTGTTGCTGTGGGGGCCATCGGGACGCTCGCGGGTGTCGTCCGGCGGGACGGCCGAGAGGATCGACACCACCTTCGACTGCGGCTCCTTGAACCGCATGTGGTAGTACCACTCGTCGTTCGTCTCGAACGGATTCACGCCACGAGTGATCGGATGATCCTTGGCAAGCTCCGTCTTGGCGAGCATCCAGTGGGGATTCACCGACCAGTGGGGCTCGAAGTAGCCCCCCATCCAATTGAGGAACTCAGGGCCACCCTTCTCCTTGGGCACTTCCACCGCGTAGTGAAGGCAGGCGATGCCGACACCCCGCTTCGCCAGCGCGTCGACCATCGCCAGCCGATTGCTCTGGAGGACGGGATGGCCGCCGCCGCCGTCGGCGAAGAAGAAGATCCCGTCGGCGTTGTCGAAGGCGGTCCGGTCGGCCGGCCAGCCGTGGTCATAGGCAGCCGTGACGAGCTTGCCGCCACTCGAATCGAGGCACTTTTCCAGGAGCTTCACACCGGCACGGAACTCGTGCTCGCCGGGGCCGTGGCTGGCGTTGCCGGCCACGAGGACGAGCTTCTTGCGACCGTCGGCGAGCTTGGTGCGCTTGAGGTGAATGTCCTTGAACTGGACCACCATCGGCGGGCCGGCGTGGAGCTGGAGGGCGAGAACCCCCTTTTCGGTGCGCTTCCCCTCCTGCTCGTCGATCGTCTCCGACATCAGCGTGCCGTTGATGAAGTGGGAGAGCTTCGGCCCCTTGGCGACGAGGTGGTAGTCGTTCCACTCGCCCGGCTTGATGAGCTTCTGGAGCTCGTCCTTGTTGCCAATCTCCTCGACCTTCTTCGTGCCGTCAGCAGCAATCGTGACCCGCTGACCGCGCTCGGCGAGGATCCCGCGGCCCCGTTCCTCGTAATTGATGCCGGTGTAGGTCGGGGAGGAGTCGATGTCGGCCTGATAGCCGCCGACGACGAAGTCGCCATGATCGTGGCTGCGGTACTGGATGCCGCTGTTGCCCCCCTCGATCTTGTACTTGATCTTGAGCTCGAAGTCGTCGAGCGTGCCCTGCCGCCAGATGAGGAAGGTGTTGCCGTTGGTCGGCTTCTCGGGCGTCGTCGTGCCGACGATCGCGCCGTCCTTGACCGTCCAGAAGTCCTTCCCCTCCCAGCCCTCGAGCGAGGTGCCGTTGAAGATCGGCGTGAAGCCGGCATCGGCCTCGGCGGCGACGCCGCTGCCAGAGAAGGAGAGGGCGGCGAGAAACCCCGCCACCAGAAGCCATCCACCCGTCAAACGTGCTGCGCGCACCGGTCACCTCCGCATGGGGTCAACGGGGGCGCCGTCCGTCCGTCGGCCGGTCACCCCCGGCGGACAGTATGCCACGTTTGCCCCGGCCAGACACGGCGGGCCGGACACGGAGGGCCAGGGACGGGCGATTGCGTACCTCGGGGAGACGCTTCGTCAGGGGGCGATGATCGCGGCCACGGCCGCGGCGAGCTCGTCTTCGTCGACATGGAAATCGGACCAACTCGGCCCTAGATCACCCGGGGCTCGATCCTTCAGGCTCCGGCCCACGAGGCAGCCGTACTCGAGCCCCGCCGACTCCGCCAAGGCGTAGTAGTAGGGATAGATGTGATCCGAGGGGAACAATTCCAGCACCCTCGTGCCGGGGCGGCACCAGGCGAGGTTGGCAAGCGCCGCGCCGTGAACGCCGACGACCACTGCAGCCTCCGCAAAATCCTGCTGTGGGTCGGCGGCCTTCGCCGGATCAACGATCTCGAATCCGGCTGCCACGAGGAGGCGACGGACCTCGGCCTCGTTGCTCACCGCCCGTCGATAGCCTGCCCTCGACACGAACAATCGCCGATCGGCTCTCGACGGCGTCACCGGCCAGCGTTCCTGAACGAAGCCCGGCAGCCAGCGGGGGAAATTGCGCCGCGACCCGGGAAACGTCGCCAGATGGAGCGTCTCCGGCCGGACGACGGTCGATTCGCCCAACCATGCGAACTTCTCCTCCGGGATCCCCAGCCGGTCGAGGAGCCGCCGCGCATTGGCCGACGGAGGAGGCGGACAGTAGACCCGGTCCATCGCCGCCACCCGGATCCCCGCCGCCTCGAAGAGATGGAGACGACAGAGACCGTCGAGGACGAAGTGGCAGAAGTTCTTGTGGCCGAAATCGCTCGCCAGTGACATCGAAACTCCCGGCACCGGTTCGCCCTGGCACCTCGGGGCGGCCAGAACGAGTTCGTCGATGTGGCGGCCATACCACGTATGGTCCGCAAGGAGGGTGCCGTCGGAACTGAACACCCGGCCGTTGATCCCCTGGAGGAAGGGCCGGTTGAGCTCGAGAACGCCCGCTTCGGGGAAGACCGGGTCGAGCCGGTCGCGGAGATCGATCTTCACCCCCCCATGGCAGGCATGCGGTGCCCGCACGTTGGTCGCGGAGGGATAGACGCTCCGCCAGCGGCCGAGCCCGCGGGCAGCCACCTCCGGCGACGGGAGCCATGCCGCTGGGGCCACAGCCTTTCCTGCCAGATCGTCGCCAAGAAAGTCAGCGACCCGCGCCTCGAGGCCGGCGATCAGATCCGCCCGCAAGCGCATCGGCTCTTCCACCGCCGTGCGCCACGCCTCGTCGGAGAGCCCGCCGAGGAGCTGCGAGAGCGTCACGTGTCGCGTCTGCTCGAAGAGCCCCGGGAGACGCGG
>CAMCCR010000359.1 GCA_945873085.1 Candidatus Kuenenia stuttgartensis | reverse complement strand
TGCCGCCGGGGAAGCGCTCGCGCGTGCCGTCCGGCCACAAGACCTCGAGCGTGTCGATCGTCTCTGTCTCCCCGATCCCGAAGTGGGCCCGGGGATCGTGGCTGCTCAAATAGCTCGAGCCTGGCTGGAGGTGGCGCTGCCAAGTTTTCCCGCCGGCGGTGACCGTCACCACGGCGCCGATGGCGTCGCGTTGCAGCGCTGGGTCGATGGCGCGGACGGTGAGCCAGTGGCCGTGGCGCGGGGCGACATTCTCGAGGAGCAGCACCCTCCCGGCGGTAGTGCCGGCGACGAGGTCGACATCGCCGTCGTTGTCGATGTCGCCGGCGCAGAGGGGGCGGGCGACGTTGGGCCTCCCGCAGAAGGCACCGTTGGTTGCGGCGACCGACCGGAATCGCCCCGTGCCGTCGTTTTCGGCAAGCGAGTTGGGCTGGGCGTAGCGAAGCCAGAACGGTGGCACCGCTCCGGCAGGCGCGGGGGGGCCTGAGAAGACGCGGCCGTTGACCCAGGCGAGATCGAGGTCGCCATCGAGATCGAAATCGGCCAGCACCGTTCCGAAGCCGGTCGATCGCTCGGCGCCGACGAGGCCTGCCGCGGCGCTCTGGTCGAGGAAGGCCCCCCGCGGCCCTTGCTTCCAGAGGGTGTGGGTCTCCATTTCGAGATGGGTGACGAACAGGTCGGAGAGGCCATCGGCGTCGACATCTCCCCACGCTACCCCCATGTTGGCGGCGGTGGCTCCGATGACCGTCAACGCGACGCCGCGGAGGACCGCCTCGTCGACGAACGTGCCGTCGTGGCGGTTGATCCACAGTCGGTTCGGCTGTTGGTCGTTGGCGACGAAGATGTCGTCCCAGCCATCGCCGTCGAAGTCGGCACAGAGAACGCCGAGGCCGGCGCCGGGGAGCGCTGCGAGGCCGCTTGCGGCGCTGACGTCCTCGAAGTGGGGCGTGGGGCCGCGGCCGGTGTTGCGGAACAGGGTCGCCGATGCGGAGGGAAACTCGGCCGGCGCGCAGAAGTCACGGGTGCCGTCCTGCGCGTAGCAGATGGAGCCGGCGTCGTAGACGACGTAGTTGGCGACGACGAGATCGAGCCAGCCGTCGCGGTCGTAATCGACGAAGCTCGACGAGCTTCCCCAGCCCCGTCCTGCCAGGCCGCTGTCGGCAGTTGCATCGTGGAAGCGGCCGCCGCCGTCGTTGACGAACAGCCGCAGGCCGCCGTATTCGCTCACGAAGAGATCGGGGAGGCCATCGTTGGTGACATCCCCGACCGCCACCCCTGACCCGAAGCCGGCCACGTCGACTCCCGACCCGGCCGAGACATCGCGGAACCGTCCGTCCGCTTCCTGGTGCCAGAGTCGATTGACCGAGGTCGACGCCGGCCCGCCGCCGTTGAGAAGATAGAGATCGAGCCGGCCGTCCTGGTCGAAGTCGATCAGCGCCGCGCCGTTCCCCATGCTCTGCGGCATGAAAAACGATCCTTCAGGGCCGGGATCATTGACGCTGTCGAGCCCCGCCTCGAGGGCGCGCTCGACAAACCACGGGGCGGCTGCGGCGTAGCCAGGGGCGCCCTCCGGCTTCCGAGATGGATCCCCGCTCCCTCCGCAGCCGGCGAGGAGGAGCGCGAGCACGAGGAGGAGGGGGGAAACCGCGATGAGCGTTGTCTGTCGCATGGCTGCGGGGCCAGCACCGCAGTGGCCCCCTCCGGCACGGAGGCGCCGGGAGCACCACGCCCCCTCTGCCCCTTCCGGCAGACCATCGTACCCAAACCCTGGCGGGATGCCGTGCCGGTGCGCGACTGGGGTCAGCCAGCCAGTGATCGCCAGCTTGCCGAGAGATCAGTCGGCGGGGGCCCAGTGGGCGACCGCGTCGGGCTTCGTGGCGACGAGGATCGCGCGGATCGCCTGCCGGTCCTCGGTCGAGAGGTGCGCGAAGCGCGGGCCGGGGTCGGCCGCGGTGAGCACCTCCCCGATCCGGGCCCAAAACCGGCCGCGGAGTTCGTCGGGGAGGGCGTCGAAGCTCGCGGAATAGACGAGGAAGCTGCAGGGATGGCGGAACAGGCGGCGCTCGAGATCGAGTTGCCGCAGCGAACGCCCCGCGGCGTCGGTCGGCCCGCGGGCGGCGAAGTCGGTCGCGAACGTCGTCGTTCCCTCGATCGGGCCAGCGAGCGGCGCTTCGTCGCAGAACAGGAAGCATTCCACGAGCGCCTTGGCGGCGCCGTCGAGGACGGTGTTCGTGCTCGGCCAGCGGTAGTCGGGGGCCTGATCGAGATCGCGGTTGAGCGCTGCCTCGCGGTGGAGGGCGGCGCGAACATCGAACGAGGCCCGCGTCAGCGCGTTGTGGGCGGCCGCCTGGTGGGCCAGGACGGAGAGCGCCACCAGATCGCTCTGGCCGGTGAGATAGCCCTTCTTCCCGAAGCGGCCGGCGAGATCGGTGACGTTGAGGCCTGAAGGATCGGCGTCAGCGGCGGTCGCCGGGCGGGCGTCGAAGGTGACGTTGCCGAGGTGTCGCTGCGCGCCGTGACGGCCGGTCACATACCAGCCCCCCCAGCGGTCGGCGAGAGCCGTCGAATCGTCGACCCGGTGCGATCCGGCGGAGAAGATCGGCTGGCCGCTGGGCGACGGATAGACCGAGCGGACGATATGGCCGGGGACGCCGCGGGTCTGCGAGCCTCCATGGCAGAGGAGGCAGTCTTCGGTGCGGCGCTCGAAGCGGGGCCGCTCCCCCGGCACCTGCTCCATCGAATAGAAGACCGTCCCTAGGGCGGGATCGGCGACCGACACCTCGACCACTTCCCCCGTCCGCACGTAGCCGACGTAGACGTTGTCATTAAAATAGAGAGCGCGGGGGGTGCGGGGGCTGATCCGCGTCTGCTGGAGACTCGTCTTGGAGAAGACGAGCGTCTGGCTCGAGGTTGGCACTTCGAGCGCAGCAAGAACACCCCCCAGCCAGCCTGAAGAGTCGTCCCAGGCGAGGGTCGTCTCCCCGGCATCGAGGCGGGCCTGGAGACGGGAGACGGGATTGTCGGGGGTCGAGGCGGAATAGCGGATCGGGGCGAGCTCGAAGTCGTCCTCCGCCACGGCGCTGGTCGCCAGCAGCGCCAGCGCCAGCGCGATGACCGCGATCATCGCGCTCAGCGGGTTTTTCCCGGTCGGCCCCCAGGGAAGGCGCACAGCGGCACGCTCGAGGAGGGTTCGGCAAGGACCTCGGCCAGCGTCGTCGTCGAGAA
>CAMCCR010000358.1 GCA_945873085.1 Candidatus Kuenenia stuttgartensis | reverse complement strand
ATTCCCCCGCAACGCTTATCTCCTCCCCGACGCGATCTCGGCCACCGAATACACCGTCACCATGCAGGGGGCCGACGAGTACGCTCGCTGAAACCCTTGCACCTTCTCCCCCCCACACTTCCCGGTCACCGTCGCGGCGTGCTGTTGCTCGTTGTGCTCAGCATGCTGACGCTGTTCATGCTCCTCGGGATCACGTACGTAGTCACCGCGAGCCGGGCGCGGACGACGGCCCGCGCTTTCGCCAAGCTTTCGGCCGGCGTCTCGGAGGCGCGGCTCCCCACCGAACAGCTCCTCGAGGAATCGGCGCTCCTCCTCCTCCGTGGCCAGCGCGATCCGCTCCTCTCCGGTCGCGAGCCGGCGAGCTTGAGCAAGAGCGGCACGACGCATGCGCTCCAGTTCGAGTCGCTCCTCGTCGACCAATACGGCAACGATCCACCCCTCGAGGGCACCGTGTCGGCAGCCGAGGTGGCCGGGCCGTTCTGCACGCTCACCGTCACCCTCGGTTCCGAATCGCAAGCCCCGCCGTCGCCGCTCCCCTTCGCCCACTTGAGCGGTCGGATCCTCACGCTGCGCCCCAAGCAGGGGGGAGCGACGAGCCATCCGATTCTCCGTGCCGAGCCATCCGGCCCCGATCGTCTGCGGCTGTGCATCGGCACGCTCGGGCCGCCGATCGAACGGCCTGGGGCGGGGCGCTCCTTCCAGGCCCCACCGGCCGGCACGCCGTTCCTCGTCAATGGCCGGCCCCACGCCGGTGTGGCCACGCTCAACGAGGCGTGGGACGCCTACGACTTCCCCGCCAACGCCTTCCTCGCCCATGTCGAGCCCGATCCGGAGCAGCCGGCGCGCTCGAAGGTGATCCGGCCGTCGATGTTCCGCATCGAGGCCACGCCGCCGCTCCATGACGACGACCCGACCAACGACGATCTCGATGGCGATAGCGTTGACGACCGGGCCGACAACGACAACGACGGCGTCCACGATGGCTGGTTCTTCGACCCCGGCTTCCCCACGATCCGTGGGGAAGCCGGTCTGCCGATCCGCGTCGACATCTCCTGCCTGATCCTCGACATGGACGGCCGGCTCAACGTCAACGCCCATGGATCGATCCGCGACCTCGTCTCCTTCCCCTCGCTACTCCCCTTCGGCAGCGGCTACGGCACCGCCGAGATCAATGGCGCGACCGTCTTCCGCTCGCTTGCCGACGCGAGCACCGACCCGGCCGACGACAATCCCTGGTTGAACCTCCTCCTCGGCGGTCGCACCCCGGAAACACTCTTCTCGGCTTCCGCTCCCAGGCCGGGGGATAGGCTCCTGCCGCTGAAATACCCCGATGGGCAGGAGATCGAGGGACGCTACGGCTGGCGGGCCAACGACAACCCAAAACCGATTCTGAACAGCGACACGCTCGCCGACCTCGCCACGCGCGTGGCTTTGCCCGGGCGCAACGGCGAGGACGATCCGGCGAGTAAGGACGACGAAGCGGGGCTCTTGGCCGTGCCGGAGGGAAACCGCGGCTGGGCGGTCGATCTTCAGGGGCGCCTCCAGACCTCCGCCACCCCCTCGACCGGTCCGGTGCCGAGCCTCGCCTACACCAAGGCCGACACGACGAGCGAGTTTCAAGACGATCCCTACGAGCTCCAACTCGACTACGACCGCCGTCGCACCGAGCTCAACGACTCCCGCACCGCCGGCCGGGGGCCGAGCCCGATCCCCGACAACCCCTTCTCTCCGGCGGAGTTCGAGCGCATCCTCCGCCCCTATGACGACGACACAATGCTCCTGCCGCAGCGGATGGCGGCCCTCCTCGGCTCGCAGGCGGAAGCGACGCGGCTGGTCGTCACGAGTGACAGCTGGGACACGGCGAGCCTCCTCGGCGATGCCGCCCGACGGATCTACGACTACTTCGCCGCCATCCCTCCCGACCTCCTCCACGAGCACTTTCCGGAAGGGGCGTGGGACGCCGTCACCAACGGCACACGCCTCCCCAACAATCTCCTCCCGGCGGAGTTCGCGGCTGGCATGCGAATGGATGTCACCCGGCCGGTGGAGGGGCGTCGTGGGCAGCGGCGGCTGTTCTTCAAGGATCTCTACATGGCGGCGGTGGCGTTGTCGACGCTCCCTGGCATGAATCCCCAGCCCGACATCGCCGCCAATTGCGCCCAGTGGGCCGCCAACGTGATCGAGTATCAGGATGCCGACTCGACGATGAGCCGCTACGAATACGACACCGAGCCGCTCGACGGCTGGGATGTCGACGGCGACCCGGCCACAAAGGACACCGACGCGGCGACGGTGTGGGGGGCCGAGCGACCGGAGGTGGTGATCACGCAGACGCTCGCCTGGGAGGATGCCGAAGCGAAGCAGGGGGAGCTGTTCGTCGTTCTCCACCACCCCTGGGATGCCCGCTTCAACGGCGGCCCGGCGGGCTCGGCAGAGCCGGTCGATGCAAATCTCCGCGGCGCAACTCCCGACGCGGTCGACCTCGGCCGCAGCGTATCGGGCGATCCGATCTGGCGTCTGCGCTGCGGCGGAACGTTTCCCTTTCCGCAGGGGAAGTCTTCGCTCAAGGCCAACCAGTGGATGTTTGTGAAGCCCGACGGACCGTCGCCGAAGGGTTTTCAAGCTGCTGCCGAGCCGGGCGCCAACGCCGTTGTCACCCCGATTGCCGGCTGCCGGGCAACGCTCCCTGCCGCTGATCCGAACGCGCTCGATCCCCGCAAGACGAGCGTCACCCTCGAACGGCTCGCCGATCCGACCGCTCCCCACGACGCCGCCACGAATCCGTACCTGATCATCGATGCCCTGCCGGTGTTCGTAGCCGATCTGCGGCCCGACCCGTCGGCGTCAGACGACAGCGACAGCGACAGCGACAGCGACAGCGACAGCGACAGCGACAGCGACAGCGACAGCGACAGCGACAGCGACGACAGCGGCGACAGCGACGACGACGACGACGACGACGACGCCCCGGCCGCCGACCCGCTCAAGAAGCGCAACAAGACGCCAACGGCGTGCAAGCGGAGCAACGCTTGGATCCAGCAGGAGGAGGAGCGCCCCTTCCAGAAGAATGAAACACCGGCCGTGACCGCGGTTTGGGACGGCGCGCCTCCCTGGATGATGTGGCCCAACCGCCCGATCACGAGCCCGGTCGAGCTGATCTTCGTGCCCGGCTTCGGGACATTCCGCGTCCGCGACGAGACGAGCACCGAAGGGAAGGGGATGCTCGCCGA
>CAMCCR010000357.1 GCA_945873085.1 Candidatus Kuenenia stuttgartensis | reverse complement strand
GCCCCTGGCGGCTGGGCTTGGACCGATCTCCCTGGCGGGGTGCCTGATGCAGACGACACGAGCGGCGGCCTGTTGGCGCTTGCGGCGCTCGAGGCGGCCGAGAATCGACCGCTCCCCGACGGCATCCGCGTGGCAGCCCGAAGCGCGCTCGGCTGGCTTGTGAATCTCGCCAACCGCGACGGCGGCACGCCGACGTTTTGCCGCGGCTGGGGGAGGCTGCCATTCGACACTTCCTGCCCCGACATCACAGCGCATGTCCTCCGCGCGGCGGAGGCCTGGACGGCGCTCGATGCGGCGGGGCAATCGCCACGCACGACTCGCGCCCTCGCCGCAGCGCGCAGGTATTTGGCGGCGACGCAACGAGCCGACGGCGCCTGGTGGCCGCTGTGGTTTGGGAACCAGGCCCACCCCGAGCAGGCCAATCCCGCGTACGGCACGGCGAAGGTGGTGCGAGCAACGCTCGACCGCCACGGCGCCGAGTGGCTCCTTGCCGCTCAATCGCCTGATGGAGGGATCGCGAGTGCCCCGGGGATCGAAGCGACGATCGAGGAGACGGCAGTGGCTGTGGAGGCGCTCGCCGAAGTGGCCGAGCACGCAGCCGATCGCGAGCTTGCCGGGCGGGCGCTCGTGGCCGTCGGCCGCGGGGTCGAATGGCTGATCGAGCACACCGACGGCGGTAAAGTCTTCCCGGCCGCACCGATCGGCCTCTACTTCGCGAAGCTCTGGTACGACGAAGCGCTCTATCCGCTCACGTTCACGGTGACGGCTTTTGAACGGGCGGCGAGATTGCTGGACAACACAGCATCACGCCACAGCGGCTGACAGCGAGGCTAGGTCGACGGATGCTCGCCCTCTGGGTAGCGAGCCTGTGGGTGGTTCGTCGGCCGGGGCGGCAAAAGTCTCGTCGCCCCGCATCGCTTTAGACCAGTCACGCGGGCCGTTCAAAGCATTAGGCGCGATCGGGGACTCCTCGAGCGTTCGCCGACCCCGGCCTCGTCCTGCGCGATGGCAAACAGGAGGCCCGACGAGCAGCACTGAGCGCTGCAGCGAGGGGTCGCCCGTGCTCCGAGAGCCGGCCTCGCCGGTCAGCGCAGCCCGGAGGGCGAAGCGCAAGCGGCGCGGAGAGAGCCGAGGCCATGGATGGCCGAGGCGAACGTCCGGCGACGGGGCACGGGCGACCCCGAAGCCTCCGTCTGAGCAGGGAACTCCTGGTGGCTTGCCTGTGGGTGGCACGTCTGCGACTCGCGAAAGACCCTTCATCGCAAGTCGACCCGCGGAGGCCGGGAGAAGCCTGCGCTCGTGACGACCGCAGTGGCCAAGGCATCCACAGCAGCCTGCCAGTCCGCGGCACTCGTGTCGGGGCCGGCGGAGAAGCGCACCATGCCGGCCGGTGTCCCTGGGGCGAGGCCGAGGGACGGGGCGATCGCGGCAACGACCCGAGCGGCCGAGGCAGCGCCTGAGCTGCAGGCCGAGCCGGTCGAGGCTTCGATGCCGGCCCGGTCGAGGGCGGCGACGAGTTTTCGCGAATCGGCCCCGGGGATGAGGATCGCGAGGGTGTTCCAGAGTCGCTCGGCGTTGCCGCTGACGACTTTTCCCGCAGGGAGAAGCTCACGGAGCAGTTCGATGGCGGCGTCGCGGTGGGCGGCGCCCTGCTTGGCGATCGTGGGGAGATCGCGCTCCCGCGCTTCGAGCGCCGCCACCATGCCGGCGATGCCGGGGAGGTTTTCGGTACCCGCGTGCTTACCATCTTCCTGCGGGCCGCCGAGGTCGCCGCGGAAGCGGGCATGGGCCGGCACAACGAGAAAGCCGACGCCGCGCGGGCCGCCGAACTTGTGGCCGCTCCCGGTCACCCAGTCGCAGGCCGCGAGCCCAGCGGCGGGGAGCTTGCCGAGCCACTGAGCGGCGTCGGTGTGGAAGGGGATGTGGCGGTCGCGACAGAGGCTCGCAAGGTCCTGCCACGGCTGGAGGACGCCGCTTTCGTTGCTCGCGGCCATGATCGAGACGCAGGCGATCGGACGGTGGCGAGCCGTGTCAATCGCTCGGGAAAGCTCCTCGGGCGCGACGATCCCCTCGGCATCGACGCCAGTTTCGTGGACGCGGCCTGGGAAGGCAGCCCGGATCGATACGTCGACGGCGGGGTGTTCGATGGGGGAAAGCAGCGCGACAGCGTCGGCAGGGGCCGATGTGGAAAGGTGTCGGGCGAGGAGGTTGTTGGCGGCAGTGGCGCCCGACGTAAACACGATCCGGCCAGGATCATTGCAGCCGAGCGAGTCGGCGAGCCGTTCGCGGCAATCGGCGAGGTGGTCGCGGGCCGCTGTGGCCTCCCCATAGAGGCTTGACGGATTGGCCCAGAACCGTTCCGCGGCCTCGAGCCATGCGGCGCGGGCGGCGGGGTGGAGCGGCGCGGTGGCGTTGTGGTCGAAGTAGGGCACGGGGTGTGGAAACCGGAGCGGTAACGAAGGGTTTTCGGAATATCCTACCTCTCCGCCATCGGTGTTCGGGGTTTGCAGCATCGTCGCAGCAGCACGATGCCCCTCGAACAGAGGGATCGTGCCAATCCGCTGGAATGCACCCCTGGAATCCCTATACTGAAGATCCTCAGGTCAGCGTCGCCATTCTCCGGTTTGCTCCCTTCCCCACGCACGGAAATCGGGCTGCGGTCATTCATCTGGCCGCTATTCCTTCGATCCTCCCCATGGAAGAACTGACGATCGAAGCGGGGCGGGCGGAGGCCCACTACTGGCGTGATCTGTGGCGCTACCGCGATCTCTTCTACTTCCTCGCCTGGCGCGATCTTCTCGTCCGCTACAAGCAGACGGTGTTCGGCGTCCTTTGGGCCGTCTTGCGGCCGTTCCTGACGATGGTGATCTTCGTCGTCGTTTTCAGCCGGGTGGCGGGTCTCCCTTCGACCGACGGCGTCCCCTACGCGATCCTCGTCCTCGGGGGGATGCTCCCCTGGCAGTTTTTCGCGGCGTCGCTGTCGGAATCGAGCAGCAGCCTGCTTTCGAATGCGGGGCTGATCACGAAGATCTATTTCCCGCGGATCATCCTTCCGGCGAGTTCGGTGATTGTGGCGATGGTCGATTTCGGGATCACGCTGGCGATGATGGCAATGGTGATGGTGTGGTATCGCTATCTCCCGCCGGCCCGGATCGTGTTCCTGCCGGTGTTTGTGCTCCTGGCGCTCGTCTCGGCGCTCGGGCCGGGGCTGATCGCGACAGCGCTCAATGTG
>CAMCCR010000356.1 GCA_945873085.1 Candidatus Kuenenia stuttgartensis | reverse complement strand
GGGCATCCATGCCCTCCGCTCTCTCCGCGCCGCTATCGCTTTCGCCCTCCGGGCTGCGCTCACCGGCGAGGCCGGCTCTCGGAGCACGGGCGACCCCTCGCTGAACAGCGCCAGAGGGGGATGATTTTGATCGTTGCCCAAGGGATGGCCCCGCGGGCGTGTGTTCAAAACTTCTGAATGGCGTCGAAGCCGAGCATCGTTTGATTCGTGCTCACGCCGTCGTTGAAGGGAAGCACGCCGCTCCGGCCGCTGAAGAAGTCCCAGCGGAAGCAGGGGCGAACGAGGACGTTGGCATTCGGCACCCAGTTGGGGCCGACGGTGAGCGAGAAGTAGTTGCCAGGCAAGGGGACGTGGTTCGGGTTGCTTGGCCGATTGAGCCCGACACGGGTGCCGTCGACGTCGTCAAACCACTCGAAGCGTGCGCCCCACTTCCAGGTGTCGCTGGCTGACCAATAGAGATACTGGTCGATGCCGGTCCAGAGGGCTGTGCTGCCGTCGGGGAGGCCCTTCGCCTGCGTGCCCAACCACTGGTGGAAGACATACTCGACGTTGTCCGTAGGGCGGACTTCGAAGATCAGGCTGTAGCGGGTGCGGTTGGCCGAGGCGAGGATCGGGGCCGGCTCGAAGACCGGAGAGAAATCGTCGCATTCATCGCCGCTGATGATCGCGAACGACGAAGCAAGGGAGTTGTCGTCGTTCTTGAGACGGGCGCGGCCAAGGAAATTGGCCCGAGCGTAGCCCGAGGAGAGCGCGTTCCATCCGTTGACGAGGCCGGCGTTGACTTCGAGGTTGTCGGTCGCGCGCCAGTTGGCGAGCCCGCCCCAGTGGGTGAACGGGCCGGCGAATTGGTAGCTGTAGGCTTTCGTGTAGAAGAAGTTGCCGACGGCGGGCAGGCCTTCGTAGCCCACCACGGAATAGAAGTGGCCGAGCTTGACGTTGAGATCCTGGCTCCCCGCTTCGGCGAACAGCTGCGGCATCGCCAGCCCGTAATACTCGCCGCTGTTCCAGTCATTGGCGCGACTGGGGCTGACCTCCCATCCGGTCGACTGGGCAAGGAGATAATCCTCGCCGTAGATGAGATCGGCCCGGTAGCCGAGCCCCGCCTCGCCATCTCCGGGGAGCGTCTGCTCGCCGACGAGATAGATCTGATTGAGCATCGGCTCGTTGGCCCGGTCGACGGCGTTGTAGGGGCCGTTGAACTTGCTTGCAGGATTGGCAAAGTTGCCCATGAAGCCGCCGTCGATCCAGCCATACACACCCGCACGTTCAGGCTTCCCGAACAGATACCAATCCTGTCCCTTGGGGATGACGCCGTCCATGACGCCGTCGTCGAGGACCGGATCGAAGCGCTCAAACGCCCCGACCTGACCGGGCTGGCCCACGAAGTCGGATTCCTGCGTCCGGCCGACGGTGGCCATGAGACTGCCAGTCAGGATCATGGCCACCATTCGCTGGGCTCCGGGCCCACAGAGTCTCCGCACCAACTCCATACGGTCCCTCCTCTTTCTCGATCCACCGGGGAACGCGAGAGCACCCTCCGCGATGCTTCCGCAGGACGTGGATTCAGTCCTCCATCCATCGGCGGAGGCGGCCGCACAACCGTGACGGCTGCCACCGACGGATGAACCGTCACATTCCGTCTGCCCCGGAGCCCCGATCCGCACGCGCTCCCACGGCTGCCCATTCCCCCCAAGCCATCGATCCGCGAGGCAGGCGGAGGCGCTGGTCCCCCGGTCGCGGCTCTCCCGGGGGGGAGTCCTCAAGGGAGACAGACAGAGACGCCGATGGAACGGGCTGTGCGGGTCGTGCGGAACGAGGGGGATCTGCGGACGAGGGGGGAGACTTCGTGCGAGCGATACAACGGATTCTGATCCTTGCGGGAACGGTCTGGCTCGCTGCTTCGGCAGGTCGAGCCTCGGCTCAAACCTACGGCATCGATTTCCGCAACACCCTCATGCCAGCTTCGGGCGGCATGGCGGGCACGAGCGTGGCCGCGCCCCAAGACTTTATCTCGGCGATCAATGGCAACGCCGCGGCCCTCACGCAGTACGAGGGGACGCACTTCACCATCGGCGGTGCCTTCGTCGGCCCGACGGCCAGACTCTCGCAGGCTGCCCCGATCCCCCTCCTCGGTGTCCAGCCATTCTCCGAAAAGAGTGAAACCCCGGGGGCGGTCGTGCCGGCGATCGGCGTCTCCCAGGAGCTCGACGGCTTCGCCCTCCCGACGACGGTCGGGATCGCCGTCCTCGGCGCTGCCGGTGGTGGCTCGAGCTATGTCCAAAATCCCGCCAGCAACGGCACCTCCGCCTACCTCCTGTTCCTCGAGTTCGCCCCGTCAGTGGCCGTGGCTCTCACGGAGAGGCTCTCGGTGGGCGCGACGATGTTCATTGGTGACGGTTATGTCTCGGGGCCTTTCGTCGGCGTCAGCAACATGACGAATGCCTACGCCCTCAGGGGAGGGGTCGGCATCAACTACCTCGTCGGGGATGCCACCCGTCTCGGCGCCTATTACCATTCGACGCAAGCCTTCCGGTTTCCGAATGAGGCGACCCTCTTCGGCCAGTCTCGCCCCATCGATGTCGACATGGGCCTGCCGCAGACGGTGGGGATGGGGATCTCCAACGAATCACTCATGGATGGCAAGTTGCTGCTGGCCGCCGATGCCCTGTTCCTCGACTGGGACTCAGCCGCGCTGTTCCAGAGCATCTACAAACCGCAGTGGGTGATGCAACTCGGGTCGCAGTACCGCGCCACCGACCGGCTCAAGCTCCGGGCCGGCTACGCCTTCGCCGAGAATCCGATCGACGACGGCTTCGGCACGTCGATCGGCCCGATCCAAGTGCCCGGCGGGATTCCGGCGGTGAAGTATGTGCAAAGCCCGTTCGCGATCGTCAACGAACACCGCATCTCCGGCGGCTTTGGCTACAGCGACGTGATCCCCGGGCTCGACTTCGACGCCTTCGCCGGCGGGATGTTCCCGGCGACGGTGTTTCTCGGTGACTCGACCCGTGTCGACATCTGCAGCTACTGGGCCGGCGTCGGCTTCACCTGGCACTTCGACCGCCCGACACCCCGTCCGAGTCCTGATCGCTCATGAGCTCGTACCGTTCCAGCAGCACGTTGGTTCGATTCATCGTGCTCTCGCTGACCACGGCCGTCCCGCTGACGGTCCTGCTGTCGAAGCCGCTGCCGGCGCAGATGGAAGTGCGGCAACGGCGCGCCGGAGAGGCGTGGAC
>CAMCCR010000355.1 GCA_945873085.1 Candidatus Kuenenia stuttgartensis | reverse complement strand
GCGACCGTCACCGAGCGCACCCGGGAAATCGGCATCCGCCGCGCCCTGGGGGCGACGAAGGGGGAGATCGTTCAGCAGTTCCTCTGGGAGACGGTCGTCCTCTCCGGGACCGGCGGCCTCCTCGGCGTGCTGTTCGGCTTCCTCTGCGGCCCGACCGTGAACGCCGTCCGCTTCGCGGTCCGGACGTCGCTCCCGGAGGTCTGGGCAGCGCTGCCGCCGAACATCCGCAACCTCGAGCCGCGTCTCGCCCCCTGGTCGATCATCGCCGCCTTCGCGATCTCCGTCGGCGTGGGGATCGTGTTCGGGATCTACCCCGCCCGCCGGGCGGCAAACATGGATCCGATCGAAGCGCTGCGTCACGAGTGAGGTCCGGATGTCCCCGCAGCAAGCCCTAACGCCGAGCGCCGGCCCGCCCCCCCGCGATGTCGTGGCCGCAATCCGCAGCGTGTCGAAGGTCTATTCCCTCGGCGGCCATGAGGTGAAGGCGCTCGACAACGTCTCGATCGAGTTCCGGCAGGGGGATTACGTCGCGATCATGGGATCGAGCGGCTCCAGCAAGAGCACACTTCTCAACGTCCTCGGCTGCCTCGATCGGCCAACCACCGGCCAGTACTACCTCGCCGGCCAGGACGTGGCGGTGATGGATGACGAGACACTGTCGCGGATCCGCGGCCGCTACCTCGGATTCATCTTCCAGTCGTACAACCTCATCCAGCAGTTGAGCGTGGTGGAGAACATCGAAGTTCCCCTCTCCTATCAGAGGCCGCCGATGCCCGGGGGGCGGGAGAGGTGCCTCAAGCTCGCCGAGCTCGTCGGGCTCTCGAAGCGCCTCGGCCACCGCCCCACCGAGCTTTCCGGCGGCCAGCAGCAGCGCGTCGCCATCGCCCGGGCGCTGGTCAACAATCCGCACGTCATCCTCGCCGACGAGCCGACTGGCAACCTCGACACGGCGACCAGCCACGAAATCATGGATCTTCTCGACGCCCTCAACAAAGCGGGGCGGACGATCGTGATGGTGACCCACGAAAACGACATCGCCGAGCGCGCCCGCCGGATCGTTCGGCTCCGCGACGGGCGCATCGAGTCGATCGCGGAGGTCCGCCGCGAGGCGCTCCCGGCGGGAGGCTGAGAAGGGCTACCGCTTGGTGCGGCGTCGGGCCGAGCGGATCAGGCAGCCGACCGGTGCGGTTTCGGTGGTCTCCGGGAGCCTTCCGGCGAGCACCGCCGCGACCGCCTCCTCGACGTACCTCGTCTCGACGCCCGAGCCGTCGGGGGAATCGTCGAACGCCCCCATGTAGGCGATCTTCCGATCCGCATCGAGGACGAAGCACTCCGGCGTCCGTGCGGCTCCGAACGACATCGCCACCTCTTGCGATGGATCTCGGAGGTAGGGGAAGTGGAAGTTTTTCTCCCGGGCCCGGGTCTCCATCGCTTCGAGGGAGTCTTCGTCGATCTGGTTGGCGTTGATCGCGACAACAGCCACTTTGGCACCGGCGGCGGCGTAGTGCGTGGCCAGGTTGTCGATTCGGTCCTCGTGATCGACCGCGTACGGACAGCCGTTGCAGGTGAAGATGACGACGACAGCGTCGAGGTCGGCAAGCTCTTCCCAGCCATGTTCGCGGCCATCGGTCCCGATGAGCCCTTCCCAGGCGGGGACCACCTCACCGATCGTGCGGTCGGGATTGAAGGTGCCGGCCTCGGCGCCGGGGCCGCTCACGAGAGTGAGCCAGGTGAGCGAATGGACCACGAGGGCCAGACGGTTGACAGCGGGCTGGATCGGCATCGGAAGTTCCCGGAGCGACGGAGCCGGCGCCCCCCAGGGAGCCGTCGTGGGCTCGAGGGGGGGCGTTGGATGTGCTCGAAGGATACCGGCTCAGATCCAGGTGCCGGAAGCAGCGAACTCCTCCGACGGCTCGCAGTCCCAATGGGCCCGCTGGATCGGGGTGGGGAGCTTCACCAATCCCCCCTCGGTTTCGGACACTTCGTGGAACTCGCTGGGGTGGTCTTCCGGCTTCTCGCCGTAGACATCGTGCATGCCGGCGATGGCGGCGAGATACTCGTTGAAATGCGGATCCATGACGAGGGTCCTCCATGACATTCGTGCCAACCGTGCCAGAGCGAACGTGTCGCCCGAGCCAATAATACGCACCTGGGGCGCGATGGGTCGGGCCGCTTCCGGAATCGATCGATCGATGGCCATGCTGGCAGAAGGTGGGAAGGATGCGGAAAATGGCAAGCGTTGCGGGCGATCGGCGGCGGGCCTGACCCGTCCCCCCGCCACCGGCTATAACGCCCGGGTCGTCGGGCAAAGGTCCCGCCTTTCAAGCTCTGCCTCAGGTGGCTCCCATGCAACTCGGCTTCGTCAGCGCCATTCTTCCCGATCTCCCCCTCGAGGAGGTGTTCCGCACTGCGGCCCAGACCGGCTACGAATGCGTCGAGCTGATGTGCTGGCCGCCGTCGGCGGCCGAACGCCGCTACGCCGGCGTGACCCACGTCGCGGTCGATGGCTTCTCGGCGGCTGGTGCCGAACGGGTCAGCGCCATGGCGGCTGATGCCGGGATCGCGATCAGCGGCTTGGGCTACTATCCCAATCCACTGGCGCCAAATGAGGCGGAGGCACTGGCCGCGGTCGAGCACATCGCCAAGGTGATCCGGGCTGCCGGCCTGCTCGGCATCGGGCGGATGAACACGTTCGTCGGCCGCGATTGGACGAAGTCGGTCGACGACAACTGGCCGAGGTTCCTCGAGACGTGGCGGCCGCTGGTCAAGCTCGCCGAGGATTGCGGTGTGCGGATCGGCATCGAGAACTGCCCGATGTCATTCACGCGCGACGAATGGCCGGGGGGAAAGAATCTCGCCACGAGCCCGAAGATCTGGCGGCGGATGTTTACCGACATCCCCAGCCCCGCCTTCGGGCTCAACTACGATCCCTCGCATTTGGTCTGGCAGCAGATGGATCCGGTCCACCCGCTCATCGAATTCGCCGACCGCCTCGTCCATGTCCACGCCAAGGATGCGCGCATCAACCGGCAGGCCCTCGACGACGTCGGCATCCTCGCCACGCCGCTGGAATATCACATCCCGAAGCTTCCTGGGCTCGGCGACGTCCCCTGGGGGAGGTTTTTTGCCGTCCTCGGCGAGATCGGCTACCGCGGGCCGGTGTGCGTCGAGGTGGAGGATCGGGCCTACGAGGATTCGCTCTCCGGCCGCCGTGCGGCGCTCCAGCAGTCGCACGACTT
>CAMCCR010000354.1 GCA_945873085.1 Candidatus Kuenenia stuttgartensis | reverse complement strand
GGCAGGGTTTTCTCAATTGCCACCGCCGGCACATCCGATACCTCCCGTGGACAGCGGTGGAGCAGGTGGGCCCGTGGCGCGTTGCCGCGAACCCGCACCCGCCGCCCCGTGGGGACCATCCATATGAAACACGCATTCGGTCTGGCTCTCCTGGCGGCATTGCTCGGCACGACGAGCGGCTGCTCAATCATCGACCGGCTGTTCCTGGCCAACTTCGACGGTCCGTACGCCCACAAGGCTGACCACATCAATGGCCACGGCCACGTCCACGAGGGCGAGCCCGTCTATGAGGGTGGCTACGAGGAGGGGGCCGTCTCCGAGGGTTATCCCGAGGGGATGTATGACCAGGGCGCTTGCCGCGACGGCAACTGCCGCGGCGGCCAGTGCCAGGACGGCTCCTGCGGCCCGGCCGGCAACTGCCGCAACGGGATCTGCCACGGCACGAAGTGCAACGAAGGGGTCTGCCCCGGTGGTGTCTGCCAAAGCCGTTGCCAGGGAGGCCAGTGTGGCAAGTGCGGCCACTGCCGCCACCTCGGTCGCTACGGCGGCCTCGCCCGCCACCACCTCTCCGAAGCGGAGAAGGCGTCGCTTGCCGAATCGGACTACGGCGCCACAGGCCCTGCCGGCCCGCCGACAGGAGCCGTCGCCTATCCCTACTACACGACTCGCGGCCCGCGCGACTTCCTCGCCCGTTGCCCTCCGACCGTCGGCCCTTGAGCTGCCGGCCCGCCCTGGCGTGAGTCACGCCAGCCACTGAATCCAACCCCGCACGCCCGCGATTTCCGCGGGCGTGCGGCATTTGTGGCCGGCCGGCTTCGTGGCTTTGTGTTCGTGGCTTTGTGATGGCCTGCCCGCTCATTACGATGGTCGTCGAAACGAGTGTTGCCCGCTGAGATCCCAGGAGTTCTTCGAGCATGGCCCTTCCCGACCAAAAGTCGTCTGCCGCTTCCCACGGCGGGGGCATGTCTGCCTCAGGCAAGCTGACGACCACCGGCTGGCTCGTCTGTGCGATCGCGGCGATCGGCTTCGCGTTTGACATCTACGAGCTCCTCATGCTCCCGCTGATCATCAAGCCGGCGCTCGCCGCGCTTGGCGGGATGAGCCCTGAAGGGGTGCCGAACCTCGTCCCCGGCTCCCCCGCCTACGCCAACTGGGCGCGGACGCTGTTCTTCGTGCCGGCGATTGCCGGCGGCATCTTCGGCCTCCTCGGCGGCTATCTCACCGACCTCCTCGGCCGCCGTTTCGTCCTCACGTTCAGCATCCTCCTCTACGCCTTCTCGGCGCTCGCGGCGGGGTTTGCCACGAGCCTGCCGATGCTCCTCGTCTGCCGCTGCCTCGTGTTCATCGGCGTGTGTGTCGAGTTCGTCGCCGCGGTGGCGTGGCTGGCGGAGCTGTTCCCCGATCATGTCCAGCGCGAGAAGGCGCTGGGGTGGACGCAGGCGTTCTCGTCGTTCGGCGGCTTGCTCGTCGGCGTGGCCAACGTCCTTGCTGCCCAATACGCCGGCGTGCTGCCGGCGATCCACGGCGGCCACGAAGCCTGGCGCTACACGCTCATCTCCGGCGTCATCCCCGCCCTGCCGCTGATCCTCATCCGGCCGTTCCTTCCCGAGAGCCCGGTGTGGGCGCAGAAGAAGGCCGCCGGCACGCTCCGCCGGCCGAGCATCCGCGAGCTCTTCAGCCCCCAGCTTGTCCGGGCGACCGTGATGACGACGCTCGTCTTCGCCGCCAGCTACGGCATCGCCTTTGGTGCCATCCAACAACTCCCGCAGATCCTCGGCGGCCCCAAGGGACACGCCGCGATCATCGCCGAGGCGAAGGAAGCCCAAGACACCGCCACCGCCGCCGCTGAAAAAGCTGGCAAGCCGATCCCGCCGCCGCGCCTCAAGGCGATCGGCGCCAACGCCAGCGATGAGGCGGTTGCTAAAGTCACGATCTTTCAGGAGGTGGGGGGGCTCGTCGGCCGCGTGATCCTCGCCTTCTTGGCCCTGCGAATCGCCAGCCGCCGCACGCTCCTGCGGATCTTCCAGATTCCGGCGCTGTTGTTCGTGCCGCTTCTCTTCTGGTGGATCTCGACGAAGCTCGGCGATGCGGGCTCGATCTCCGCGATCAAGGCGGGCGTGTTCCTTGCCGGCCTCCTCACGGTGGCCCAGTTCAGCTTCTGGGGCAACTACATCCCGCTCGTCTTCCCGACCCATCTCCGCGGCACCGGCGAGAGCTTCGCGGCCAACATCGGCGGCCGGATCCTCGGCACGCTCGCGGCCTTCCTCACGCTCACCTTCTCCGCCGCCACCCCTCCCGATCCGGTCAAGATCGCAGTGGTGGGGGCGACGGTGGCAGGAATCTACGCGCTGCTCGGCACCATCCTCACCCAGTGGTTGCCCGAGCCCGATACGTCGGTCGAACACTGACCAGGGTTCGCAGACACTCGCACCTTCTCCTTGCCTCCCTCAACGCTCTTCAGCGAGGGGTCGCCCGTGCTCCGAGAGCCGGCGTAGGATGCGAGCGTAGCCATGGATGGCGCAGCGAAGCAGGCTCCGAGCGAACGGAGGCCACGATGGCCGGAGCGAGCGTCCGGCGACGGGGCATGGGCGACCCCGAAGCGAGTCGTTTGAGCCAAGCACCGGACGTCGCTCGCGCCGCTATGCCGCTATCAAAGGAGCCAAAGGGATAAAGGGACAAAGTCCAAAGGGAACCGTCAGCGGCCGTACCGCCGTCGTTCCAGTAATCCCAGTCCAGCGGCGATTAGCCCCAACGCTGCACTCAAACCGTTCGGGTCGATCTCGGGGACGCCGGAGGGGCCGCTGACCGGACTTGCGAGCCGAAAACCGACGTTGAAGCCCTCGCTCGACGGGTCGGTCGAGCGGCCGTCGGAGGACGACATAAGGAACGCATCGGAGCCCCAATCGCCGCCACGCACCCCACGAGACGAGCCGGAAGCACCCGTGAGGTCGTTCCATTCCCACAGGTTGCCGCTCATGTCAAACGCCCCGTAGGCACTCGCCCCGCCGTTTGTGCCCACCGTCGTCACGTTGCCATTTTCGCTATTCCAGTCAGCGTTGTAGTTGTAGTTCGCGGAGTTGCCAGTGCTGCCACCAGAGCCGATTCCTGTCACACCCGCCGTCACTGCCGTCGGGCCCGAATCACTCTGGGTGGCGTAATTCCAGTAGCCGGCGCTGGTGCCTCCGCCCTTGTAGTACGCCGCCTTGTACCACTGGTCTTCCGTCGGGACGTAGAACGTCGCGTTCGAGTTCACC
>CAMCCR010000353.1 GCA_945873085.1 Candidatus Kuenenia stuttgartensis | reverse complement strand
GGGTGGTCGTAGGGAATCTTGTAGTTCACCCGGTCGCCCGCAATCTGTTCCTCCAACCAGGGCAGGATGAACGCGCTCCAGGCAAGGCAGCGCTTGGTGCCGCCAGTGCTGGCCTTCCATTCAACGCAGCCGATCGGAAACCTTCCCTTGGCGAGCAGATGCCCATGCAGTGCACAGCCGACCTGGCGGAGATTGTTGGCGCATTGAAGCCGGCGGGCCTGCTCGCGTACCGACTGCACTGCCGGCAGCAAGAACGCGATGAGAACCGTTACGATCGTCACGACGACGAGCAGTTCGACGATCGTCATGCCGACACGTCGATCGAGCGGGGCGCGTTGCAAAGTCATGGAAAACCGATGCGGTTCAGTGACAGGGCAATGTATGAGCGCGGCAGTCACGTCAGCTCCGCACAGACTCCTCCCGATCGCCGGAAGATCCGCGCGCAGCGGCACCGCGACATGCCCGACGCTTCATGAAAAATGTCTCAACGGCCGGTTTCACGACCGTGCAGGCCGCCCCGCCCTCGCAGGTTGGCATGCTCCTGAACACTGGTAGGTCTTCTGACTCCCGGGCTCAGCCGACTGCATGCCTTCTCGCGATGGCCGCGGTATTCCGCGGATCGCAATGGCAGAGAAGCAGCCGACCTTAACGCCCGGATACAGCGGCGGGGCCGTCCCGGAATCACACCGGAGTTCCCTGTTTACCAGCCGTCGACAGCTGTCGACGGCGAGTCACCAGATTCCGCCACACCCTACAGACCTCAAGCTCGGCCTGTCAACGGCACTCCGACACGGGATCTCGCCGCCGTCCAGACGACTGCCTCTGGAAAACAGCTCGCCCCCTTTTCTGGAGGCGTCCGGTTTACACGGGGGGCCCCGTAAGACGACCGCGATAGGCTTGCAACGCTCCCACGTCGGTCCGCGGCCACTCCACCGCTCTCGGTGGGAGCGGGGGGGCGAACCTTTTTCCCCCTGCGGTTTCATACGCCGGGTTGCTGCTCAGCTTCCGCGGTAGGTGGAATACCCGAATGGGCTGACCAACACGGGAACGTGATAGTGTTCGTCGATGTTCTTGATTTCAAACACGACCTCAATGGTCGGGTAAAAGGTCGAGACACCCTGGCCGTCGAAATACTCCTTGGTGCCAAAGACCATCCGATAGATTCCTGCCGTCATCGACTTCTCTGGCGGGGAAAGGTTTGCCACTCGCCCCTGCTCGTCCGTCCGCCATCGCCCCAACGTCTCCCAGGTCTCGTCGTCGAGACACTGGAGCGAAACGGCGACCCCTGCGGCAGGTTTTCCGGTGCTCGTATTGAGCATGTGGGTGCTGATGGCACTCTGAGGGACGGGCGGAGTTGCCTTTGGTTCTGCAGCAACGCACACCGGAGTGGGCAACCATGTCAGTCCGACGAGGATGAAGCACAGACACTGGCTGATTCGCATAACGTGGTCTCCACATCACTCTTCAACGGCGGCGAACGACGTTTCGCAGCCCTGGATTACAGGACCCTTGGCGGGTGCCTTGAATCCATCGTATCGCGTCCGAAGACATCACCGTGAGCCCGGTTCATCAATCAACCACATCGGCAAAGGGCCGCAGAAGCGTCGTCTCCACGTTCGGTAGGTAAACGACGTGGCACCGGCACGCCGACGACATGATCTGGCTGACCGTTGCCCAGATACGGCTCCGTCTGCCACTCGCCGTCGTTGATCCATCCGTCATGGCCGTCGCCCCCGTCGTCGATGCCGTTGGAGCCGACGCTCATGAGCAGGTAGCCGTCTCCGCGGCGCTCGTAGCAGGCCGTGGATAAAGTGACCGCCGCCGGATGCGGCGGCCGACACCCCCGAAAAACCTTGCTTGAGCAAGCAAGCCGCCTCGTGATCCTTATCGTCGGCCCCATGACCAAGTGTTGGGACTCCAGATCGCGTCGAGTTCGCCCGCGAGGATAGGGTCGAGGAAGGACCGCACCGCCACCGTGACATCGGCGAGCGTGGCCCAGTCAAGCCGGTCTTCTCTCGCCATCGCGGCGTAGGGAGATTCCCAAGCCAAGGGAGGGGCCGGTAACGCCAGCGGCAGTTGGTGAGTCTTGCGATGCGTGAAGGTTTGTTCGAGTGCCTCACGCAGGACCTCCGCATCGATGGCTTGAGCCTCTGCGAGCAGCGCCAGGTCGGGGAGGTCTTTCGTCCGGGAGTTCGGACGCGTGCGAGGCATCGTGTAAGCGTGCAGCTTCTCGGCGATATGGGTTGCTACCGGGTAGACACGCAGCGTGGGGGGCGCGATGCCGGCAAACGCCAAAACATCGTCGGCCGTCACGACTTCGGGCTCACCGAGCATTGGATCGCCGAACGCGACGTCGACCGCGAAGGGCTGGCCGTACACCTTTCCGGCGAGCTTGCACTCTGCGCGGAACCGGAGCCCTTCGTAGTGCATCCCGTCGTTCTGGATCGCGGGGTGATCGTTGTCGGGGCGGACCTCAAAAGTCATGAAGTCGTTAAGGCTGCGCCGTCCGGCATCTTGGAGCTTGGCAAGTGTGTCGTTCGTCGTGCCCATCAGTCGCAAGTCGATATCCTTGGTGGTTCGCGCCCGCTTGAGGCGAAGCTCCAACGCGAGGCCGCCCTTGAGTGTGGCAGCGTCACCAAGCACGGTTACGATGCGCGCCAGGAAGCGATCGAACACCAAGAGCTGTCGCGTGCGGGCGAGTTCGCCGTCTTTCGCGATCTTTGAGCGGAGACGCTCCTCGATCGCTTGCTTGAAGGCCAGGGGAGATGAGTAGGTATGAACATTCATGCGCCCAGTCCTCCAAAG
Source organism: Candidatus Kuenenia stuttgartensis (assembly GCA_945873085.1). Lineage (GTDB taxonomy): Bacteria > Planctomycetota > Planctomycetia > Pirellulales > UBA1268 > QWOP01. The sequence continues at coordinate 458 of CAMCCR010000353.1, read as the reverse complement.
GGACGCAGGGCCTCGTCTACGTCACACAGCTCGGCCCTCGCGACGAGCCCTCGGCGGATGGCCTGCTGCGCTGCGTGGCGGAGGAGATCGGGAGCCAGGGCCTCCCGAGCACAGTCGTTCAGGGTGCGCCGAGGATTTGTGGTCGGCGCCGCGCCAAACCACGCGAGATCGTCTGGTGGGACGTTTGCGTGGTGAATGACGACCCCGGGCGGGACCCTGAGTCGACGGCGTCGCCAAGCTTGCGGCAGGGTCAGATGCACTTTCGACGGGAGCGCATCCGAAAGGTCATGAAGGGCCAGCGCAGTGTGGTGCGAAATCACGCCGGCCTGATCCGACCACAGCCATGCGGCGATCAGATCCTCGTGCTCGCCCGCGGGGAAGTGGACGAGCCGGTAAATGCCTCGGCGCATCCTTGAAATCCTCCCAGCGCGGATGTGCTTTATCAGGAGCTGGGGCGA
>CAMCCR010000352.1 GCA_945873085.1 Candidatus Kuenenia stuttgartensis | reverse complement strand
CCCGATTCCCCTTCCCCGAACCCAACCAGCCCACCATGACCGTCTCCCCTCCCCCGGCCCGTCCTCCGTTCTCCCTCGCCGGCAAGGTCGCCCTCGTGACCGGGTCGTCGACCGGCCTCGGCCTCGCCACCGCCAAGTGCCTGGGGCTCGCCGGCGCCAAGGTGGCCATGAACTACGCCAACAACCAGGGCCGCGCCGAGAAGGCGCTCCATGAGGTCCGCGACGCCGGGGTGACGGCCGACCTCTACCGGGCCGACGTCACCGACTCCGCCGAGATCGACGGGATGTTCATGGGGATCGAGCGGATGCTCGGGGCCGTCGACATCGTCGTCATGAACGCCACGCCGGCCCAGCCGCAAAAGCCGATCGAGGACTACGACTGGGCCTTCTACCAGGAGATGCTCGACTTCTTCGTGAAGAGCCCCTATCTCCTCGCCCGCCGTGCCCTCCCCTCGATGAAGGAGCGCGGCACCGGTCGGCTCATCAACATCACCAGCGAAGTCTTCCTCCTCGGCGTCTCCCCGTTCTCCGCCTACGTCGCCGCCAAGGGGGGCCAGACAGGCTGGTCGCGGAGCATGGCCCGCGAGCTCGCTCCGCACGGCGTCACCGTCAACATGATCGCGCCGGGCTGGATCCCCGTGGAGCGCCACGAGAACGATCCGCAGGCCGACAAGGATGCCTACCTGGCCACGGTGCCCGCCGCCCGCTGGGGGATCCCGGAGGATGTCGGCTGGGCGGCGGCGTATCTCGCCAGCAACGAGGCGGCCTTCGTGACCGGTCAAACGATCGCCGTCAATGGTGGCAAGACGGTGTGGTGAGAAGGGGAGAATCATGGCCAAGCACCCACAGCGCCACGCCGACCGCTCTCGGAGCGTCACGCAACTGTCGATCGGGGAATACCTGATCCGCCGGCTTGGCGACTACTCCCTCCGCCACGTCTTCGGCGTCCCAGGCGACTACGTCCTCGGCTTCTACTCGATGCTCGAGCAGAGCCCGCTCGAGCTGGTCAACTGCACGCGCGAGGACTGCGCCGGCTACGCCGCCGATGCCTACGCCCGAATCAACGGCATCGGCGCGCTGTGCGTCACCTACGGCGTGGGGGGGCTCTCGGTGGTCAATTCGACCGCCGGCGCCTGGGCGGAGAAGAGCCCAGTGGTGGTGATCTCCGGGGCCCCGGGCTTGAGCGAACGGAGCGATCGCCCCCTCCTCCATCACTGCGTCCGTGAGTGGTCGACGCAGTTCGAGGTCTTCGAGAAGGTGACGGCGGCGTGCGCCGAGATCACCGATCCCGACACTGCCTTCCGCGAGATCGACCGAGTCCTCGACGTCTGCTTCCGGCAGAAGCGACCTGTCTACATCGAACTGCCGCGTGACATGGTCGACGTTGTGCCCGATTCGATCCGCCCCTATGCCGCCCCGCCGCGCGCAAGCGATCCGGCGGCCTTGGCCGAGGCGGTCCGCGAGGCGGTCGAGCGGATCGAGCAGGCGCAGGCGCCGGTGATCATCGCCGGCGTCGAGCTGCAGCGCTTCGGGCTCCAGGCCGACACGATCGCGCTGGCCGAGACGGCAGGGATCGCGGTTGCTTCGACACTCCTCGGCAAGAGCGTCGTCAGTGAGGTCCATCCGCTCTACATCGGCCTCTACGAAGGAGGGATGGGGCGCCGCGAGGTGACGGAGTTTGTCGAATCGAGCGACTGCCGGATCCTCCTCGGCACGATCCTCACCGACATCGATCTCGGCATCTTCACCGCCAATCTCGACCCGCGGCGGACGATCCACGCCACGAGCGAAGACCTGCGGATCAGCCACCATCACTTCCGCGGCGTGCTCCTCGAGGACTTCATCCGCGAGCTGGCTGCGGCGAAACCCAAAGCCGCCCGCCGCGTGCTTCCCCCTGGCCCGGCCAAGGTCGCCGGCACCTACGAGCTCCGCGCCGAGGCGGCGCTGACGATCTCCCGGCTCATCCATCGGCTCGACGGGAGCATCGAAGACGGCACGATCGTGATCGCCGACGTCGGCGACTCCCTCTTTGCCTCGAGTGAGCTGGTGATCCGCGGCCAGACCGAATACGTCTCCCCCGCCTACTACACCTCGATGGGCTTCGGCGTCCCGGCCACGCTCGGCTGCCGCTGCGCCCGCCCCGACTCGAAGATCGTCACCCTCGTCGGCGACGGCGCCTTCCAGATGACCGGCATGGAGCTCTCGTCGCTCGTCGGCAGGCGGCTTTCCGCCACGATCATCATCCTCGACAACGCCGGCTACGGCACCGAGCGGGTGATCCTCGACGGCCCCTTCAACGACATCAATCCCTGGCGTTATGAAAAGCTCCCCGAGGTGCTCGGCGGGGGCACCGGCTACGAGGCCCACACCGAGGGGGATTTCGACCGGGCCCTGACGGCAGCCCTGGCCGACACATCCGGGATCAGCGTGATCCGGGCTCACCTGGCCCGCGACGACTTCAGCACCACCGTCCGCCGCCTCGGCGAGAGCCTGTCGAAGAAGCTCCGCGACTGACGCTCCGCCATCCTGGCGTGATCCCCGTCACACCGGCCGTATCGCTATCATGGGCCGCTTCCCGTCACGCCCAGCGGCGCGGGCGGCTCGACCCCTGAGGTGAATCGACATGGCTCACGGTTCCGACGTCTTCCGCGGCTGCATGCCGGCGCTGATGACCCCCTGCCGGCCCGATCGCTCCCTCGACCACGAGGAGCTCGTCCGCACCGCGCTGAGGCTCGTCGCCGAGGGGATGAGCGCGGTCGTCTACTGCGGCTCGATGGGCGACTGGCCGCTGCTCACCGACGAGGAGCGGCAGACGGGCGTCCGCCTCCTCGTCGAGGCGGGGGTGCCGGTCGTCGTCGGCACCGGTGCGCAAAACCCGCGGATCGCTGCCGGCCATGCAGCCCACGCCCGCAAGGTGGGGGCCGTGGGGCTGATGGTCATTCCCCGCCTCCTCTCGCGCGGGAGCGCCGCTGCAGCTCAAAAAGCCCACTTTGCAGAGGTGCTTTCGGCCGGCGGCGATCTCCCCGCGGTGATCTACAACAGCCCCTACTACGGCTTCCAGACCCGCGCCGATCTCTTTGCTGAGCTGCGACGGAACCACAAGAACCTCGTCGGGTTTAAGGAGTTTGGCGGCGCCGAGTCGCTGAGCTACGCCGCCGAGTTCATCACCTCGGGTGATCCTGACCTCGCCCTCATGGTGGGCGTCGACACGCAGGTCTTCCACGGCTTCGTCCGCTGCGGCGCCGTCGGCGCGATCACCGGGATCGGCAACGCCCTGCCC
>CAMCCR010000351.1 GCA_945873085.1 Candidatus Kuenenia stuttgartensis | reverse complement strand
CCCGGCGGAAATGGTGGGAGGCCTTCGGCGGGCGGGAGAGCGATTCGCTCATGGAGAGCTCCGGGGCAGGGGGGAGGCGAGGGGAGGCGAGGGGAAGCGAGGATCAGCAGGGCAGAGGAGGGCCGGGCCGGCACGAACTGGTGATGGCTCGAGCGACGAGGACGGCCTCGACCGCCCGCCGCCTGAATCACCCCGCCAGCCACCGCTCGACAAACTTCGTGTCGATCTCGGCGCGGTGGAATTCGGGCAAGGCGAGGATGTCGAGGTGGAGCGGCACGGTCGTCTTGATCCCGGCGACCCGCAGTTCCTGAAGCGCCCTGACCATCGTCTCGATCGCTGCCTTGCGGGTCGGCTGATGAACGATGAGCTTCCCCACGAGCGAGTCGTAATGGGGAGGGACGACGTAGCCGGCCGCGGCATGCGAATCCCACCGAACCCCGAAGCCACCGGGGGCATGGATCTGCTCGATCCGACCGGGACAGGGGCGGAAATTGGCGGCCGGATCCTCGGCATTGATGCGGCACTCGAGGGCATGGCCGCGGGGGACGATCTCTTTCTGCTCGATCCACAGTTTCTCGCCGGCGGCGACGCGGATCTGGGCCTTCACGAGGTCGATGCCGGTCACCATTTCGCTCACCGGGTGCTCGACCTGGATCCGGGCGTTGACCTCGATGAAGTAGAAGTTGCCTTCCTGATCAACGATGAACTCGACGGTACCGGCGGAGTGGTAGCCGGCGGTCTTGCACAGCCGCACCGCCGCCTCACACATCGCCTTGCGGGTCTCCGGGGCGAGCCGTGGGGAAGGGCTTTCCTCGATGAGCTTCTGGTGGCGCCGCTGCGTCGAGCAGTCGCGCTCCCACAGATGGAGCATCGTGCCGTGGGTATCGCCAAGGACCTGCACCTCGACATGCCGGGGCCGGTCGATGTAGCGCTCCATGTAAATGCCGGCATTACCGAACGCCGCCAGCGCCTCGGCGGAGGCCTGCTGCCAGGCCGGAGAGAGCGCCTGGTCGTCGGCCGCGACGCGCATCCCTTTGCCACCGCCGCCGGCCGTCGCCTTGAGGAGAACCGGAAAGCCGATCTGCCGGGCGATCCGCACGGCATCGTCCTCGCTGGCGATGATCCCGTCGCTCCCCGGCACGCACGGCACACCCGCCTCCCTGGCAAGGGCCCGGGCGGAGTTTTTGTCGCCAACCTTGGCCATGGCCTCCGGGGTCGGGCCGATGAACCCGATGTCGCACGACCGGCAAACCTCCGCGAAGTGGGAGTTCTCGGAGAGAAATCCGTAGCCCGGATGGATCGCCTGGCAGTTGCCGATCTCAGCAGCGCTGATCACCCGATCGATGCGGAGATAGCTCTCGGAGGCCTTCGCCGGGCCGACACAGATCGCCTCGTCGGCGAGTTGGAGGTAGGTGGCATCGCGGTCGGCCTCGCTGTAGATCGCGACCGTCTCGATACCCATCTCACGGCAGGCACGGATCACCCGGAGGGCGATTTCTCCGCGATTGGCAATCAAAACCCTTTTGAACATACGCTCCGCCCCGATCGGTGGACACCGGACCATTCACCGGCAGGCTCGCACCGCGCCTGCCGGCGGCAGGCGGGGGAACCGGCCGTACGGACTCCGGCTCATTTCTCGGGATCGACCTTGATCAGCGGTTGGCCGAACTCGACCGGATGGCCGTTCTCGACGAGCACCGCCACCACCTGCCCGGAAACCCCGGCCGGGATTTCGTTGAAGACCTTCATCGCCTCGATGATGCAGACGGTCTTCTCCGGTCCGATCCGGTCGCCCACCTTGATGAAGGCGGCGGAATCGGGACCACTGGCCCGGTAGAAGGTGCCCACCATCGGGCTGGTGATCACGACCATCTTGGAATCGACGGCCGGCGGGGCGGCGGCGGCAGGGGCAGCCGCTCGGGGGGCCGCGGCCGATGGCCCCACGACGACCTCACCACCGCGCTTGATGCGGACACGCTGGTCGGCGTTCTTGAGATCAACCTCGGCGAGGTCGTGCTTCTCCATCAGCGAGATGAGCCGACGGATCTGCTTGGTGTTGAAAAAGTCGTCGGGCTTGGGTGCCGCGCTCATGAGGCTCGCCTGTCTGGTGGCTGGCAACGGTTCGGTGCCCCGGTGGGGCATCCGCCCGGGAACCCTCCGCGGCACCGGAGCACTCCGGAATCCGCAGGGAATTTCGCGGCGAGGGTAGCCCGTGCCGGGGATTTCAGTCAAGGTAACAAGATCGCGGCCGCTTTGCGTCCCCGACAACTCGACTTCTGCCCTTCCGGCGGCCCTTCCCAGCCGATCTCCCGATGCCCTCCGCCTCAAGTCTTCCTCTTCCCCCCCCCAACGACCTCCCCAGACTTGCCGTCAGACAGCGGGATTCGAGCAAACGCGACTATGGCCGGGTGCTCGTCGTGGGCGGGGCGACCGGGATGGCAGGGGCCCCGGCTCTGGCGGCGATGGCGGCCCTCCGCAGCGGGGCGGGCCTGGTCGATCTGGCCGCTCCCGAAGGGGTGGCGACGATCGCCGCCGGCTTTGACCCCTGCGTCATGACCCACTCCCTCCCGGCCCGTGCCGACGGCACCTTCGCCCACGACGCCCTCGAGCCGATCGCTGCCCTTGCCAGGCGGGCCGACGCCCTCGCCGTCGGTCCTGGCCTCGGCCGCTCGGAAGCCACCGAGGGGATCGTCGGCCGGCTGTGGCGGGAGTTCCCAGGGCCGGCCGTGTTTGACGCCGACGCCCTCTGGTGGCTCGCCCGCCTCGACCCCGAGGCCCTCGCCGCCCATGCCGGCCCCCGCGTCCTCACCCCGCATGCCGGCGAGATGCGCCGCTTCCTTGCCGATGGCTCGGCGGCCGGCGCCCCGCCGACGGCTGGCGCCCCGCCGTCGGCCGGCGTGCTTGAAGCGGCCGCCAGGAGCCTCGCCGTCGAATGTGGGCTCGTGATCCTCCTCAAGGGCCCCGACACCCTGATCACCGACGGCTCCAGGCAGGCCCGCAACACCACCGGCAATCCCGGCATGGCCAGCGGCGGCTCGGGCGATGTCCTCACCGGCATCCTCGCGGCCCTCTTCTGCCAGCCGCAGGCGGGCCCCGGTGCGCCGCGTCGCTTCGATCCCTTCGAAGCCGCCTGTGTCGCCGCCTGGGTTCACGGCCGAGCCGGAGACTTGGCGGCCGCCGATCTCGGCGAGTTGTCGCTAACCGCCCGCGACCTGATCACCTGGCTGCCGCGGGCGTTCCCGGCGATCGTCGCGCCGGCGGGCTGAGGCTGCTGGCTTCTTCC
>CAMCCR010000350.1 GCA_945873085.1 Candidatus Kuenenia stuttgartensis | reverse complement strand
TGGCCACTTTTGGACATCGACTTGAGTCTTGATTCCATTCGTGATCCAGCGGCCTTTCCCCTCGTGGCAAAGTCGCCATCGTGAGCACTTCCCTCGGACGATGATCGAATCGAGCGGAATGTCCCCGACGAGCCCCGCCGCGCCGCGGTCGATCACCATCAGCCTGCCGGTCGCCGACGTGGCCGTCTCGAAGGCTTTCTCCGAGGCGATCAGCCGTGAGCCCCGCCCTTACCGCCGCCACAGCAGCTGCAGCGACAGCGCCGGCCCCGGGTCAAACTCGACGACGTCGGTGCGGCCCGAGGTGAAGCTTGCCCCCTGGAAGATCTCGCGGTCGAACAGCCAACTGGCCAGCGCCTCGATCGTGAAACCGCCCCCGAGCGTCCGCTCGATGCCGATTGCCGCACGCTGGTCGAAGACGAAAAACCGTTCGTCGTCGATGATCCGATCGGCGAGAAAAAAGATCTGTGTGTCGGTCCGATAGAACGCGATCAGCGCCCAGTCATCACCGAGCCGGCGGCGGGCCTCGATGTTGGCATTCACGAGGGGGAAATACGCCGCCGTGATCGTCCACGCGTCGTCCGGTCGCCATTCGAGCGACGCCGGCAGGCCGAGCTTGGCCTCAAACGTCTCACTCGGTCGCCACCCATAGGCGATCCCCGGCAGGGGATAGGGGAGCTGGCTGGTGGGCGAAAAGAAGACGCTGAAGCTCCACTCGTCGCGGTCGTTCTTGGCCGGCGTGTTCCAGAAGGCGACCGCCATGAGCGTGAGGTCGCGGCCGGCAGCGAACGGGCGGTCGCTCGCCGAGCCGAAGAGAAAGGTGCCGCCGAGCGTACCGCCGCTGTCGAGCGGCCGGATGTGGGTGAAGCCGGTCTCGACGATCCACAGTTGGTCGGGCACCGATTGGCCGGAGTCGGGAAGGATCGCGTCGCCGGAGAGCTCCAAGCGACCGAAGCGGCCGATGCCGATCCACAGCGGGCTCCCTTCCTTCGGGGGCACGATCGGAGCGGCCACGCGGGCAAACTCGGCATTCATGCCGAGCGTTGCCGGCTGCTTGACGACATCGGTGGCCGGGGCCCAGAAACCGCCGATTGACACAGGCGCCGCGGATCCGAATGGGCCGCCCCCCGACCGCCGCCGGCGTCGCAGCTCCGGCACAGGCTCAGGATCGGCGTCGGCGATCGGCTCCGCGGCGAACAGATTCTCCTCGAGATTGAACTCGACCGGCGGCAGTAGGGCCACGCGCTCCGGGGCCCGCGGCGCCGACGGCTCATCGGCGGCGCTCGCGCAGGCCACGAGGCCCATCGCTAGCGCGAGGGACGCGGTCACACGACTGGGCGCTCGCGTCGGCACGGCCGGGAACTTTCGCTCGAGGGCTCGGGGCTGGAGGGGTGGGGAGAATAGTGAGCCTCCGTGGCCAAGCAAAGCCGAAATCGCGGGTAACCCGACGCATGCTGAGCAGGCTGTGGATAAAGTGCCCACCGCCGGGGTTCGCTGCTCAGGGGCCAGGGGCTTGCGGACGCCCGGCCACGTGAAGGCGAGCCTGACGGGGACAAAAGTGGTGCGGAGCCTGCTGGCGGCGGAGCGTTCGGTCTGAGTGGCGGGGGTGGTGGATGAGGAGACAGTGGTCAGGTGAGAGATGGTCTGGCCAGTGTCGGTAGTGGTGGCGGTGGACAAAGGTACGTGGGATCTCCTTGGGGGAGGTGAATGGAGAGGACCGGCCGCGGCTGGGGCAGCGTCTGATTGCCTGATGTCCAAAAACGAATGGTTATTTCCGGCCGATTCCGGAGGTTTCCTGGGCCGAAGGCGGCCGAGTACGCTTTCCAGAGGGGGTGTGGACGGCGTGGTCGGACCACGATGATCGGGAGGAACCGATGCGATGCTTTCGTAAGGACGGGTGGCGGTGGTCCTGGGGGGTGGCGGTCCTTTCGGGCGCCTGTCTCGTCGGGACATCGCTCGTTATGCCCCGGTCGGGGCACGCGGAGGATGAACCGTCTCCACCGACCGACACCGTCCGTTCCTTGGAGCGGAGCGACTACCTCTTCGACAGGAACGGGCTCGCGGGCATGCCGAGCCCGGTACGGGAGGCGATCGAGGCCTTCATCGCCGCCGAGTTCGCCCTCGAGCGGCGGCTGTATCCGGAGCAGTTCGCTTCCGGTTTCATCGAAGCCCTCGAACAGGGAGGACTCTCGGAGGAGGATGCCGTCCGCACCGTGGCGGCATTCGTGAATCTGGGAAACTGCTTCTCCTTCGTCGATCGCCGGAACATCACCGCGGCGCTCGCGGCGAGATACCCGGACTGGCCCATGCCGGACAGCCTCGTTCCAGAGGATGCCCGCCCGGAGGCCTCGGTGCCACCGGGAGGCGTCATGGTGAGTTGTTACGACGTCCTCGATCCCGACATGCTCGTTCTCGCGCGTTACAAGCGGAAGGATCCCACCTGGCTGCCGTGCAGTGCCTTCGACGTCCCCATCGAGTGCAACGTGGAAGCCAATTTTTTCGTCATCGATTCACCCGGTGTCACGGGGGAGCACGACACGCTCCGCGTCACCGGCACCATGGAACTGTTCGTCGAGCGGACGGGGGAGGAACGGCGGACGTTGACCAGCGAACACCTCGCGTACACCGAGGCGGTCGGTCCAGGGGATCGTGGCTTGGTGACCGATGTTCCGTCGAGCCAGATCCATGTGCCAAGGTCGGTTTTCCCCCTGCCGGACGATGCGCGGCTCCTCCTCGAGGTGCGCTACGACGTGGTCCATCACGCCCCGGGAGTTCCCCCGGACGAGCGCGCGGGCATCGCCGGCAGGGTGCTCTACCGCGTCGCGCCCAGGCTGTCGGCGAACGCCGCCACCGGTGATCCTGCTGCCGCGGTCGAACGGCTCGAGGTCTGTCCGCTTCGTCCCGACGGCAAGGAACTGCCCTGTCCGGAGATCCTGCAGGACTATCGCCTGCAAGCCAACCTCCTCGCTTTCGTGCTCGGCGGAAAGTCGAACATGCGGCAACGCTTCCGGGAGCGTGCGGCCGCGGACAGAAAAGTCGCGTCGCTCGTCGGCCGCGAACTCGCCTCCGTACCGCTCATCCGCGGTGCCGACGGCATGCCCGGGGAACTGTCCCTGCCCGCCGACCGCACGCATATCCTCCTCTTCGGGGCAACCTGGTGCGTGCCCTGCCACGACCTCGCCCCGTCGGTCGAAGCGTTCATCGCGGCGATCGCCGGTCGCGACGACGCGCCGGTCATCCACCGTCTCTCGATCGACGACGATCCCGACTCCTTCGATGCCGCCCTCGCGGCCT
>CAMCCR010000349.1 GCA_945873085.1 Candidatus Kuenenia stuttgartensis | reverse complement strand
GAAGCCCCCCCAGACAATTCCCGCATGGACCGAGACCCAGAGCAAACCGCCCCGGGGCCCGGCGTTAGGATGCCGGTTGGTGATTGGGGCGATCGTGGTCACGCAGGCTCGCTCGTTATCGGGGCCCTCTGCGGCGGCAGGGCAGGTCGCTGCAAACCGACGCCGAGCCCCGTCGCGGAGAAGACAGTATCCTATCCGTTCTTCTCCGATCGTCGACACCCGAGCTTCTCCATGCATCTCCCTGGAACCCCTTCCATGCGTCGGCTCCCCAAGACGATCATCCTCGTTGGGCTCCTGGTCAGCTGCGCTCGCCTGGGCGGGCATCTGGATGGCGCCGAGCCAGCCCCCACGTCACCCGCAGGGTTCACGATCGAACAGGCCCGCGAACTGCTCGCGGTGGATGGCGACATCGAGCTCAATCACCTCCGTGACATCAGCCTCGGGGTGGCCGAAGTGCTTGGCGACTCCGGCAAGGAGATCGAGCTCAATGGGCTCACGTCGCTCTCCGTCGACGTGGCGGCCGTCTTGACCCGTCCCGATGCCTGTCTCTCGCTCAACGGCCTGACCGACATCCCGGCCGACGTTGCCGGCGAGTTGCTCACCGGGCCCCGGTCGCTTGAGCTCGACGGGCTGACGAGCCTCACCGACGACCTCGCCGGGCGGATGGGGGGATTTCGTGGGTATCTGCGGCTCGGCGGGGTGAAGGCGCTCTCAGACCGGCAAGCGGAGCTTCTCGCCAAGCACGAGGGCTATCTCGGCCTCCAAGGGCTCGAGACGCTCTCGGAGTCGGCGGCTGCCGCGCTCGGGCGCCACCAAGGGGTGTTGTGTCTCAATGCCGTCTCGTCGATCAGCGCTCAGGCTGCCGCAGCGCTTGCCGAGCATGGCACGTTCCTTCGCCTCGACGGGCTGACTGAGATCGACGACGACGTCGCGGCGGCCCTGTCGACGCAGCGCGGCGCGCTCGGTCTCCGTGGCGTCACGTCGCTGTCTGACGCGGCGGCGGCGGCGCTTGCTCGCCACGACGGCACGCTCTATCTCCTCGGGCTTAGCGAGCTCTCCGCGGAGGCGGCCGCCTCGCTGCGGAAGAATCCCGGTGTCCGCCTCCCGGTCCATCTGCGAAAGGATGGGGAGACGGTGCTCGCGCAACTGCAGGGGCAGTTGCAGGAGGAGGAGGAGACGCTGATCACCGCCGGGGAACTCGTGACCGCCGGAAAATTGGAGATCGATTCCCGTTTCCGTTCCGCCCGTCCGATGTGGAACTACGACGGCCTGGAGACGCTCAACGAATCGTGGGCGGAGGAGGCGGACGATCCGGCCGAGCGCGCTCGGATGGAGGCCTTGCACGAGTTCAGCAAGGCGTGGTGGGCAGAGATGGATCTCCGCTACGGACTCCATCCCACCACCCCAGACTTCGGCCAGGAGTACACGGTGGCACTGGGGCTTGTGCGGACGGAGGCAACGGTGGTGGGGTCCACGGCACCAGGGATGTCTTCCAACTGCCGGCTGTGTCATTCGACGGTGCTGTTCACCAACCCCGATCCCCACAACCCGCAGCCGAAGTTTGCCGAGGGGATCCCCAACGCCTTCCTCGACTTCGAGCGCTTCCACCAAAACGTTGCCACCACCGGCGGCACGAGCCGTGGTTTTCTGTTTGCCAAGAATCTCCCCCGGTTCTTTGCCGATTCCGCCGACTTCTTCGGGATCCTCGTCCCCGTGCTCCGTCCCGACGGCGTCAAGCCGAGCGTCCTGCGGTACGAGAAGTTCTTCATGGCCGACCATGGCAGCAGCTACACGAAGAAGCTCGAGGCGAAGGTGCCGCTGATCCCGTTCCTCAAGCCCCAGCCCTGGACAAACTACCGCTACAAGACCAACGGCACGGAAGGGCAGGGGCTCTATGTCGACGGCGGCTTCTCCGGCAACGTCGCCGATGTCACCTACGCGATGGCGATCAGCCGCGACCATCTGGGGGCCGATTTCGCCGAAGCCCGAGAGACGTTCAAGCAATGCGTGCCGGCCTACTTCGGTTCGCTCAAGACCCCCCGCTACCCCTTCATCGCCGATGTCACCGAGGCCCGGGCCGACAGCGGCCAGACGATCTATGCCAACACCTGCAGCCGCTGCCACGGCGAGTTTCGCAAGACAGGCCCGAAGGCCTTTGAGCTCGTCGACTATCCCGGTCGCCTCGTCGACCAGGACGAGCTCGGCACCGACCCGCTGCGGATCCTCGGGTTGTGGGACCTCGATGTCGAGGAGAAGAAGAAGTTTCTCAGCGGGTCGGTCGAGGTGACGCACCAGTACGTGGCGCCGCCGCTGGTGGGGATCTGGGCGCGGGGGCCGTATCTCCACAATGCCTCCGTACCGACCGTCTACGACCTCCTCAAGTCGTCGGCGAGGCCGCGGAAGTATTCGATGCGCCCCAGCAGCACCGATCCGCGGAACTACGATCAGGAGAAGATCGGCTGGAAATACGTCGATCAATCGGCGAAGAGCCACGACGAAGTGCTCGAGCTCATGGCCCATGATCCCTACATCCGCATCTTCGATCCCGACTGGCGGTCGGCGGAGGATTGGGAGGCCCTCCGCCAGGCGCTCGCCGGCGTGAAAAACGTCAAGGTCGATGCCACGAAGCCGGAGCTCTACACCGGTATGCTCAACACGGGCCACACCTACGGCGATGGCCTTTCGGAGGACGAGCGGCTCGACCTGCTCGAGTTTCTCAAGTGCCTGTAGTCATCTCCATCCGGAGCCGCCGGTGGCCCTGGGCGACTTCTTGTTCCGGGCCTTCCATGCCATGAAAAACACGCATTGGTGCCTCCTGTTGGCTCCACTCCTCGCCCTGGGATCGGTCGCGGTCGCAGCCGACCTTCCCTCTTTCCCGTATTCGATGCCTGCCGTGGGCCCGGCCTATCCGCCGCCGCCGTGGCGCTACCGCGACTGCCGCCTCCTCGTGCTCACGCTCCGCAGCGATCCGGAGGTGGTGAAGCGACTCGTGCCGCCGCCGCTGGTGCCCAATGCGGACGGGGTCGTGATGATGTGGCTCTGCAACATGCATGCGGTCGAGCCGTTCAAGCTTGATTATCTGGAATACGGCCTGGGTGTACCCGTCGAGCACGACGGCAAGCGAGGGATTTACTGCACGCATCTCTACCTCGACGATGACACGGCGATCGCCGGCGGCCGAGAGATCTGGGGCTGGCCGAAGAAGCTCGCCGCCATTGCCTTCACCGTCGAGGGAAACCGGGTGACGGCGACGGCGACGCGGAAGGGGGTGGAGATCATCCGCGCGGAGTT
>CAMCCR010000348.1 GCA_945873085.1 Candidatus Kuenenia stuttgartensis | reverse complement strand
GGCTCAATGACCACGCGTCCTTGCGTGTCGATGAACCCCCACGCTCCCTGCTTCCGAACAGCGGCGAGTCCATCCGTGAAGGGATACGCCTTCTCAAAGGCGGGCTCGATGACGATCATCCCGTCGCGATCGATGAAGCCGTCCTTGCCGTTCACCGTGACAACGAACAGTGGCGGCCCGTCCGGCTCAATGAGCGGCGGAGGAACCACCTGGGAGAGCGCCCCCGAAGGCGGCAGCAAGACCACGAAGATCGCCGCGAGAATGAGTTGCCGAAGAGTCATATCGATGGCGCTAGGGGATTTCTGGGAAGCTCAGGGCCACACGGAAGCCAACGTAGTCGGAGCGAGTCTCCGGAGGAAAATGAAACGCCCGGTCCCCTGACCGCCCCAACATTGCCGGAGTCAACCAAGCGCCGCCACGGATCATTCGGCTCGAGCCCTCCTTCGGCCCGGTGGGATCGCTGACCGCCCCCTCGGGGTAATCACCGGCCCAGTCGCTGCACCACTCCATCACATTTCCGTGCATATCATGCAGCCCCCACGCGTTCGGATCCTTCTTCCCGACCGGATGTGATTTGCCTTGACCATTCGATGCGAACCAGGCGTGGTCATCGGACAATTCAAGCCCTCCGAAACTGAACGGCGCGTGACTGCCCGCCCGGCAGGCGTGCTCCCACTCCGCCTCGGTGGGCAAGCGATACACCCGACCGGCCGCCTTCTCCTCGGGCAACGCCGAAAGCCTGTTGCAGAATTCGACAGCATCCTCCCACGACACCCGATCGACGGGATGATTCGAGCTATCAGCGTTATCGATCTGATCTCCTTGAAATTGGCTGGGATTTGTGCCCATCAGCTTCAGAAACTGGGCCTGAGTGACCTCAAAAGCGCCCAGATAATAGTCGCGAGTGAGCGTGACTTCATGCCGTTGCTCCGCGAGCCGATACCCCTCTTCTCGAAACAGCGAGCCCATCTGCAATTTCCCCTTGGCGATCGGCACGAGCTTCATGCCAAGGCTGTTGGTCATTTGCTGATCAGCCTGGTCGTCTGAGGATTCAGCACTGCTCAGGCGAGCTTGCTCAATCGCCGCCTCGGCAGCGGCGGAAAGTTGGCTTGTCGCGCTCAAGATTGGGAGCACCTCTTTAGGCCCCTGACCGCGACGATGAATCGTCAGTTGGGAGAGGTCGATTTGCACTCGCTCGTCCTCTTCAGTGGCCCGTTGGAGGTGCACGTTCCACTCATTCCGCTTCACCTCGTTGTAGACCAGCTCCTCGCTCGTCCAGAGCCTCGGGCCGGTTTGCTCGATTGACTGCTCGGAAGATGAGCCCTGATAGGTGATCTTCGAGACGTTGCCACCGTTGATCGCGGGGTCGATGGCTGGCTTCGAAACCTCCACCGGCCAGCTGTTGCGGACAATCCGGACCCCGATACTGAAGCATTCTCGAGCCCCCTGCCATCGATAGCTGCGGGTCGCCAGTCTGCAGCGCGTGGCTTCCTTAAACCAGCAGCCACCCCGAATCACCCGATCGAGACCTCCTTCCTTCGCAATCGGATCCGTTCCGCCCGGCAATTCCTGGGAGTAGCAGTCCTGAACCCACTCCCAGGCGCTCCCATTCATATCGTGCAGCCCCCAGGCATTTGCGGTCTTGGTGCCGACCGGCTTCGGATAACCACCGCTGTTTCCATCGTGCCAAGCCACCTCATCAAGACTGCCTCCGGGATACATTCCTGTCTCACCCGCTCGCGCCGCGTATTCATACTGCGCTTCGGTCGGCAAGGACATCTTTCCGCCATCCTCGTTCCCGAGCGCGGCATTGACCTTGTCCATAAACACTTGGGCGTCTTCCCAACTGACGCCCACAACGGGGAGATTGGGACCTCTGTTTTTCTCGGGATGAGGCTTGCCGTAGGGGCCTATGCCATCCAGTGGATTGCTTCCCATCACCGCCGCCCACTGTGACTGGGTCACCTCGGTTTGTGAGATCCAAAAGCCTTTGCTCAGGGTGACTTTGGCCTGATCTTCTCTGTTGTCCCTCCCCTTCTCGGATGGCGGGCTCCCCATGAGAAACTCACCGGGTGGGCACCAGCAGAAAAGCATTTTCACGCCGGGCGCGATCTCGAACACACGCTCCTCACCGGCTCGGCTTCCCTCGAGCGTTGCGGACGGGCTTTTCTCAGCGGCGACGACTGGATCGACGACGCCTGACCGGGAGGCCGTGTCTTGCGCGGTTGCGAGGCTTGCCATGGTGGCGATGCATGCGAGTATTCCCGCGAGCGTTCTCATCTTTCTGGCTCCGTTTATGCTCCCACGAGATGAAGGTCTCACCGTCATACACGGCGAGCGCCAGGCTCTCAGAATGACGACTCGATTGTCGCCAGTCTTTGTGTCGATGTCACCAGAAAATCCGCCCTCCGAGATCCGCTGCCGAACGTAAAGCTGATCAGCCGGGGGGCCGCTGGAGCAATGACCCTCAATCCGAGTACCCGGCCCTGCCGTCTGCCGCAGCGCGTGGTACGGCCGGCCTTCGCCGCTACAGGCGTTCGCCGGGCAACCGGCTGGCTTGCAGCACCCATTCGCCGAACTGCGCTTCGTCGAGCGGGCTGCCCTCGTCGATGTCGAGGTAGCGCACGTCCTTCTGCTTCGACTCGCCGGGAGGGACGGGCTCGAGGTCCGCGCCCCGGAAGAACGCCACCTTCACGTACTTCGTCAGGCAGTGGTAACCCAAGAAGTAGACATGCTCCCCGACACCGTACAGCGGCGAGTTCCACTTGACCGCCTTCCGCACGTCGGGCACAACGCGCGAAATGATCGCGTCGAGGCGGCGACCGACGTCGCTCTTCCAGCCCGGCATGGCTGCGATGTACGCCTGCACGGGATCGTCGCCGTAGCCCAGCGCGATCTGCGGATTGCCACCCGAGAGCAGGACCGGTGCTCCATCCGTTCGCTCCGTCGACCTCGCTGACTTCTTCTTCGCCACGCGAAAACCTCCCTCGCCAAACGGCCCGAGTTCAGCAACTGCGGCCACTTGAGCCTTGAACCTCGATCAGACTACTCGCTTCCGCCGTCTGCAGCAGCGATTGGTTCGGCGTGCCCTACCTCAGTACCGCCAACTTGCGCAACTCTTGGATGATCGGCTCGGGTTGCTCCGATGCCCACCGGATGCTCTCCTCCGGGTTGCACCGGATGGCCGAGTCCGCGCCCGCGACCATCGAAGCCGGCACCCACGACAAGAGCATCTCGCCGACCCAGACAATCCAGGTGCCCCACGGCGGGATCTCGTCCACGTCGATAAACCCGTCGCACTCCGGC
>CAMCCR010000347.1 GCA_945873085.1 Candidatus Kuenenia stuttgartensis | reverse complement strand
GTGGTTGACGAGGCAGCGGAAGCGGGGCGCGATGTCGTTGACGGCAAACCAGTTCATCATGTATCCGCCGAAGCTCGCCCCGGCCGTGGCGATTCTGTCGGCATCGACAAAGGTGAGCTTCACTGTGGCATCGAGGCCGGCGACGAGGTCGCGGTAGCACTTCCCCCCCCAGTCTCCGGTGATCTCGTCGACGAAGGCCTGGCCGAAGCCGGTCGATCCGCGCGGGTTGGGCATGACGACGACGTAGCCGCGGGCGGCCCACAGCTCCGGGTTCCAACGGTAGCTCCAGCCGTCCTCCCAGGCGCCCTGCGGCCCACCGTGCACGAGATAGACCACGGGCCACTTCTTCGCGGCGTCGAATCCCGGCGGCTCGAGGATCCACATCTGCATCTCCACGCCCCCTTCCACCGGCACGTTCACCGAGCGGGGGCGAGGGAGATCGAGGCCGGCGAGGAGCCGTTCGTTGGCTCGGCTCACCGGGATGCGCGCCGAGGTGCCGCGGCCCCCGGCGTCGACCGTATCGACCACAAACACTTCCGCCGGGCTGTCCATCCGCACCACCTGGAAGGCGGCGGCGTGTCCGCTTGTCGAGATTCCGGTGAGCGCGCCGGGCCAGAAGCGGTCGAACTGCACGCCCCGGGAATCGAGGAACGCCTTGCCGAGGAAGCTCGAAGCCTTCTCCTCGTAAAGGAAGGCGACGTAGGGCTTGAAATCGGCATCCTCGAGCCAAGCGATCTCGCCGACGGAGACATCCGCCTTGGCGGTGAGGTTTCTCGGGCTGCCGACGAGCGTGCCGTCGGGCTTCACGTCGGAGACGAGAACGTCCCACTTGTCGGCCTCATAGCCGGGCCGGGACTGGGCCCGCCAGGCGATCTGTTTGCCGTCGGGGCTGAACCGTGGCCCGCTGTCGGCGGCCTTGTTGGTGGCGGTGAGGCTCTCCCATTCCGCCGACGGCTCGTCGATGGCCACGCGGCACAGATCGTGGTCGGTACTCCAGGCCTCCCCCTCCGCCGGCACGGCCGTGAACACGACATGCCGGGAGTCGGGGGTGAAGGTGTGATCCTCGGCGACGGAAAAGGTCTTGCTTGTCGGTGCGGCGTCGCGGTCGCCGGGGGTGATGTCGCGGCAGCCGCCGCCGGTTGCATCGATGACGAACAGATGGCGGCGCTTGTCGCCGACATACTCGTCCCAATGGCGGTAGAAGAGACGGGTGAAAACCCGCGCCTTCACCGGATCCTCGGCGATCGCCTTCTCCCGTTCCGCGTTGAGACGGTCGCTCTCGGCGAAGGGGAGCGTGCTGTATTCGGGATGGACGGCCGACACGAAGACGATCCGGCTGCCGTCAGGGCTCCAGGCGGCGGCCTCGGCGCCGGTGGCGATGTTCGTGAGGCGTACGGGGGCGCCGCCCGCTGCAGGCACGACATGGAGCTGCGAGGAACCGGTGCGGTTGGACTGGAAGAGAATCGTTGACCCGTCGGGCGACCAACGTGGGTGGGAATCGCTCGTCTTCCCTTCGGTGACCGTCAGTGCCCGGGGTGGGGCCGAGCCGTCGGCCGGGGCGATCCACAATCCCGTGGCACTGCCATTGGCCTCCGGGTTGACCGTCGTCACCTGCCAGACGACCTGTTTCCCGTCGGGGGAGATCTGCGGATCGGCAACCCGAAGAAAACGGAACAGGTCCTCGATTTCCATGCGACGCTTCGCCGCTAACTCGGCGGCCGTGGAGGAGGCGCCGGTGGCCAGGAACAACGATCCCATCACCATCACCATGATCAGGAGGGAAGAGAGACCGGGACGCATGGCGAACTCCAGAGGCGGGCTGTGGAAGCAGACGGCTTCGAGCCGAACAAAGCCCTTGCCGGGGCCGCTGTCGGGGCCGTTGCCGAGGTCAAGAATAACGCACCTGGCCGTCGACCCGGAATCGTTCGATCCGGCCCCTGGGCCCGTCGGGGGCCTGGATTTTCCGGCTTTTCCGCAGGTGACAGCCCATTAATGGCCTAGGGGCTCTGGGGAAGATTCCCTACGCTCTCCCTTCACGCGCCGGAATGAGCACTCCGGAGTGTCCCCTCAGGACCAGGAGCGCATCATGTCTGTGACGCTGGCCGATTCTCTCCCCGTGATCGAAGCTGACTGTGGGGTCGCATCGGTCTCCGTTGCCACCGGCCGCAAGCTTTCGATCTGCCTCATCAATCCCCGCTTCGAGCCCTCGTATTGGGGCTTCGATTTCGCCCTCCCGATGTACCCGGGCAACAAGCGGAGCACGATGATCTCGGGCGCGCTGTCGGCGTTGGCCGGGATGTGCGGCGATCACGACGTCGTCCTCGTCGACGAGAACGTCGAGGAGATCGACTGGGAGGCGATGGCCCGTTTCGACATCGTTGGCGTGACGGGGATGATCGTCCAGAAGGATCGGATGCGGGAGATCTTCGAGCGGCTCGCCCCGCTCCCCCCGATGACGGTCGTCGGCGGGCCTCTGGTCTCGGTCGACGAGGCGTTCTTTGCCGACCTGTGCGACGTCAGGTTCATCGGCGAGGCGGAGACGACTTGGCCGGGCTTCCTCCACGACGTCGCCCACGGCATCCAGACGGTGACCCGCTACGAGCAGGAGAAGCCGACCGACATGACGACGGTGACCCGGCCGCGCTTCGACCTCTTGAAAGTCGATCGCTACGCGTCGGCCGCCGTGCAGTATTCGCGCGGGTGCCCATTCCAGTGCGAGTTCTGCGACATCATCGTGATCTACGGCCGCAAGCCGCGGGTGAAGAAGCCTGAGCAGTTGATCGCCGAGCTCGACGATCTCCGCCGGGCCGGCTTCCACTCCGCCTTCATCGTCGATGACAACTTCATTGGCGACAAGAAGAAGGCCAAGGCGCTCCTCGAGTTGATCGTGCCGTGGATGGAGAAGTATGACTATCCGCTCCGACTGACGACCGAGGCGAGCATCGATCTGGCCAACGACGAGGAGCTCCTCGATCTCCTCTACCGGGCGAACTTCCGCAGCGTCTTCGTCGGCATCGAGACGCCGCGGATGGCGTCGCTCCATGAGACGAAGAAGTTTCAGAACGTGCGGGGAGATTCGCTCGAGGCCAAGCTCGCCCGGATCCAAGCAGCCGGCATCGACATCAACGCCGGCTTCATTGTCGGCTTCGACAGTGACGACAAAGAGATCTTCGAGGATCAGTATCGCTTCATCCAGGACAACGGGATCACGCTGGCGATGGTGGGAATGCTCCAGGCGATCCCGCGGACGCCCCTCTACGAGCGTCTCGAGCGCGAGGGGCGCCTCGTGCTGGACGATCCGAGCCTGAACATCATTCCCAAGCAGATGACACGCGAGGAACTCCGCCAGGGCTACTGGGA
>CAMCCR010000346.1 GCA_945873085.1 Candidatus Kuenenia stuttgartensis | reverse complement strand
GGCCTTGGAGTGGGCGGAGGGGGAGGCTTTGGGCATCGGGAAACTCCTCGGGGAACGGCGTAGGGGCGATGGGATCCGATGGGATCTCGCGGGAGCGAAGGGCCCTCGTCGGGCTCCGGTCGTGCCCCCTTTCCCCCGACGTACGGTATCCTGCCGGTTCGGTGGCGGGCAACCATCGGAAGTCCGGAGCGGGGGCTGATTGGGGAGGGCGATGGCGATGAAACGTGCGAATGCTGTGCTTGTGGTGCTGTTCGGGTTGATCGGTGGAGGCTTCATGGCGACGTCGATGCTCGTCGGTGCGGCGGCCCCGAATGCCGAGGGGGTATATGAACTGACGCTGCGACGGCAACAGCCGGGAGCGGAGGATCGGGCGTTTTGGCGCTCGATCGAGTCTCCCGCAGCCTGGAAGGCGTCGGAGACGGCCGTCATTGTCTGCGACGTCTGGGATCTCCATCACTGCCGTCGGGCCGTCGAGCGGCTCGAGGAGTTTGCCCCGCGGATCGCAAAGCTCTGCGACACCGTCCGGGCAGCCGGGGGCACCGTGATCCATGCCCCGAGCGACTGCATGCCAGCGTATGCGAGTCACCCAGCGCGGGACCGCGTCCTCGATCTGGTGGACCGTAGCCTGCCGGCCGGTTTCGAGCCGCCACCGGCCGCGAAGGGGGCGTGGTGCTCCGGGGTCGGGCTTGAGTTCCTCGCCGAATACCCACTCGATCAATCACTCGGTGGTGAGGATGACGAGCCGGCCGAGCATGCCGCCTGGGCCGCTGAACTCGAGCGGATGGGGCGCAACCCGAAGATGCCCTGGAAGATGCAGTCGCCGCTTGTGCCGATCGACGCTGCCGCGGACTTCATGAGCGACAACGGCGCCGAGGTGGCCAGGGTGCTCGCGGCCCGCGGCATCAGGCACGTCATGCTCGTCGGCGTCCATCTCAACATGTGCGTCCTCGGCCGGCCGTTCGGGCTGCGCCGGATCGGTGAATCGGGGCGCGACGTTGTCCTCGTCCGCGACCTCACCGACACGATGTACGACCCCGCCCAGTGGCCGTGGGTGAGCCACTTCACCGGCACCGACCGGATGATCGACCACGTCGAGCGGCACGTCTGCCCGACGATCGCGAGCGTTGAGGTGATTGGGGACGGCAGCCCGTTCCGCTCGCCGCGCGACACGCGGCCGACGGTGGCGCTCTCGATCGCCGAAGAGGAATACGACTCACATCGCACGCTCTCCGCCTTCGCCCATCGCCATCTCGGGCAGTCGTTTCGGGTCGTGGAACACCACGTCGCGGCCGACGATCCAAACTCGATTCCCGGCCTCACCCGACTCGCCGACGCCGACGTCCTTATCCTCTCAGCGCGGCGGCGGGGGCTCCGCCCGGCCGAGATGGCCGCGCTGAAGGCGTTTCTCGCGGCAGGGAAACCGGTGATCGGGATCCGCACCGCGAGCCATGCCTGGGAGCCGAAGGAGGCGATTGACGGCCGCGAGACGTGGGGGGAGTTCGACCGCGACGTGTTCGGCATTGAATACAGCGGCCACTTCGGCAATGAGATCCGCTCGATCGTGAAGATCGCCGCCGGAGCTGGCGGAGATCTGCTCCTCACCGGCATCCCCGCCGAGGGGGCGATTGAGCAGACAGGCTCGCTGTATCGAATCGCGGCAACATCCCCACAGACGCGAGTCCTTGCCGTCGGCGAGGTGCCGGGGGAGCCGGCGCAGCCGGTGCTCACCGACTTTATTCGGCCCGACGGTGGCCGCTCGATCTATACCTCGATCGGCCATGCCGAAGACCTCGCCAAGCCAGAGGTGGTGCGCGTGCTCGTGAATGCCGTCCATGTCGCCGCCGGGCTCGAGCCGCCGGCGCGCCTCGACGACCGTGATCCCCACGATCCCTCACTTCGCTGGGTGTCGGTGCGGCACGGCGGCGGATCATTCCCGAGCACCGAGGCGATCCTCGCCCGCTTTGCGAGCGGAGAAAAGCCGCTCTGGTGCCGGGGGGTGATCGTGCCCGATGCGAGTGCGTCGCACGACGGATGTTTCGTCTTTCTGCGCGGCGACGGGCTGCGTGCGGAGGGGATCCGGGGCTGGTTCGAGGGTCGGGAGCTTACAGTGCGTGGGATTCCCGGCGGGGTCGTTGTCGAAGTGCCGCCGATGCTCGCCACGCCTCATCGCGCCGGCACGCTCGCCCTCGAGGTGACCGGGAACGAGGCGAAGCGGGGATGGGGGAAAACGAAGGCGACGCTCGCGCGGCGGGGGACACCTGCCGAGATCCCGCTCGACCGCTTTCAGATCCGCTACGGCGCCGGTGACGGCGTGAACTTCCGTGACATGCCCCTCCCGGCGATGTTCGGCGGCCCAGCCGATGCCGTCACGATCCTCGAGTAATTTCCGCGGCGGGGCTCTTGGGGGTTAGCCGAGGAGGTCGCGAATCACCCGGCCATGGACGTCGGTGAGCCGGTGGTCCCGGCCGCCGTGACGGAAGGTGAGCCGCTCGTGATCGACGCCGAGCTGGTGGAGGATCGTGGCGTGGATGTCGTGGATGTCGACGGCTCCGGCGACGACGGAATTGCCGAAGTCGTCGGTTTCGCCGTAGGCCATCCCGCCACGGAAGCCGCCGCCGGCGAGGAAGATCGAATAGCCATCGACATGGTGGTCGCGGCCGCAGCCGGGCGTCACGGCCGGAGTGTGGGGCGTGCGCCCCATCTCGCCGGCCCAGATGACAATCGTCTCGTCGAGGAGGCCGCGGGCCTTGAGATCGACGATCAGGGCTGCCACCGATTGCTCGGTGACGGTGGCGTTCTTGGCATGGTTTTGGACGATCTGGCCATGCTGATCCCAGGGGGAATTGTTGCCGTCGAAGCTCGGGCAGGTGATCTCGACGAACCGGACGCCGCTCTCGATGAGCCGGCGGGCCCGGAGGGCCTGGGTGGCGTAGAGCCGCTGGTGCTCGTCGGCGGAGTCGAGGCCGTAGAGCCGGCGGATGTACTCTGGCTCGCGACTGATGTCGACGACGTCGGGGACGGTGGCCTGCATCCGAAAGGCCGTCTCGTCGTTGGCGATCAAGGCCTCGATCGCCGTGCTGTCGGAAGCGGCGGCGGCGAAGCGTCGATCCTGGGACTCAAGCAAGGCGAGCTTGCGACGCTGGAGAGCCTCGGGATCGGCAGCGACGATGTTGTCGACCGGCGTGCCGGCGGCCCGGAGCAGCGTCGCCTGATGGGAGGCGGGGAGATAGGCGCTGCCGAAGTTCTCCAGGCCGCCGTTGGGAACCCAATCGTTGTTGAGGACGACATAGCCAGGGAGATTGTCGTTCTCTTTCCCCAGGCCGTAGGAGACCCAGGCGCCGAAGCTCGGGGCGGAGCCGATGAT
>CAMCCR010000345.1 GCA_945873085.1 Candidatus Kuenenia stuttgartensis | reverse complement strand
CCGGACGCACTGCATGCACCGGACGCATTGGACGACGGCCCCGGCGACTCTGCCCTCCCACCGCCCCCCGATCTGCCGTCCTTCCGGCCGGCGGGCGCCGCCGCGGGCCCGCTGCGGAGTGGCGGCAGGCCCGTCGAGGACCAAATCGGCGACTTCCGTCGGCGACTCTCCAAACGCTTCAAGCATCTTTCCAAATGGGCGCGGCGCATCGGCACCGATGCGTTCCGGATCTACGACCGTGACATCCCCGAGGTGCCGCTGGTCATCGATTGGTATGCCGGCTGGCTCCATGCCGCCGAATACGAACGCCCCCACGATCGGACCGAGATCGAGCACGAAGTCTGGCTCGATCGGATGATCGAGGCGGCCGCTGCGGAGCTCGGGGTTTCCCACGACCGCACCTTCATGAAAATCCGCCGTCGGCAGCGCGAGGGGGGGCAGTACGAGAAGGTCGATGGCCGCGAGGCGCTCCTCCAGGTGAAGGAGGGGGGGCTGTCGTTCGAGGTCAATCTCTCCGATTACCTCGACACCGGGCTGTTCCTCGATCACCGCGTTACGCGGGGAATGGTCAGAGACGAAGCGGCCGGGAAGCGGATGCTCAATCTCTTTTCCTACACCGGGAGTTTTTCGGTGTACGCGGCGGCCGGAGGGGCGACCGACACGGTGAGCGTCGACCTCTCCAACACCTACCTCGATTGGACGCGCACGAACCTCGCCATCAACGGCTTCAAGGATGCCGGTCGCCACCGGATCGTGCGCGACGATGCTCGCGCCTTCCTCGAACACCGGGCCCGTCGCGGCGAGCCCCCTTTCGACCTCGTCGTCGTCGATCCCCCCACCTTCTCCCGCTCGGCCCGGAGCGAGGCGCCGTGGGATGTGGAGCACGACCATGCCGAGCTCCTCGCCCTGGTGGCCCGCAATCTCACCCCAGGCGGTACCGTTTATTTCTCCACGAACTTCCGCCGCTTCCACCTGGCGGAGGCCACGCTGGCGGCCGATTTCACCTTCCGCGAGATCACCAACCGCACGATCCCCGAGGATTTTCGCAATGAGCGGATCCATCGGGCCTGGCGGATGGTGCGGCAATGAAGGCCTGGAAGCGGACCATCCGGGGAAGGGGATTGGCGGGAGGCCCGTTGCGGCCGGAAAACGTCGGTTCTACATTCGTCGCATGACTCCATCCTCCCGGTCCGGTCGCCGACTCCTTCTCCGCCTCGCCGGACTGCTGCCGCTGCTCGTCGTCAGCCTCGGTTCGTTCGGCTGCCGTCCGGCCGATCCGAATCTGGTGAAGATCGTCAGCAGCCTGCCCCGAACCGGGTCGGCGAAGCACCAGTCCGACACGCTCGTCCGCGGGATCCGCATGGCGATCGACGAGGCGGGGGGGAAGGTGGGCCGGTTCCGCATCGAGTATCTCGATCTCGACGACTCGACCGCCGCCGCTGGGCAGTGGACGAGCGAGGCGGAGGCAGCCAACGCCCGCCGCGCCCTCCAGGATCCGGATGTCTGTGCCTACATCGGCACGTTCAACTCGGGCGCTGCGAAGGTGTCGATGCCGATCCTCAATCTCGGTGATCTGCTCATGGTGTCGCCGGCCAATACCGCGGTCGGGCTGACGAAGCCGGGGCTCGGCGTGCCGGGCGAGCCGGAGGTCTACCGGCCCACCGGCCGGCGGAACTACGCCCGCGTCGTTCCCGCCGACGACCTCCAAGGGCCGATGGCAGCCGACTGGGCGTTCCGACGGAACGTCAAGCAGGTCTACATCCTCGACGACAACGAGGTCTACGGAAAAGGGATCGCCGACCTCTTCGACGAGCGCTGCCGGGAACTCGGCATCGAGGTCCTCGGGCACGATTCGATCGATGCCAAGGCGCAGGAGTTCAAGTCGTTGATGGCGAGCATCAAGGCGAAGAAGCCCGATCTCGTCTACTTCGGCGGCACGACACAGAGCAAGGGCGGGCAACTCGCCAAGGACATGGCCGCGGCCGGCATCAACGCGGATCTCATGGTGCCCGACGGCTGCATGGAGCAGGTGTTCATCGATTCGGCCGGGGCTACGAATCTCGAGGGACGCTGCTTCGTCACCTTCGGCGGGCTGCCGCCGGAGAAGCTCACCGGCAAAGGGGGTGAGTTCGTCGAACGCTACCGGGCGAAATACGGGGAGCTTCCCGAGGCCTACGCCGTGTATGGTTACGAGGCCGCCAGGGTCGCCATCCAGGCCATCGCAACCGCCGACAGCAAGGACCGCCGGGCGATCAGCGACGCGGCACTGGCGATCCGTGACTTCGACGGTGCCCTGGGCCACTGGGGCTTCGACGAGAATGGCGACACGACCCTCCGCACCCTCACCGTGAACGTTGTGAAGGGGGGGCGATTCGAGTTCGAGGAGGTTCTCGACGAGGCCGATCTCGTCGCCAATCCGGCCGGGGCCGTCCCGCCCCCGAACGATGCCCCTTCAGGCGGGCCCCCCTGACCACCGGTCCGATCCTTTTCCGGAAATCTTCCGCGTGTCCGTTCAGTTCCTCCTCCAACAGTGCCTCATCGGCCTCACCAACGGCGCGCTCATCGCGCTTGTGGCGCTGGGGTACACGATGGTCTATGGGATCATCGGCCTGATCAATTTCGCCCACGGCGATCTGATCATGCTCGGGGCCTGTCTGGCGCTGTCGCTCGTCGGGGCCCTTGGCATGACCGCGGCCGGGCCGGCCACTACCTGGGTGGGGATCGGGGGGCTCGTGCTCCTCTGCGGGCTGTTCTGCGGGCTGCTCAACGTGGCGGTCGATCGGATCGTCTACAAGCCGCTCCGCAACGCCCCCAAGCTCGCCCCCCTGGTGTCGGCGATCGGCGTGTCGTTCATCTTCATGAACGTCGGGCTGTTCTGGCTCGGGCCGGCCGACAAGTCGTTCCCCGAACTCCTCCCCTCGACCAACCTCCTCCACAACGATGCCCTCCAGTTCACTTGGAAGGATCTCCTCGTCGTCCTCATCGTCGGGCCGCTGATGGTGGCCCTCTCGGTGCTCGTGAAGGGGACGAAGCTCGGCAAGGCGATGCGGGCCGTGTCGCAGGATCCGACGGCCGCGGCCCTCGTCGGCGTCGACGTCGATCGGGTGATCGCCGCCACCTTCTTCATCGGTGGCTTCCTCGGTGGGGCGGCGAGCGTGATCTACGGCCTCTACATCAACACCATCGGCTTCCAGATGGGGTTCCAAAACGGCCTCTATGCCTTCACCGCCGCGGTGCTCGGCGGCATCGGCAGCATCCCCGGCGCCGTCCTCGGCGGGCTCGTCATCGGCCTGGTGCGAGCGCTGGCCAGTGCCTACGTCGGCGAGCGGTGGACCGGGGCGATCGTGTTCGCGATCCTGATCGTGATA
>CAMCCR010000344.1 GCA_945873085.1 Candidatus Kuenenia stuttgartensis | reverse complement strand
GCCTGGGCATGGGGGTAATCGGGATAGTCGATCGGCACGCCATGCCAGAAGGCCCGGCCGTTCTCCACCCGGCCGTGGTAGACGTTGACATTGCCGAGGAAGTCCATCACGAACGGCGTGGCCGGCTTGTCGAAGACCTCTTCGGGCTTGCCGCGCTGCTCGACGTGGCCCTCGTTCATCACCACGACTTCGTCGGCCAGTTCGAAGGCCTCTTCCTGATCGTGGGTTACGAACACGGTCGTCATGCCGATCTCGTCGTGGAGGCGGCGGAGCCACTGCCGCAGCTCGACGCGGACCTTCGCGTCGAGGGCCCCGAACGGCTCGTCGAGGAGGAGGATCCGCGGGCGGATCGCGAGCGCCCGGGCAAGGGCCACCCGCTGGCGCTGGCCGCCGGAGAGCTGCGCGGGCTTCCGTGAGCCGAGGTTGTCGAGACGCACCAGATGGAGCAGCTCGTCGACCCGGGCCTTGACCTCGGCCTGCGGGGCTTTCCGCACCCGCATCCCGAAGGCGATGTTTTCAAACACGCTCATGTGGCGGAAGAGGGCGTAGTGCTGGAACACGAAGCCCACTTCCCGCTGTCGGGCGTGGCGGTCGGTGATGTCGGTACCGTCCTCCGCGATCCGGCCGGAGTCGGGCCACTCGAGCCCGGCGATGATCCGCAGGAGCGTCGTCTTCCCCGATCCCGAGGGCCCGAGGAGCGCCAGGAGCGTCCCTTGGGGGACGTCGAGCGAGACGTTGTCGAGCGCCTTGAAGGCGCCGAATGATTTGGAGACGCCGTCGACGCGAATGCTCATGGTCCAAGACCTCCCGTGGTCGGGTCGGTGTCGGCGCCGGGGGCCCGGGCCGCTTCGAGTTCTTTCGATTCCGTTTCCAACTGTCGCTCGATGAACACCTTGGCGACGAGCGTCAGCAGGGCCAGGGCCGCCAGCACGCTGGCCACCGCCATCGAGGCCGGCGTGCGGTATTCCTGAAAGAGCTTTTCGACGCGCAGCGGCATCGTGTCGGTGGCGCCGGCGATGTGGCCACTGACGACGTAGACCGCGCCAAACTCCCCCATCGCGCGGGCGTTGGCGAGGACGACACCATGGAGCAGGGCCCAGCGGATGTTGGGGAGCGTCACGCGCCAAAACACCTGCCAACCGTTGGCCCCCAGGCTGACCGCCGCCATCTCCTCTTCCGGCCCGATCGCCTCCATCACCGGGATCAATTCCCGCACCACCAACGGCAAGGTCACAAACGTCGTCGCGAGGACGAGCCCCGGCCAAGCGAAGATCACCTTCACCGCCAGCGAGGCGAGGGTCGGCCCGAGGAGCCCCTGCCGGCCGAAGATCAGCACCAGCGCCAGGCCGGCGACCACCGGGGAGACGGAGAAGGGGACGTCGAACAGCGACACCAGCAGCGATCGCCCCGGAAAGCGGAAGCGGGCGACGAGCCAGGCCGCTGCAACGCCGAAGATCGTGTTGATGAGCACGGCGATGGGGGCGACGGTGAGCGACAGCCAGATGGCGTGCCGCGTGTCGGGGTCGTGGGCCAGTGCCTCCCACCACGCCTGTGGGCCATTGGAGAAGGCATCGACAAACACACTCGCCAGCGGCGCGACGATGAGCAGGCCGACGGTCGCCACCGCACCCGTGATGAGGAGCAGGCCGAGCGGGCTTGTGGCGGTGGCGGCGTCGCGGGGTTTGGAGGTCATCGCGGTGGGGCCTGTCACTGGGCGTTGCGGGCCAGGCGCTGCTGGAGGACGTTGACGACGATGAGCATCGACAGCGACATGCCGAGGAGGACGACGGCGATCGCCGTCGCCTCGGCGTAGGCGAACTCCTCGAGGCGGGAGACGATCAGCACCGGGGCGATCTCCGTCTTGAACGGCATGTTGCCGGAGATGAAGACGACCGAGCCGTACTCGCCGAGGGCCCGCGCCAGGGCCAGGGCGAAGCCGGTGACCACGGCGGGCAGGATGCCGGGGAGCACGACGCGGAGGAACGTCTGAGATTTGCTCGCGCCGAGGAGGCGGGCGGCCTCCTCGGTGTCTTTGTCGAGGCTCTCGATGACCGGCTGAACGACCCGGATCGCGAACGGCAGGCTGACGAATACGAGCACCAGCACGATGCCGAGTCGCGAGTAGGCGCCCTTGATCCCCACTGGCACGAGGATTTGCCCGAGCCAGCCCTTCTCGACGTAGAGCGTCGAATAGACGAGGCCCGCCACCGCCGTGGGGAGGGCCAAGGGGACGTCGACGAGGGCGTCGAGGATCCGCCGTCCCGGAAACTCCAGACGGACGAGCACCCAGGCGACGAGGAGCCCGAGGAGCGAGCTGATGACGGCGGCGGCAAGCGACGCCCCGAGCGACACCGCATAGGCCGCCCGGGCCCGTGGTGTCCACGCTGCCGCGAGGAAACCGGCCGGGCCGAGTGACGCCGCCCGGAGGATGAGCACCGCGAGGGGAATGACGACGAGGCCCACGATCATCAGCGACGTGATCGCCGCGCTAAGGCCGAATCCGGGCAGGACGGTGCGTTGAAGAACGCGGCGGGTCGGGCTCGACTTGGGTAGATTCTTGTTCATCGGACGGTGTCGATCGGTTGCGGGGGAAGGACGGGGGGCGGCACGGAGCCGGTGGGCTCAGTTCGAGGCCCCGGCCGGTTGGTAGATCTTGTCAAACTCCCCCCCCTCGCCGAAGAGGCTCTTCATCGCGTCGTCCCACGAACCGGCAGCGAAGGTGATGTCGAAGGTCTCGATCTGTGGAAATCCATCCGGCGGCCCCTTGGCATCGGCGGTCCACGGCCGGTAGTGGTGTTTGGCGACGATCGCCTTCCCTTCCGGTGAGTAGAGAAATCCGAGATAGGCCTCGGCGGCATGGCGGGTCGACTTCCGATCGACGTTCTCGTCGACGACGGCTACCGGCGGATCGACGCGGATCGAACGTTTCGGGTAGACGATCTCGAGGGCGCCCTTCGATTCGTCGACCTCGAGATGGGCCTCGTTCTCGAATGTCAGATGGACGTCGCCGATCCCCTTCTGGGAGAAGGTGGCGGTGGCGGCTCGGGCGCCGGTATCGAGAACCGGCGTGCGGCGGTAGAGGCGTTCGACAAAGCCCCTTGCGTCGTCGGCCGAACCACCGGCCGCGAGGACGGATCCCCAAGCGGCGAGAAAGCTGTACTTGCCGTTGCCCGACGTCTTCGGATTCGGCGTGATGATCTCGATGCCGTCACGATCGAGATCCGGCCAGTCGGCGATCCCCTTCGGATTTCCTTTGCGGACGACAAACACGACGACCGAGTGGTAGGGGATCGACGCATTGTCGAAGCGCTGCTGCCAGTCGGCCTTGACGAGCCCCGCCTTGGCGATCGCCTCGACATCGGGCCAGGTGGCGAGGGTCACGAC
>CAMCCR010000343.1 GCA_945873085.1 Candidatus Kuenenia stuttgartensis | reverse complement strand
CTGTCGAATCGGCCGATCACGACGGCGTCATCGAGCGAGTCAACGTTCTCGAGGATCTCTCCCTCCTTGGACAGACCGCCGGGCCGGCGGGCCCGGGGCGCGGCGGCCCAGGAGGATTCGGCTGGTTTAACTGGCCACCGTGGTGGCGGCAGTTCAACGGCGCGGCGCGGATCCGCTGGCAGGTGCGACTCGAGCCCGGCGCGGAGACGTCGCTGGAGTATGCGTGGAGCTACTACGGGAGGTGAGTCGGGGGCACGAGGAGCCGGCTTAACAGGGAGCGGCTCGTGATCGCCGGCGGTGGCAAACGATCGTCCCTTTGACTCCAACCACCGTGCCCGGACAACGGCTACCTCTGTCGGATGCTCATTTCTCGATGCTCTCGGGTGTGGTAGTTTCTTGGGATCTCGGAGGGGTCGGCTCGCTCAGGCCGGATGGTGACTTCCTGAGGGGCACCGGCCTGCTTCGGGTGACCATGACGGCCAATCGGTTTCAACGCCGAACCTTTCGGCGATCAACGATTCTGAGAAGTATGAGGCTTGAGAGATGAAGGGCTTCCTCGTCGAAATGACCAACCGGGTGTTGGCCACGGTTGGCTACCGAGCCGTGCGGTGGCCGAAGGCAGTTCAAGCCGATCCGTCGAAGGAACTCCGAATCTCGCTGATGCATGCCATCGGTGCCCTGCGCTTGCAGGCGACGAGCGAGGATTCCGTGTTTCGGTTTCTGCAGATCGGGGCGCTCGAACTCAAAGGCCATTTCGAGCCGGTGGCCATGGCCAGAAAGTTCCCCGACTATCGCGGCATTCTTGTCGACGCCCAGCCCGTTGCCATTGCACGTCTCACCGGGAAATATGGCAGCGACGAACGGATTCACATCGTCCACGCCGCCATCACAAAGTCCGGTGAGAAGGTGCCCTTCTTCCACGTCGATAATCGTGACGGACTGTTTCCCGACTGGGTGCTGGGGGTGGCGTCCCTCAACAAGCAGTCGATCCTCAAGTTCAGTCGCGAGTTTCCGGGCCTAGAGGATCGTGTCGTCGAATCCTTGGTGGACGGGGCCACGATCGCATCGCTCCTCGATCAGCAGGGTTTCAAGTCGCTCGACCTCCTGATGATCGATGCCGAGGGGTACGATTATGAACTGCTCCGCGTGTTTCCCTTCGAGCGAGTGCGTCCCGCCGTGGTGTTCCTCGAGCACTCCCATCTCGATGCAGCACAGAGAGAGGCAGCCGTCTCGCTCCTCGTTGGATACCGATACCGTGTTGCCCTTCTCCCCAGCGACATTCTCGCTGTTTGCGGGGATCTCGACTCCCTTGTCTGACGGTATGGACCCAGTCGGTCTGACCGCCGGATGCTTCAAAAAAGGCGTCTTTTCAGCCTGCTGAGACTTTGATAGCCCAGGAGCGCGAGAAAGTCGGCGCTGTCCTTCGCGCAACCGATCCAGTCGCCGTGCTTGCGGCAGTAGGTGTAGTAGAGCTGACGCCATCGGGCTGCCAGAGGCACCGTCGACCAGGGGATCGGGACCGGGCCAGGGCGGGGGCACCCGCCCCAATGGATGAAGAGTCCGGTGTATGGGCTCGGCGTTTGCTTGCATGTCCATTCGCTTTCCGGAAGGC
Organism: Candidatus Kuenenia stuttgartensis; assembly: GCA_945873085.1. GTDB lineage: Bacteria > Planctomycetota > Planctomycetia > Pirellulales > UBA1268 > QWOP01. The sequence continues at coordinate 1,796 of CAMCCR010000343.1, read as the reverse complement.
CTCCCCACCAGAAGAAGTCGGGGATCCAATCGACCGCAACGCCGTGCTTCCAGACCATGTAGTTGAGAAAACCCTGATCGCCGTTGAACACGGCTTCGCGGGATATCGACATGGGCTCGGGCCGCCCCGAACGCGCGTGGAACTCCAAGGCCCGGGCGAATTCGTCCAGGAGCACTGTTTGGTCAAAAACGTTCCTCGAGGCGGCCCAGTTGCCGCTGGCGAAGGGATACGCTGCAGTCGGATCGAATGCCGGCTCGAACTGGGCGAGTTGATCGGTGGGGCCGACCCAGCCGGCGGCCCATCTCCGGCGGGCCTCGCTGTCGCCCGCAAGCCACCCCGGATAGAGCCGGGAGGCCCAAGATGCCATGAAAAAAGGAGTGTCCCGCGTGCGCAGATGGTCAAGGAATGGACGGAGGTCGCGGAGGACGATCTGATCGGCATCGACATACACGAACCGCTCGGCCGGCCCCCAGAAGACCCGCAGCTTCTTGTAGTACCGATCGAGAGCCAGAATCCGAGGATCGCGCGGCTTCCACACGGGATGTCCGAACATCCGATCGGAAGGGTAGTCGTCGTCGGGGAGGATGTAGATCAACGGGCGGTCGGCGAACTGCTCAATACTTTCGACGAATGCCTTACCGAGCCGGTAATCGCTTTTCGTCGTCGAGATGTAGATCGCAACGTCTTCCGCTCCAGATTCCATGGGTCTTTCCTGAAGAGATGCCGTGGCCGTCACAGCTGCGTCGGGTTTGGTGCGTCGCCGTAGACCGCCTTCGGATCAAAGGCCTTTTCATGTTCCATGAATTCGAGTGTCGCTCCCGCTCCCCGCTCCGTGCCGACCGGCACCTTGCGATAGAAGCAGGAGCGGTAGCCGACGTGGCAGCTGGCGCCACCAGGAATCGCGACGCGCAGCCAGACGCAGTCCTGATCGTCGTCGATCCGCATCTCCACGACCTTCTGCACCAGGCCGCTGGTCGCCCCCTTGTGCCATAGCTGCTGGCGGCTGCGGCTCCAGTAGTGGGCCTCGCCGGTTTGAATCGTGCGGGCGAGCGCTTCCCGGTTCATCATCCCCATCATCAGCACCTCGCCCGAGGTGAAGTCGGTGGTCACGCAGGGGATCAGCCCCTGGGCGTCGAACTTCGGGGCCAGTTCGTTCCCCTCCTCGACCTGCTCGACGGTACGGCGGTCGCCGAAGAGATCGGTGGACGGGTTCGGGCTCTCTGCGGTCACGGTGGCTCTCGGTGCGGGGAGGGCAGGGGCAGGGCGGCGCCGGTTGGCCGACACTCCTCAGTATCCCCGTTCTCGGCGTGTGTCAACGAGCGGTCGTGGCCGGGGGAGCGGGAGCCGGCGGGGCCGGCGTGCGGCCGTGGATCTCTCCGGCGATTCTCGCCATCACCATCGGCAGGAAAATGATCCCGGAATAGTGGTTGGCCTCCATCTGCACATGGTGATCCGGAGGGAGATTCCCGGCGTCGGCGAGGAGCTGGCAATGGGCGAGCGGGACGACGTCGTCGTACTTCCCGGAGAAGATCCAGGTGCGGTCGGGGCGGTAGCGGTGGGCGAGGCGCGTCGGCTCGATGGCGTGGAGCGTCTCCTTGATCTGGTCTTCGGTCATCCCCGATTCGGAGAGCTTCTCGCGGACCTTCTCGGCATCCTTCTTCCCCTTCTCGAGCACGCCGACGAGATCCCCGCCGGCCAAGAGGATGAAGACCTTGTCGTAGCCCTCGTCGAGGCCGGCGACGGTCGCGGTGACGAAGCCGCCGAGGCTTGTTCCCTGGACGGCGATCCGCGACGCA
>CAMCCR010000342.1 GCA_945873085.1 Candidatus Kuenenia stuttgartensis | reverse complement strand
CGAGATCGTCACGAGCGCACCGCCCACGAAGAGCGCCCCCCCGAAGCCGCCGGCGATGGCTCCCGCCACGCGGTCACCCAGCGGGTCGACGTCCCCCTCCTGGTCTTCATCGTCGGCCGGTTTTCCGTGCACGAGCAGCCGGATGCACGCAAACGACCCCCAGCCGAGAAGGCAAAACGCGAGCAGGATGGACCACGACACGGAAACCCCGTCTCCCAGCGCGAGCGTCACCCCGGTATGCAGAAACCCTGCCACCGCTTCGTGCGCCAGGACAGCGATCGACAGGCAGGCAAGCAGTTCGAGCGCCTCGATGCTGGCGGCCTCGAGGCCCGCGATCCAGCCCCGGTAGGCGAACCCGAGGATCGCTGCCACGACGAGCAGGTCGAACATGTTGATCATGGCGTGCGGCCCAGGAAGCCTTCAGGTCGTGACGCGGAGAATCTCATTGACGCTCGTTTCCCCCTGGATGACCTTGAAGAGGCCGTCGATCTGCAGCGTCAGCGTGCCGCTCTTCAACGCCGCCTTCCGGAGATCGGTGATCGAGGGGCTGGGCCGCACCAGGCTGCGCATGTCGTTGTTCATGACGAGCAGTTCGTGGATGCCCATCCGGCCGCGGTAGCCCGAGCCTCCGCACTTCTCGCAGCCTCTCTCGCGGTAAATGAAGGGAACCACTCCCGGCTTGAGATTGAGTTTCTTGATCATGCCGTCAGGGGGCGAGCAGCGCTCCTTGCAGTCGGGGCACAGGCGGCGGGCCAACCGCTGGCCGAGCACGGCGGTGACCGCCGTTTGGATGAGCGTGGACTCGAGGCCGAGATCGAGCAACCGCGTGATCGTGGCCACGGAGTCGTTGGCGTGCAGCGTCGAGAACACGAAGTGCCCGGTGAGGGCCGCCTGGCAGGCGATCTCGGCGGTCTCGCGATCGCGAATCTCGCCCACCAGCAACACGTCGGGATCCTGGCGGAGGACACTGCGCAGGATGTTTGCGAATGAAACGTCCGCCTTGGTGTTGACCGCGATCTGCGTGATGTTTTCCAGCCGGTATTCAACCGGATCCTCGATCGTGGTGATGTTGTGCTGATGGGCGTCGATCTCGCTCAACGAGGCGTAGACCGTGGTGGTCTTGCCAGAGCCGGTCGGGCCGACGACGAGAAACATCCCGTAGGGCTTGTGGATGATCTCCCGCAACTGCCGGAGGATCGGGGGCCGAAGGCCGATCGCGTTGAGCCCCCCGGCCACCACGCCGCCCGACGAGCGCAACAGCCGCATCACGAGTTTCTCGCCGTAGCTCGTCGGCGTAGACGCGACGCGGATCTCGAAGCGGTCGGCTCCGCAATGGACGGCGAACGTCCCGTCCTGGGGACGACGGCGCTCCGCGATATCCATGTCGGAGATCACCTTGATCGCCGAGATCACTCCCTTGCCGACCACGCCATCCATTTTGTCCATGTCGCGCAGCACGCCATCGACGCGAGCCCGCACGAAGTAGGTCTGCTCGTGGGGTTCGAAGTGGATGTCCGTGGCCTCGACACGGATGGCCTTGAGCATCACGTCGCGTGCGTTGCTCACATTTTCAGACACCACCGCGCCTGCCCCGTCGGGGGCGCCATCCACTCCCATCTCGATCGCCGTCGTGCCATCTTTCTTGAGGAACGCAAAACCGTCCTTGGGCTTGGCGGCGACCGCCGTCGCGGGCGCCGCATGTTTGGGACGCCTGACCGCCGACTGGCGCGCGCGTCCGATCAATTGGGAGACCTGCTCTCGGATGCTGAGCCTGGCCGCAGGCTGGGATCCGCCGCCACGTTGCAGGGCCGCGAGCATGTCGCCGAAGATGTTCCGCAGGCCCCTTCGAGACAGGTAGCGTTGGGACTTTGGGAAGTGCGCATCCCGCCGCAAGGTGAAGGCGATCAGCGCGATCGGCACGATGACCCACGCCGCCACCAGCGCCGGCCAGCCGACGGTAACGGCTCCGATGAGAAAAGCGAGACACATGCCCCGAAACAGCAGGTTCCACCGGCCTGCTCCCTTGAGCTTCAGGGCGTCCGCCGAGCGGCGCACCCACGTGGTCGCTCCGGCGAGGATGGCGACCATGAGGCACAACAGGCTGCACGCGCCGAGGCCGAGCCAGGGAAACGTGGCGAAGGAAGGGGCGTCCACGGTTGCGTTCAGACACCCTGAGGAAAGCACTGCCGAGAGGTGCCCGGTGATTCAGGACGCCCCTGTCAAGAATAGCACTGCTCTGGAATTCTTTGCAAACGATGCAGGCTCGGAACAGACCCCACGCTCCCACGTGGATCACGACGCCGGCGAGCGGCAGCCGAGCGCGAACACCGCCAGCGCGAGTCACCCCAAGGCTCACCCGCCACGAATCCGACGAGCGAACCTGCTTAAGAATAGGTCAGCCAAGGGCCCTTCGGCAAGCGTCGGCCGAGCGGAGCGGATTCCGAGGAGCGACAGCCGGGACTGGCCGGGCTGGATCCGACCCTCGCCCGGAGGTTCCGAGGAGCTTCCTAGCCATGCTCAAGGCCGGATTTTTCGCGTTGGCGCAGATCGGCCTTGAGGCCTTGAAACCGCTCTTCTCGCGGGCTGTCCGCACCGCGACATGGAATCCCGTCAGAGGCTCGAGCGGTTCGCCGAGGTGTGTCAGGACTTCCTGATCGACACCGGTTCCGTCATGAACGCAATGAGTCGGATGTCGCCGCCGCACCCCGGGCACTCCAGCGGAAACTCCTCCCCCACCCGCGTCTTCCGTTTGGCCAGGCGATCCGGCAGGTGTCGTGAGAGTGCGGCTTGTCGCATGAGTCGCAGCAGTCACCGGTGGCATGTCCGCCCGCCGCATGTCCGCGGACCGCATGCCCGCTCGCAGCGGCATCGCCCCGCTTGCCGATGTTCCCGATGGCGAGTGCCGTGACGGTGGGCCTGATGTTGTGATTCGGGGCGAAAGGGTCGGCACGAAGTTTCGATCTCCGCAAGCCGCGAGGGCCGGTCGAGGGAGTCGTTCCAGACCAGCGCGTGGCCGCATTCGTGGAGCAGGACATCGATGGCCTCGTTCTCCCCCATGCTGTTGTTGAGCTGGACGACGAAGCGCTTCCGCCGGCGGATGCACTCTCCGAGGATCGTGTCTGCAAGCTTGGACATCCTGACGACGACGGTTAGCGCGGCGGGGACTGGGTTGGCTCGGGATGCGCTGGACAGAGGCGCGCTGGTTGGCGTTGTCCGCCTGGTACAAGATCGCGTCGAAGGCGGAGTGGGCAAACTTTGCCGGGCTCAAGCAGACGTTTGGTTCGGCGGATCAGGTTGGCAACGGCGTGGTATTCGATGTGGGCAGCAACCGCTACCGTCTGATTGGGCGCGTGTTCTATCCACACAAGCTCTACGTCTTGCGAGTCATGGATCACGAGGAGTACGACAGGGCTCCGTGGG
>CAMCCR010000341.1 GCA_945873085.1 Candidatus Kuenenia stuttgartensis | reverse complement strand
GCGGGCCTTGCGATCGATCATGATCCAGATCTCGAACGGGTTCTGGGTGGTGAGCCGATGCAGCCGAAGCGCGGTGAGCAGGCAGAGCGTCGCCTTCGGGACGCGCGTCACCACCTCGATGATGCTGCCGTGTTCGGTCATCCTTGGCTCGGAGGCCTCGTAGATGCCGCGAGACCGTTGGACGAGCAGGCCGCGGTCGACGAGCCGCTTGAGGTGCATGCGGTGGATGCCGAGCCTGTCCAGTTCGACGCCGCGGACGATCCCCTTGCGGCAGACCATTTCAAGCACTCGTTCAGCTTGGGTTCTTGCGGCCATGAGTGTGATGAATTGTCGGCCATTGGATCTGCTGACCGACATAATATCACACCCTTCCCCGTGTCGCCAACGCCTTCGGGCGAACTCGCAGCCGATTCGGCTTTGGAATCACGAGGAAGACTAGAAACGCCCGCCGCGGCGTCCACAACGGGCCTTTCGTCGCGATGTGACGGTCAACGAACAGAGCCGCATCGACTTCGGGGTGGCTCCGTCATCCAACCGCATCATCGCTACGAAATCTGTCGGAGCGGCACGCTTTCAGTGAGCGGTCAGCTCCTGGCGCACGACGATCGGCACGAAGCCCACCTCCATCCCCTTTGGTGGATTGACGAACAGTTTGCGGTCAAAAGCGGCGAGCTTGCCCGCCTGCGCGGGCGGGTATCGCGCGTCGGTCAGCGGCAGTGCCAGGTAGGCGTAGCCGAGGAGCTCCCCCTTGGGCGAGCCGCTGAACGGCAGTCCGTCGGGCGGAATGAGGAGACGATTGCTGATCTGCGCGATGCCGAGGCGATCGTCGGGAAGCGGCCTGCTGTCGCGGAAGAACGACCAGCCGGGCGACGCGACTTCGTTGGTGTAGCAATCCGTCGTGCCGTTCATGCTGAACTTCGGCGCGCCGGAGTGGAAGCGGTTGCCCGCCCAGAAGCCGAGCCCCCCCTCGAGCGTCTGAAACACCGTGTCATAGGTCGGCCCGCGTTCAGGCCAGCTGTCCCGCGGCAGCGTGCCGGGCGGGCAGAGCGGCTCGGTCTTGTTGTCGGAGTTGTCGGGGAGGATCCAGGTCGACGGCAGTCCGATCTGAAATCCCGCGATCGGCCGCTTGATCAGCGGCTACACCGTGGCATAGAAGCCCGCGCCGTAGTGGTACTCCGCGGGCACGCTCTCGGCGTGGCTGGCGATGGAGCCGTGGAGTCCGCGGCTGTCGAGCTCGGCGTGGCCGCGCGGTTGCCCGAAAGCCAGCGGCGGGGCGAGAAGCGATCCTGTCAGCAGGACCAAGAGGCACGCCCTGAGGACCTGTCGCGCGGGCTTCATGTGGCGATTTCCGGGGTCAGAGGGTGGGAAACAGCCGACCACAGACCTTTTTCTAGCAGGGTGCCCGACGGACGGGGTGCGTCAGCCGCCGCGCCCGGAGAGCCCACCAGGGAAGCGCGGCGAGCAGCCACGGAAAATGCCAACTCGGTCGTTCTCCAGGTGGCGGACGTGGCGGGCTTCGATGGGGCCCTTGCTTCGCAGCCACGGAAGGCAATCCAGTGGGAAGCGATCGTCTGCGACGAGGCCCAGCTTCAAGAGGGCCGTGGCTTCGGGATAGCCCGGTCAATGGCACCTCCGCAACCATTTCCCCACCGCTACGTGTCTTGTGAACCGCGGGAGCCGGCCACTCGGCCGTGCGGAGGCGGAGGCACGATCGGCGCGTTGATCGAGGAACTTCAACGGCGAGCGCTCGCCGCCACCATTGGCCCCCGGTCGCCTCTTGCGGTGTGAAAACCTCCCCGTATTCCGGATGGAGCGGGCCACCGCCCTCCTTTGGCTCTCACACCACACCCTCCCTCTGGGAGTGGTACCGAAAAAGGGGGGCAGGTCAACAGGATCGCGCGGCTCACGAGCCGCTCATTCGTCGGAATATGTCTGAGGAAGTGCCGTTGACCGGGCTCACCGTCGTGCGGCATCGCCCCGTCGGGGCGATGCCGCTTTCCGAGCCGGACGGGTGCACCGCCCGCCGTCAGCCCGCATTGAAATTGGCGAAGCGGACGGCCTGGCCGCCTGACATGCCAACCCTACCCGACTTCAACCGGGTATCGGTGACCTCGGCCACCTGGGATCCGTTGAGCGTAAGCGACAGCGAACTTCCGTTCACCCTGAAGGACACGTACCCCTCGCCCGCCCCCGCCACCAACTGCTTGGCAAGCGTCCTCACGCCGGTCAAGCCGACAGCCTGGATCACCGCGTAGTATTGGCCGGCTTCCAACATCAGGCCGGCTCGGTAATAGGAGGTCTTGCTCGAGTACCGGGCGACGACCCCGCCGAACTGGCCGTCGTCGAGGTTCCCCACGTTGCTCGACACGGTCACGTTGCGAGCGGAGGCGCCCTTGTAGATTGCAACGTTGTTCGTGGCCGCCGTCGCAATCACGGCGAAAGGGGCGGCCACGAAGCCGCCCCGCTTTACCAACCAATCCGCGCCGGGAATCGGATGGGTGAACTGCGCTATGAAGTACACCGTCGTCGCCGTTTCAGTGACCTTTACGCCGTTGGCGGTCGCGTAATATACCTGGGCCCCGACCCGCTTCGTGGTGAACGACGCCGTGTAGGTGCCGTCGCCGTTGTCGGTGACCTTCGAGAAGGTTCCGGCCGCGGAGGCCGCAAACCGCACCTTCGCCCCGCCCGTGGTCGCGAGGTTGCCGAGGGCGTCGATGCCCTGCATCGTCACGGCGACGGGGTCACCCACGGTCGCTTGGGCGGCGATCGTGGTCATCTTCGACTTCGCCGACGCCGGCCCCGGCACGACGGTGGCCACCTCCACCGGCAGCCCCAGCGTCTCAACGCCACGCACCCGCAGCGCCGTGACGCTGAGCGGGCCGATCTGCGGCGCCGTGGTCAACGAGATCGTCAGTGCCGTCGCGGTCGCCTTGGTGACCACCCCGGCTCCCGACGAGAGCGTGACGACGTTCTTGGCAGGCGTCTTGGTATCGAAGCCCGTGCCCATGATCACGAGCGTCTTGGCAGTCGCCGCCAGAGATGCCATGGCGGGCGTCACGGTGGCGTACACCGCGGCGACCTGCACGGCGCCGCTCGACGCGCGGCCGACCTTGACGGTCGCCGTCAGCAGCCCGCCCGTGGGCCGGCTCGTAAACAGCAGCGTGATCGACGTCGCCGTGACCGACTGCACGATCGCCGTGCCGCTGGAGAGCGTCACCGCGTTGCCGGCCCTGGTGGAACTAAAGTGCTCGCCCAGAATGGTGAGCGTGCCGGCGTCGGCCGCGATAACCGTGGAGGAGGGATGGACGATCGGCTGCGCGGTGGAGACATAGATGAACTTGGGCGCGGCGGCGCTGGCCGACGTGCTTTGGCCAGTCATGACGGTGATGTCCACCGACCCGGCGGTCTGCGGTGGGCTCGTCA
>CAMCCR010000340.1 GCA_945873085.1 Candidatus Kuenenia stuttgartensis | reverse complement strand
GCCGGGAGCGCCCGCCGCACCTGGCGGATCGTCGATGGTCCTTCCGGGTTGGGGGATGTGGCGTCGCTGGCCGAGGCGCTCGTGGTAGCCGACGATGGGGATGTCGTGGAGTGCGCCTTCAGCGGCGTCCACGATGAGGAGCCGTGTGTCGTGGCGGGGAGGGGGCTGACGCTCCGGGCGGCACCGGGGCACGATCCCGTGCTCCGGTTCTCGATCCCGGTCGGTGGCAGTCCGGCCGCAGGCCTGACGATCGTGTCGGGAACGCTTGCGGTCGAAGGTGTTGGCCTCCGTCTCGTCCCGGCAGCCTCCGGGGGCTCCGCCTTGTTCAATCTCGGCCGGGGGGCGACGCTCACCGCCGAAAACACCCTCCTTGAAATCCGTGAACCTCGGCGGTCGATCGCGGGCAGCATGACGGCCGGTGACGCGGTGTTTGTTCGAGGAGGGCTCCGTGACGGGGAGACGCCTTCCACAGCCATGGTGCGGCTGACGGGCGTGCAGGCCCTTGGCGTGGGGACGTTCCTCGTGGCCGATCGTGGAACAGCGATGGAGGTTGTCTGGTCGGGAGGGCGATGCGTTACGGGAGGACGGTTCCTCCGCATTGATGGTGGGCCGCGGGGGGGCCAGGGCACCGCCGTGCGGCTCACCGTCCGCGACGCGCTGCTGGCCAACCAGGAGGGGTTCGCCCTGCTCGTCGACTCGCCGGCCGCTCCCACCATGCCGAGCCTCCGTGTCACCACCGAGCGCTGCCGGTTCCTGACCCCACCCGGGCTGACGCTCATCGAACAATCGGGCATCGGTCAGCCCGATGCCTACCGCGCTGCCGTCGAGTGGATCGATGCCGGCGGACGCTACGAGGGAGCGACGGTGTTTCGGCGCATTGACGGGGCTGCCGAACGTGAGGAGACGCCCTTCTCAGGGGTCAGCCCGGCGCTCCGGCATGACCCATCGATTGGGGGCTGGGCAGAAGGAAACCCGTGGGATTTCCCGGTGATCCCGCCGGCAGACGCGCCGCGGCGGCCCGATTCTTGACATCCCATGCGTTGGGAAGGTCTAGTGAACCATAGCCGACAGTTCTTTTCCGAATCAGGAGTGCAGCCGATGAAGCGGGGCCGTTTCTTGCTCGTGGTGATGTCCGTGGCCGTGGCAATCGTTTCGGGGGGCCTCGCCCGCCCGGCGTTTGCGATCAAGCAGTTCCAGGACGAGTTCAAGGCCGTCTACGTCAAGCCGGACAGCAGTGATCCCGCCGAGAAGGCTCTGGCCACTGCCGTCGAGGCGGCGAAGTGCAACCTCTGCCACAAGGGGAAGGAAAAGAAGGACCGCAACGCCTACGGCCACGCCCTGGCCGAACTTCTCGACAAGAAGGAAGACGCCAAGAACATGGAGAAGATTCGCAAGGCGCTCGAGACGGTGGCCGGAATGAAGAGCGCCGACGGCGAGCCGACGTTTGGCGAACTGATCAAGATGGGGAAGCTGCCCGGCGGCCCCGCGGAGTGATCGTTGCGACCGTCAAGGCCCATGATCTCCGGAGACGCCGTCGGACGGCGTCTCCGGTTTTTTTTGATGCGTGCGTGTGACGACAGGGAAGGCGTTTCCAGGAGATGGCGATGAGCAACGGCAATCTGCCAGGCAGGGATGACCGGCCCACCCCACGGAACGCGGGGGCCTTGGGGGTGCCAAGGCTTGGCTGGACCGCGCTTGCGGTGCTCCTGCTCGTGGTCTCGAGTGTGCCTGCGGAAGCCCAGCGCCCCAGTCGTCGGTGGCGCAGTGCCCCCCCCGCGCCGCGGGTTCAAACGGCGCCCCGCGCACCCCAGCCGTCGGCAGCCGCGGCCGCTCCGCGGACCGGGAGTCAGCAGGCGGGGACGCAGCCGTCGTCGCCGAAGCAGCCAGCCGTTGGCGGCAAGGAAGGAAAACAAGAGGGGAAGACCGCTTCCTCGCAGGACAAGCAGCCAGGCAAGCAGCCAGGCAAGGAGACCCCGCAGACCAGCGCGAACCCTGAAACGCCGCCGCCACCGTCCACCGGGGATTCCGACCAGCTCGTGTGGGATGGGCCGGCGCCGTTCAGCGAGGCGTGGCGGGCCGATCATCCCGGCGCCTGGCGGCCGGAGGAAGGAGCGGGGGAGATCGTGCTCGCCGGAGGCGCCAGCGTGCCGACGCGGGTCGACAGCGGCGCTGTCGATGTGGCGCAGTGGACGATAAGGGATCGCCAGACCGATGCCACCGCGCCACGGTCGGTGCTCCAGGCGTCGGCTGAGCAGGCATCGGCTGAGCAGGCCTTGCCCGACGGAGCGATTCCGCCATCCGATCTGATCGTCTTTCCCGGGGCCGAAGGGGGAGTGCCGGCGGCAGCCATCCCTGCGGCAAGTCCCAACACCCTCGCCGGGGACACGGCCGCCGATGGCACGATCAGTGTCTTGGTGCGGGATGGAGTGGGGCCGTCGTCGACCGCCAAACCAATCGCCGGTGCATCGGCCACCGTCTCGCTCGCCCACGAGGACTCTTCGTCACCTTGGCTTCCCCTGGGGACCTTCGCCGCGGTCCCGGCCGGCAGCGACCGCTCCTTGGCGCCGCATCTCTTCCTCGAACTCGCGCTCCACCGCGACGGCACCGTGCGGGGCAATTATTTCGACGCCGTCTCCGATTCCGTCCATGCGGTGACGGGCCGATTCAACCGCGAAACCGGGTTGCTCGCCTGGCAGATCGGAAGTGGCGGGGCGGAGTTCGAGACCACGGCCGAGGGATTGGCCGGGGGGCGCGGGGAAGCCACCGTCCGCCGCGGGACGACGCAACGGCCGTGGGTGCTCATCGGCCTCCCCTGAATGTGGGCGGGAAAAGTCATCCCTGACCTTTTTCCAGAGCCTGCTGAACAGCAGCATCGATCGGCGGCAAGCGTCAGCCGTCGGCGATCGCATCGAAGAGGTCGGGAAGGAGGCCGCCCGGGAGTGCCGACACGGCTTCCGCTGTGGCGGACGGGGCGAAGATCCGCACCCGCTTGACGAGATCGTCGAACTGCTCGTGGGCAAGACTGCGGACCACGGGGGAGAGTTCTGCGAGTGATCTCCACTGATCGGCCCCGGGGCCGGCCCGGTCGCTGCCGTCTCTGGGCCGCTGCCGGACCTGGAGGTTGAACTCCACCTCGCGCTCGGCGGGCGGGGCATCGATGAGGAGCGTCTCTGGAGCGACGGCCGTTCCCAGCCGCCGTGACAACCGCTCGGCCAGCCGGGCCGAGATCCGGGTCGTGGTGGGATAGGAGCAACCGGCCAAGGCGCGGTGGATGTCGGGGTGATTGAGGGCGTCGTAGGTGGCGACGCGCTTGACGAGGGTTCGCCGCGGGCCGAACAGGCCCTCGACGAGCGGCGCCGCCCCCGTCCCCTCCGCCGCACCCTTGAGCCAGCCGATGAATCCCTGCTCATCGGCCCGGGTGAGCCAGGGGGCATCAATCGAATCGCGCACC
>CAMCCR010000339.1 GCA_945873085.1 Candidatus Kuenenia stuttgartensis | reverse complement strand
GACATCGATCCGGTAGTCGTCAACCGTGCCGGCGCTGTGCCCTTCCCAGAGGAGACCGGCGTGGAACACCTGCCCGCGATAGACCTCGTGGGGGTCGAGATGGGTGACGGTGCGGACCTCGGGGACGGCGTGGATCAGCGAGTCGAGGGTTGCTGGCACGAACGGCGGCTCCCGGGGGACGGTGAACACCTTCAAAGCCTACGGCGTGGAGGGCGTTAGGGGCGAGGAATCGGTCGGCGGGGGTCGACTGGTTCCGACGTCGTCGGCTCGCCCGTGAATCGATCCCCCGATCCCGCCGCAGCCTGCCAGAATGGGGCCGCGGCCCCCCTCCTTCCCCTCGAGCCTCCGATGCCCCGCCACCTCGTCCTCGTTCTCGGCGACCAACTCGACCGCCACTCGGCGGCCTTCGACGGATTCGATCCCCTCCAGGATGCCGTCTGGATGGCGGAGGTGGCGGGGGAGGCGACGCATGTTTGGTCGGCGAAGCCGCGGATCGTGATGTTCCTCGCTGCGATGCGTCACTTCCGCGATCGGCTCGTCGCCGAGGGGCTGAGCATCGACTACCGCGCGCTCTCGGCCACGCCCGCCGTCGACGAGCCGCGTTCCCTGGGAAGCGCACTTGTGGCAAGCCTCGGCGGCGAGGATCCCGTCGGCCGGGGTCGGCCGGGTTCCAAAGGCGCACGCCCTGCGCTCCCGCCGGGGCGGCCGGCGAAGCTGATCGTCGTCGAGCCGGGGGAGCATCGGGTGCGGGAGGAGATCGTCGCCGCGGCGCGCGAGGCCGGCATCCCCCTTGAGATCCGCACCGACCGGCACTTCTTCAGCACGGTCGACGAGTTTGCCGCGCATGCCCGCGGCCGGAAGCAGCTCCGCCTGGAATGGTTCTACCGACCGTTGCGGGAGAAGCATGGCGTCTTGATGGACAATGGCGAACCGGCGGGGGGAGCTTGGAACTTCGACGCCGACAACCGCGGGGCGTTTCCCAAGGGGGGGCCGGGAAAGCTCCCCGCGCCGCGTCGCTTCCCCCCCGACGCGGTCACCCGCGCCGTGATCGAACTGGTGAACACGCGCTTCGCCGCTCATCCGGGAAGCCTCGAGTCCTTCGACTGGCCGGTGACACCCGAAGAGGCCCGCGCGGCGCTCGACGACTTCCTCGTCCACCGGCTCCCCTCCTTCGGCCGCTATCAAGACGCGATCTGGACCGGCGAGCCTTGGCTCTACCATTCGCGGATCGCAGCGGCGATGAATCTCAAGCTCCTTGACCCGCGCGACGTCGTGGCCGGTGCCGAGCGCGCCTGGCGGAAGGGAGAAGTGCCGGTCGAGGCGGCGGAAGGTTTCATCCGTCAGGTGATCGGGTGGCGAGAGTATGTCCGTGGCGTCTACTGGCACTTCATGCCGGAGTACGAGTCGCGAAACGCCCTCGGCGCCAGCCTGCCGCTGCCGGCCTTCTACTGGACGGCGACGACGGAGATGAACTGCCTCCGCGACGCGCTCTCGCAGACGCTCACCCACGGCTATGCCCACCACATCCAGCGGCTCATGGTGACGGGGCTGTTTGCGATGCTCGCCGGCGTGCGGCCGCAGGAGGTGCACCGCTGGTATCTCGCCGTTTATGTCGATGCGGTGGAGTGGGTCGAGCTCCCCAACTCGCTCGGCATGAGCCAGTTCGCCGACGGCGGCGTGATGGCCTCGAAGCCGTATTGCGCCAGTGGCGCCTACATCGAGCGGATGAGCAATGCATGCAAGGGCTGCCGGTTCAAGCCGAAGCAGGCCACCGGCCCCGAGGCCTGCCCGTTCACCACCCTCTACTGGGATTTTCTCGCCCGTCACGCAGCGCTGCTCAAAGCCAATCCCCGCATGTCGATGCAGCTGAAGAATCTCGATCGCAAGGATGCCGGCGAGCTGCGCACGATCCGCCGTCAGGCAGACGACTTTCGTGGCGGGCTTTCGTGAGCGCCAGAGTCAGTCGTGATCCCCGCCCTCGAGCGAGGTGACCGGATCGATGAACAGCCAGGCCACGCCGCCGACGGCGTAGACCGCCGCGAAGAGGAGGAAGGCGACCGACCAGTTCGGGTCGGTGGAGCCCGGCACCGCGAACGCCGTCAGGAGCGGGGGGACGATGACCGGCGAGAGGGCGCCGCCGAAGTTTCCCATCATGTTCATGCTCCCCGCGAGCGAGCCGGTGTGCTTGCCGCCGATGTCCATGCAGGCCCCCCAGCTCCCCGGCATGGAGAGGTCGTTGCCGAAGCTCGCCAGCCCCATCGCCAACAGTGCCGCGATGCCGAACAGGGCCACGCCGCCCGCTTCCGCTCGCTGTTGCAGCCACACCGAGAGCAGGAGCATCGCCGCCGCGCCGCACAGTCCGACGCAGCCGAGCGTCCGCCGGGCCCGCGCCGTGCTGCCGAGGCGATCAGCGAGGCTGGCCGCGATCGAGCCCGAGACGAACGAGCCGATGCCACCGAAAAACAGCGGCACGCAGCCGGCCAGGGCGCGCTGCATGTCGGTGAACTCTGGAAAAGTCTCCTTGAGGAAGGTCGGCATCCAGGTGATGTAGAAATACCAGGAGAAGTTTTGGCAGAAGTACTGGAGCCAGAGGAGCCACACGCTCGGGCTCGAGAGGAACAGCTCCCACGGCACCGACCCGTGCCCTACCTGGCGGTCGGCCGAATCGCCGATGATCGCCAGTTCTGCGGCGTTGACGCTTTCGTGGTGGCGGGGGTTGTCGCGGAACCACCGCCAGAACAGCACCGCCCAGACCACGCCGAGGAGCCCGAAGAGGAGGAACGTCCACTTGTAGTGGAGCCCGAGGTGGTCCTTGGAGAGCATCCAGCCGACGAGCAGCGGCGTGAACGCGCCCCCCCAGCGGGCCGAGAGCCACATGATCCCCTGGGCCCGGACGCGCTCGTGGCCGGGAAGCCAGAGGGAAAACACCTTGGCGAGGTTGGGGAAGCAGCCCGCCTCGCCGACGCCGAACAGGAAGCGGAAGGTCAGCAGCGACCAGAAGTTCCAGGCCCAGCCGGTGAGGATCGTGAACGCCGACCACATCGTGACCACGCGCATGAGGACGGCGCGCGGGCCGATCCGGTCGCCGAGCCAGCCGCCGGGGATCTCGAAGCTCGCATAGGCGATCGAGAAGGCGAAGAACGCCCAGCCCATCTGCTCCTTCGAGAGCCCGAGGTCCTCGCGCATCTGCGGCGCTGCCTGCGAGATGCAGACCCGATCGACATAGGTGATCACCGCCAGAAGGACGGCAAACGCGAGGACGACATGCCGGGTGCCCGTCGGTGTGGCGCGCTTGCCGATCGTCGCGTCCAAGGGACGATTGCCCGCCGTCGATTCATCTCGTGCCATCTTCCCTCCCCTGCCAGTCGGTTGCGCCGCCCCCGTCCGCCGTCGCGGGGCCCGCGCCGGGCGGATGTCGGCGGAGCGGAGTCTACCGTGTCGGCGCTGCGGCACCGATTCCGGCTCCGCGGCCGCACCGATCGTGCC
>CAMCCR010000338.1 GCA_945873085.1 Candidatus Kuenenia stuttgartensis | reverse complement strand
GCGGCGAGGCGGGGGCAAGGCGACGGCCGCGGGCGGCGGAGACAATCGAGGCGTGATCGAAAGCCGGATCGAAGGCAAACAGCGACAGGGCAAAACCGTTTTGCCCCCCCGACTTCCCATGGCAGCCGCCGCTATTGCAGCCGCGGACGGTGAGGATCGGCTCGATGTCAGTCTCGAAGAGGAGCCGGTCGGCTGCGGGCTGGGGGCCGGGATCTGCGGCGCAGACCGCCGAGACGCCGCAGCCGAGCAGCACCTGCCAGAGGATGCTCGTGGCGACGGCCCGCAGCAGCAGGGTCGACCTCGGGGCACGGCAGTGGTTGGCGGGCGTGGGCATCGGCGTTCCAATTCCCCCAAGGAACTTAGCCTTTAAGTCTACCCTCTCATCGGCTGCTGACCGCGGCCCCACTGATCGCCGGTCTTCGCCGCAAGAATCAGCCGAATTCACAGCAATTGCCATGTCAAAACCCTTCCACCACGGTCCGATCGAGCTTGTCGACTGCGAGGTCCATGGCCCTGGATCGGGGGCCGAGCTGTTTGTCGTCGAGGGGGAATCGGCGGCTCTGGCCGTGGCCCGCGTCCGCGATCCCCGCTTCCAAGCCGTGCTCCCGATGCAGGGGAAGCCACTCAATGCCGTCAAGGCGACCCCGCGCCGCGTCGCCGCCCAGCCGCTGTTTCGGGAGTTGACCGCGGCCCTCGGCACCGGGATGGGGGCCGATTTCCGGGGCGATAGCCTCCGCTTCGAGCGGCTCTTGATCCTCACCGACCCCGACGCTGACGGGATCCACTGTGGTGTCCTCCTTCTCGCCTTCCTCCATCGGTTTCTCCGCCCCCTCCTCGACGCAGCCGGGCCTGGCCCGGGGCGGGTGGGCTGGGTGCGGGCACCCTGGGGGGAGGTGATGCCGGCCGACGGGGGGAAGGCGATCGTCGCCCATTCCGAGGAGAGCTTGGTCGCTCTGGCGGAGCAGGTTCGCCGGGAGCAGCCGGTGACCGTGCGTCGATTCCGCGGCTTGGCGGCCATCGACAGCGAACTTCTCGCCCGCCACTGCGTTCAACCTCAGGACCGCCGGGTCGACAGGATGGATGTCGGGCAGGTGGAGGGGATGCTCGCGATGCTGGCGGCGGCGGGGGTAGAGAGGGCGGATGGGATGGCTGAATAGCTTTTTTCGATGGCGGCCGGAGGCTCTCCTTTCGTTGACTCGAGCCGAGGCCCTCTCTATCTTCGGTGGTGGGGAAGCCTTGGTGGGGCTCGCCCCTCACCGTCGCCCACGGCGGGGAATTGTGCCCGAGGGTCGTGCTGGAAAACAGGAAGCCAATCATGCAGCGCCGTGCCCCCCACATGTCGGCCCGGACCGCGGGCTTCACGCTTGTCGAGCTCCTCGTCGTGATCGCGATCATCGGGACGCTCATTGGCCTCCTGCTGCCAGCTGTTCAAGCCGCCCGCGAAAGTGCCCGGGCAACGAGCTGCCGCAACAATTTCAAGCAGATTGGCCTCTCGCTCCACCACTACCACGACCACGCCCGCCGCTTCCCGTCCGGCTGGACCGGCGTCGACCGGCCCGTTGGCGATGCCACCGACGAACTCCCCGGCTGGGGCTGGGCGAGTGAACTCCTCCCCCAGATCGAGCAGTCGAGCGTGTTCGACCGGATCGATCGCCGCCGGCCGGTGTTTGATCCGGCCAACTCGGCCCTCCACGCCGACGTCCGCAAGGCGTTCATTCCTCCGTATGTCTGTGCCTCCGACACCCGCGGCCCGACCGAGGGAGATGGCTTCTTCGCGATCGGCGCCGATGACGGCGAGCACGATCACGAGGAGGAAGAGCACCACGGGGAGAAGGTCGACGGCGCCCCTCTCGCGCCGCTGTGTGACGTGGGGAAGTCGAACTATGTCGGTGTCTTCGGCACCTTCGAAGTCGATGAGTACCCGGCTGCCGGAGACGGAATGTTCTTCCGCAACAGCCGCCTCGGCATGAAGGACATGCTCGACGGCTCGAGTAAGACGCTCGTCGTCGGCGAACGCAATTCGAAGCTCGGTGGCAGCACCTGGACCGGCGTCCTCCTCGGTGCGAAGGCCTCCCTGCCGCGGGTCGTCGGCGTGGCCGATCATGCCCCCAACGACCCCCACCACCACTTCGACGACTTCACGAGCAACCACCCCGCCGGGGTCAATTTTCTCCTCGGCGATGCCTCTGTCCGTCGCTTCGACGATTCGATCGACGTGGATGTTTTCAAGGCCCTTTGCACCCGGGCCGGTGGCGAATCGGCTGCAATTCCCGACTGACGCCGGATTTCTGCGGGAGCCCGGCGGCCGGTTGAGCCATCGCCGCTTTTTTTCGCTCCCCCGTTACAACCTCCCCGCCGCTGCGGTTTGCATCTCGTGGACTTGTTCCGTCCCCGAGGAGTTAGCCGTGATCGCCCCGGCCAAGATCCGTCGTCCATCGAAGAGTCGAGTCGCCCCTGCTCCGGCCACGGTTGAGCGTCGTCCCGACGCTGCCGCGACCGAAGAGCGGCGGGCCGCTCTCCGGGCCCGGCGTCAGGCTTTTTTCGCCCGCAAGATCGACTTCATCCCCTGCCGGCAGTTTCTCGCCCCCGAGGCCGAGGCCCTTGCCTCGACCCCCCCGCCGAGCGCCCCGGCTCGACCCGCTCCAGAGCCCTCCGGCCGGATCGATTCCTATCTCGCCGGGCTTTACGAGACGCGCCTCCTCTCCAGGGATGAGGAGCAATTTCACTTCCGGCGGATGAACTGGCTTCGCTTCCGCGCCGCCACCGAGCGCGGTCGGCTCGACGAGAAGCGGGCCACCGCCCGGCAGATCGATGTGGTCGAGGCGCTCCTCTCGGCCTCGGAGGTCGAACGCACGATCCTGATCACGTCGAACCTCCGTCTCGTCGTCTCGATCGCGAAGAAGTTTGTGAATGCGGACGACCTCTTCGACGAACTCGTAGCCGAGGGGAACGTGGCCCTGATGCGGGCGGTCGACAAGTTCAACTTCGCCCTTGGCAATCGCTTCAGCACCTACGCCACGTACGCCATCCAGCGGCACTTCTTCCGCATCTCCCATCGGGGGCGGCAGCAGCGGCGCCGGTTCACGCCGGCCGATGAGTCGCTCCGCTCCGTGCCCGCGGCTGAGCCTGCCCAGGGCTGCAATTCGGTGCAGATCGATCAGCTCAAGGAACTGTTCACGAAGTTCCTCGGCGAACTCGAGCCGCGCGAGCAGCAGATCGTCGTCGCCCGCTTTGGCTTCGATGGCCGGGCCCCACGCACCTTCCGCGAACTCGGCGCCGAGATGGGCGTCTGCAAGGAACGGATTCGCCAGATTCAAACCCGCGCCATGGAAAAGATCCGCGGCATGGCGACCGAGGCCAAGCTCGAGCAGACCGTCGGCGATTGGCTCTGAGTGTCTACTGCATCGGAGGCTCGAGGGATGGCAAGACGGGTGCTTGTGATCGGTGCAGCCGGAGGGATCGGCTCGGCGCTCGTCCGCCGCTTGGTTGCCTCCGGCGGAAAGGTCTTCCT
>CAMCCR010000337.1 GCA_945873085.1 Candidatus Kuenenia stuttgartensis | reverse complement strand
TTTCGCTCGTGCCTGCTGGACAGTCTCAGGCGGCGAGGGCCGTCATCCTCGATCGAGCCGCGACAGCCGCCGCCAACGGACTCGCCGACGCGGTCACCTTCGGGCTCACCCGGGCCGACTCCGTGGTCATCTCAGGGACGTCCGCCAGCCTTACCGGCGCCGTCTGGGTCTTCGATCCCGCCATCCAGCGGATAGAGGGAGCCGCACCACTTTCATCCTGGCCCAACGCAAACTTTCCGAATGCTGTCGGCGCGATGCTCAAGACCACCGGAATCTATTCGTCGGCGGCACCTCCGTCGGGGGTCGCGGTGCCGTGGCAGGCCACGCGGCTCTATGCACAAGACCGGGATGACGTGGTGCTAGCGCCGGGGAGCGGCGCTGACGATCCTCCGATCAACACTCAGATCAGCGGAGTGCGGGCATTCCAGGGACGAATGTCGAGCCTCTACTCGTTGGCACTTGCCGACAACTTCGGAGCGCGGCCGCCCTCCGGTGGCGATGTGGCGAAGCTCACGGTCGTCGTGTTTCATAACCGGACCTCCACCGACGAGACCGGGCTGACCGTGCCTGCCTTTTACGACGACGCCACCCAGTCGCTGAGGATGAACGTTGCCGACATCCCCGCGGGCCGCACGTTCAAGGAGATCATTCGCCCCGGTGTCGTGGTCTACGACCCGGAAAAAACAAACAGATTAAACCAGTACCAGCGCTGGAGCCAGATCCTGATGGCTAGCGTGGACGACTCCGCAGGGGGCGGGACGATCCGCGCCTTCGTGACTTTCGCGAGTCCGCGACCCAACCCCGGCTCGACGGTCCGCGTGCTTCTCGATTCCGTGGGGATGGCCGAGCAGATGATCGTAGTCGAGGGCTCGAGTGCCTATTCACGCTGAGCACCACCTCCCGCCTTCTCGAATGACCGTCGCCACGCCGGGCAAGCGGCTGGCGACCCAGTGGAAGTCCTCGCAACCATGAACGCCTCACACTTTTTTCAACCGTGCCGGATCAGACAGCGACGGGGCGTTTTGCTGCTCGTCGTTCTGTCCATGCTCACGCTGTTCATGATGCTCGGGGCGGCTTACCTCGTTGTGGCGACGAGGGCCCGCGAGACTGCCAAGTCGTTTTCGAGGTTGTCGCTCCGCAGCGACAACGTGCGCCTCCCCCATTCGCAGATTCTCGACACCGTCATGCTGCGGGTGCTGCGCGGCAACGTCAGCCCCACCGGCAATAGAAATAGAACACTTTCGTTTGAGGTGGCCCAGCCTCAGCCATCCGGCGTCGTCTCCACCTCGCTCGAGTCGCTCCTCGCCGACAAGTACGGCTACGACACGCTGCAGGCCGATGCTGTAGCTTCTGCCAGCGAAGGGGGCAATTGCGCGGTCTATGAACAGGCTCCCCTCCTGACGATTCCCGCCGCCCACCTCACGACAGCGCCCACAGGGCCGTTCGCGGCCCCTGATCTCAATGGGCGAATCGTCACGATTCTCGGCCCAGGCCGTGAACCGAGCAGCCATCGGATCCTGCGAGCCACGGAGAACGCCGACGGAAGCTTTCGACTTCAGGTCGACAATCAGCCTCGTAACCGCCCGTATCAGCCGGTTCCGGTCGGAACCACGTGCAAACTGTTGATCAACGGCCGCGAGTTCACCGGCGATGGAACTCGCACATCCCCCCACGAGCCTTGGGACGGCTTCGACGATCAAAACTCCTTTCTCGCGCACATCGCCCCGGCCGACAAGTCGACCGACCATGCCCCCAGCGCCCCGTTGATATCTTCTTCGATCGTGAAGAAGGTCGGATTCGTGCAGTCGGGCTCCTCGGCGGCCGTGCTCGGAACGCTGTCGCTCGTCGATCCATCGGGGTTCGCCTACGGCGCGGACAACGACAACGATGGCAAGCAGGACGGGTTCTTCCTCGACTTCGGACTGCCGATGGTGATCTCCCCGAACGGCGATCAGGTGCTGCTCCACGCATCGGTTCTCGTGCTCGACCTCGACGGGCGGATCAACGTCAATGCCCACGGCACGTTGTCACAACTGCTCTATCCGTCGAGCGTGAACAGCGGCACCCACACCCTTTGGCCCACAGGGACAGACGTACCGGTCTCCGGAGCGGCGCTAGCGGCCCTGCCCATGGGCAGCGGCTACGGGCCGCCGGAGATCGACATCGGCAGGCTCTTTCCAGACGACGACACACTCTATCCACCAAAACGGCGTTCCACGACGGAATTGCTAACCGCCGCCAACGGCAGACCAGTCGAAAACCCCAGTGCCTATATTCGCACCGGCGTTCGCGCCAGCCGACTCTCCAACAGCGACGGAGAGAAGGCGAACGGCGAGTATGGTGTCGGAAGTCGGTTTTATTCCGCCGATGCTAGCGGCGTTTTCGCAAACACGCCGCAGGTCATGGATATTGAGGGACGATACGGCAGCCCGTACGCCAGTTGGGCTCCGGGGACGCGCTTCACCAGCGCGAACTGCCGCCTCCAACTCGAACGCGATTTCCCCCGGACGCGTCCCGGAAAGCCCCAGGAGAACGATCTCGTCAGCGCGATCAACGACCACCGCGCCCGCGCCAATCCAGCGTCTGCCTCCACCGATCCTCTGCGCACCACTGGTAACGACGGCGTGCCCCCCCTCTGGTGGAATGGTGACGACGGCGACCGATTTAACTGGACGAAGACCAGCTCTCCAACTGGAACTGTTCCAAAACCACGGGCCGCCTACAACGCGCCGCCCGATCTCCACGGCCGCATGAAGACCACCACCGTCGGCGCCGGCACCTCGGGGGTCGTGCCCCGGATGGTGTACGCAAAGGCGGAATGGTCAACGAACAACGCTCCCGACGTCGAGACGAGGGATGATCCGTACGAAATCCGCCTCGACACGCGGGCCCCGCGCAATTCCTGGCTCAGCACAGCCACGACGCTCACCAATCCCAACGGCAATCTTTTCAACCTCTCCGAATTGGAGAACGTCCTCCGGCCCTACGACATCGACTCCGCCAAGTTGCCCCCGCGCATGGAGGCGATGCTGGGCTCCTTCTGCGAGGAGGCGAGGCTGCGGGTGACGACCGACAGTTGGGACACGACCGTCGTCACGGGAACGGCCGCGAAGTACATCACCGATTCCCAGCGGAGGCTCTGGACCAACGTCTCGGGAGATGCGAAGGAGTTCTACTCCGCGATCGGCGCGACGAATGGCTCGCGTCCCTTCACGGGGCTCATGGGGCGTGAGATTGCCAGGGGGGAGCGATTCGACCTCAACCGCCCGCTCACTTCCGAGAAGCCGACCGGCGGGTACAACCCGAATCACCCCTACTATCTGCAGCGGCAGGCCTACTTCCAGGATCTCTACCTTCTCCTCTGGCTGCTTTCGAACAATACCGACGGCACCAAGGGATTCGACTCGGCCAAGTGCGCCCAGTGGGCAGCGAACGTCGTCGAATATCGCGACGCCGACTCGACGATGACTCCCTTCGAGTATGACGCTGACCCAAGCAACGGCTGGCAAGTGGACG
>CAMCCR010000336.1 GCA_945873085.1 Candidatus Kuenenia stuttgartensis | reverse complement strand
ACCGTCTCGCCCGCCACCGCAACCGGCTCGGCGTCGTTGTCTGTCCGCGCACAACCCGACTCCTCTCCGGGCGGCTCCCGCCGGTGAGGCAATTCCTCGCCGCGGGCGTCCGCGTGGCGATCGGCACCGACAGCCGGGCGTCAAACCCCGATCTTTCGGTCCTCGGAGAGGCCCGTGAGTTCGTCGGCGCTGGCGTCGTGTCGCCGGGAGAAGCCTTACGGATGATGACTTCCGACGCCGCCTGGAACGTGGCGCACGAAGTGCGAGCTGGATCGATCGCCGTCGGCCGTCCTGCCGATCTCGTCGTCCTCGCCCCTTCGGGGCCGTTCAGCGATCCCCTCGACGCGATCCTCCGCCCCGACACCCGCGTCGCGGCCACGCTTCGCCGGGGAAACGTGCTCCACGGTCAGCTACCGCGGGATTGAGCGCATCGCCCGCGGCCGGTCAGAGCCGGCAGTTGGCGATCCGGGTCTCGATGATCGCCGAGGCGCCGATCGCCTCGAGGCGCTCCATGATTGCATGGACTTCGCCGCGGCGGACCATCGCCCGCACCGCGCACCAGCCCGGATCCTCGAGCGCACTGACCGTCGGCGAGTTGAAGCCGGGGGTGATCGACTCCGCCTCCGGCAGTTGGCCCCTGGGAATGTTGTATTCAAGGAGCGAGTAGGTGCGGGCGATCACGATCCCCTCGAGCCGGCGCACGATCCGGTCGGCCGTCGCAGAATCGTGGAACGAACGGTTTTGCACGAGCACCGTCTCGTAGCGGCCGATCTCGGTGATCACCCGGAGCCGATTGGCTGCGAGCGTGCTGCCGGTCTCGACGAGGTCGACGATGGCGTCGGCGACGCCGAGTTGGATC
Source organism: Candidatus Kuenenia stuttgartensis (assembly GCA_945873085.1). GTDB lineage: Bacteria > Planctomycetota > Planctomycetia > Pirellulales > UBA1268 > QWOP01. The sequence goes on along the minus strand of CAMCCR010000336.1, from coordinate 2,665 downwards.
ATCACCTCGACGCTCCCCGAAAGGGGCACGAAGTGGGCCTCGGCACCGCGTTCGGCAAGCCACGTCTTCGTGATCCGCGGAAAGCTCGTGGCGATCCGCTTCCCGTGGAGATCGGCGGCCGTGGTCATCGGCGAGTCTTCGGCGACGCACAGCGCCAGCCGGCACGACCCGATGCCGAGGTCGAGCCGGTGGACGAGATCTTCGCCACTCTCGGCGACGAGGTCAGCGCCGGTGACGCCGAGATCGATCGCCCCTTCGGCGGCGAGGACAGGGATGTCGTCGGTGCGGAGGAAGATCACCTCCACCGGCATGTCGCGGCAGCGGGCGAACAGGCTCCGCTCCGTGCGCCGGAAGTTGAGCCCCGCCTCGGCGAGGAGCTGCGCGGAAATCTCCGCGAGCCGCCCCTTGCTCGGCAGGCCGAGGCGGAGGAGGCGGTCTGGAACGGCAGCATCACTCACGGGGCACCTCCAGCGTGGCACGGGTTCCCCGGGATGCCTTCTCCTCGAGGCCCGAGGTGCCGAAACGGCGTTCGAGTTCTGCCCCGACCGCGGCCAGTGGAAGGCCACGGCAGGCGAGGAGCACAAGCGTATGGTAGAGGAGGTCGGCGCACTCCGAGACGACGCGGTCGTCCGATTCGGCGACCCCGGCCATCGCCAGCTCCCCGGACTCCTCGACCACCTTCCCGCCGACCTTGTTGGCACCGGCGTGGAGGAGCTTGGCGGTGTAGGAGCGGTCGATCGGTTCTCCGCGGCGGGATACGATCATCCGCTCGAGTTCCTCGAAGATCTCCCCCGGTCGACGCATCCGATGACTCCCGACATTCCTGCTGATGGCCCCTTCCCCGGCACCCCCGGGAAAGCGTCTCCAACTCTAGCATGCTCGGGAGCCGCATCACGGCCGGAACTCGGGGACGATTGCTGGTTCCTCGCCGGCCCCACGGCGGCCGGGAAAACCTCGCTGGGAATCCGGATGGCCGAGCGTCTGGGGGCGGAGATCGTCAGCGTCGACTCGATGGCGGTCTACCGGGGGCTCGACATCGGCACCGCCAAACCGGGGCCGGCCGAACGGAGCCGCCTTCCGCACCACCTCGTCGACGTCGTCCCCCCTTCCGAGGCCTACAACGTCGCCCGTTGGCTCGCTGACGTCACCACGGCGATCGCCGGAATCCGGGCTCGCGGCCGGCAAATCCTGTTCGTCGGCGGGACGCCCCTCTACCTCCGCGCCCTCCGCGACGGCCTCGCCGACGTTCCGGGGGAGGTGCCGGAGATCCGCGAGCGTCTCCGGGCCGAGATCGCGGCCGTCGGCCCCGCCGTGCTCCACCACCGCCTGGCCGGGGTCGACCCCGAAGCGGCCCGCCGCATCCACCAAAATGACGCCAAGCGGATCATCCGCGCGCTCGAGGTGGCTGCCAGCGGGGTGCCCCTGTCAGCCGCCTTCGCCCCGGCCCCCCACCCCGTCTTCTCCCGGCAGATGATGGTGCTCGATCTCCCCAGGGAGGTCCTCCGCGACCGGATCGATCGGCGGGTGGAGCGGATGTTTGCCGAGGGGCTCGTCGACGAGACGCGGCGAGCCGCGGAGGGGCCTGGGGGGATCGGGCCGACCGCCTCCCAGGCAGCGGGCTACAGCGAGGCCCTCGGCGTCCTTGCCGGCACCCTGCCGATCTCCGACGCCATCCGGCTCACTCAAGCGCGGACGCGTCAATTGGCCAAACGACAGCTGACGTGGCTGCGCAGCTTCTCAGGCGCCGTGTGGATCGCGGCCTGAGACGGCCTGATAGCAGGTGGGGTGCTAGCACCGGATGTGGGTCGGCAGGGGGCCTGAGACCACAAAATCGTCGTGTTGCTTGCTGACCGGAAAGCCAAAGCGATACGTTCCCCCCCGCCAGAGCCGCGGGCGTTCATGACGGGCCCCGTGACCCTGGCGACGGCACGAACGACGGAATTGGCCCGGTCTCCCCTTGGGGGGCGACCGGCCCGGAAGCCCGGATGGCTTCCGTCCGCCGCAGAGGCTCCTTCGATCGAAGGCATCGGCGTTAGGGATGACGCTGTACAAGCGTGGAGTGAAACGGCCCGGAAGGGTCGTTTCAAACGTCGAAAAAGTCTGTCGATTGGGGCGCTGCGGAGGGCGGGAGATTCATGCGTGATATCCGGGGGTCGACGTACGACCACCCCGCGTTTGGCCGGACGAAAGCGTCGACGATCCGACGGTCTTCCGGAGACACTTCATGGCAGCCAAGCCCCTCATCGGCATCAACACCGACTACCGTGCATCCCGCAAGGAGCATGCCGCGCTCTCGTTCGTGGCCGCGGGCTATTTCGACGGAATCACCGCCGCCGGTGGGATTCCCGTCATCATGCCCCCCCTCGCCGACGAGGATGACGTTGTCCGGCTCCTCGACCTCCTCGACGGGGTCGTGATGGTCGGCGGGGCTGACCTCGACCCGCGCCGCGACGGCTGGATGCCCCACCCTGCCGTCCGCCCCATGGACGCCCGCCGCGAGGACTTCGACCGAATGCTCGCCAAGCACATCTGCCGCCGGCACATGCCCGTTCTTGCCATCGGCGCCGGGATGCAGCTCCTCAACATCACCGAAGGGGGCACCCTCTTCCTCCACATCCCCGAGGATCTCCCCAAGGCAATCCCCCACAAGGATCCCGGCGACAAC
>CAMCCR010000335.1 GCA_945873085.1 Candidatus Kuenenia stuttgartensis | reverse complement strand
AAGATCGAGCCCTGATCGGGGAGCGCCATCCGCTTGCCATCGGCGCCATCCAGCGGCCACATCGACGTGTCGGGCATCTTCCCGCCGTCATACCAGGTGAGGACGAAGCCGTCGGTGGTGTACTTCCCCGCCGGGAAGGTGAAGCGGGTCTCATTTTGCATTCCGAACGACTCGGCCGGCGCCGCCGAGCTCTTGGAGAGGAGTGAGCGTGCGGGGCCGAGTTGGAGGGCGCTGAACACCGGATCGAGGATGTGGATCGCCATGTCCCCCATCGTGCCGCCGCCGAAGTCGTACCAGCGCCGCCAGTTGCCGGGATGGTATTGATCGGGGCAGTAAGGGCGCTCGGCAGCGGTGCCGAGCCACAAGTCCCAGTTGAGATTCTCGGGCACCGGCCCCGCGGCCGGCTTCGGGCCGTCGTAGCCCCAGGTCTTGCCGCTCCAGGAATGGGCCTCGCGAACCTTGCCGATGATCCCGCTCTGCACGAGCTTCACCGCCGTGCGGTACTGCGTGTTGGAATGGATCTGCGTGCCCATCTGCGTGACGAGCGCGGGATTGGCCGCGGCGATGGCGCGGAGCTGACGGGATTCGTGGACATCGTGCGTGAGGGGCTTCTGGCAGTAGACGTGCTTGCTGTGATTGAGGGCCGTCATCGCCGCCGGCGCGTGGGTGTGGTCGGGGGTGGAGACGTGGACGGCGTCGATTGAGCCGGCGAACTCGTCGAACATCTTCCGGAAGTCGGCAAACTTCTTCGCTCCCTTGTGGATCTCACCGGCGGCGGCGAGGTTGCCGGAGTCGACGTCGCACAGCGCCACGACCTCGACATTGGGGTGCGAGGAGAGGGAGGCAAGATCGGCCCCCCCCATGCCACCGACACCGATCCCAGCCAGACGGAGCTTGTCGTTGGCGGCTGCCAGGCCGACGCCAGTGAACGAGGCGAGCGGGAGGGCCATGCCGGTGAGCGTGGCGTGGCGGAGGAAGCTGCGACGGGAGAACGGGGGCATGGAAGACTCCTGTGGAGAGAGGACGGGATGGCGGTCGGGCACGGTCAATCCAATTCCGGTGGGAGGTTGCCATACGACCAAGGCTGCCCCTGAAACGGCGGGGCCAGGGCGGGCACCGGGACAGCGCCCGGGGTGAGCTCGGCGGCGAGGCCTTTGAGGGCATCGCAGATCGTCCGGCCAGCTGTGGGAATGAGGTTTGAGTAGCTCGTCAGTCTTGTCTCGTAGCCTCCGCCACGGGGGCCCATGGCGTCTTCGGTGGGCACATAGCCGATGCAGTCGTTGGCCAGCGACACCGGGAAGGTGACGGGGAACGGACCGGCCGCCTTGAGCTCGAGGCCGTAGTCGACGAAGTATTCGGCCGGGCAGCTCAAAAAAACAGCAGGGCCGACCTGAATTGCCTGGACCTCGACCGGCGCGATCGGCTCGCGCTTCAGGCGAGCGTCGAGGAGGACGATCTCCTTGGCAAACGTCCATTCCGTCGGGTCGACCTTCACTTCGGGGCCAGCTTGGACGAGCTTGAGCGAACGGGCGACGCGCTCAGGGCTGGGAGTGCGGCGCGGGATCTCGAGTGTGCGCGACCGGGCGGCGAGGGGGAGGAGCGGCGCGGCGGAGGGCTCGAGGCCGAGCAGCGCCGTGGCCGCGGCAAGCCCGACCGCCGAGCCGAGGCGACGCGCGGCGACGTTGCCGAACTGCGGATAGGCGTGGGGATTGCGGTTGTTGACCTGCGTCACGTCGCCGGCCATGCCCGCGGTGAAGACGACGATGCAGCCGTCGCCAAGGGCACCGCGGATCGTTCGTTCGACATGCTCGACGTAGTCGGCTGAGATGCCCGGGGGGCCGGTCGTGGCGTGGCAGGCGAAGTTGACGACGACACCGAGGCAGTCGCCGGCCGCGTTCCAGGCGCCGAGAACGCCGACCTGCGGATCGATCCCGCCGGCGGGGCCGAGGATGTCGGGATTGCCGACGCCCGGGTGGGTCATCGTGAAGCCGCTCCGCATCCGGAAGCGGCGATTGAAGGCCACCCCTTCGGCCTTTCCCAGTCCGGCAACGGCCTTCGCCTCCACGCGCGCGGTGTGGGCGGCAGTGACGGCGGCAGCGATCCCTTCGACCACTTTTTCGAGGTAGTCGGGAGATGCGACGACCGTCTTCTCGTAGGCGAGCTCGCGGACGAGATCAGACTCGCCGTCGAACTCACCGGGGAGAATCATCCCGGTCGGCCCGCCGGCGTGGGTGTGTGAGGCGGCGATCATCACCCGCTCCCCCGGGATCCCGGTTCGTGCGTGAATTCGCCGTCGGGCCTCGGTGACCTGCGGCTTGCGGATGAGGAGGGCATCGAGGCCGACGATTGCCACAGGCCCTGCGCCATCGTCGAAGACCGCGGCCCGGGCCTTACAGGCGTCGTGGAAGGCGGTGAGCCGGGCCTTGCCATAGCCCCCTGGGGCCTCGTCCCCCACCTTGGGGCTGACGTCAACTTCGGCAAAGCCGGCGCGGAAGGAAGCTGCCGCGGCGTCATCGGCTCCGTGGGCCTGCGTCGGGGCCATCGCCGGAATGAGGAGGAGCGAAAGGATCGCGACGATCGCTCTCCATCCGCAGCCCATTGGCATCGATCGTCGCGTCGTCAGCATCGCTTTGCTCCCCCACAAGATCCGGCCAAGATCGCTGCGACTCTAGAATACGTCGGGCGGGACTTGTCCCGCCACTGATCGAGCCTGCCGCCGGGTAGACTCTGCTGCTGTGAGGCCCGGGCGGGAGATCGGGCCGGCTCCCCGGGGCAGTCTTTCGTGGCAACGAGCTGGACGGTTTATCTCGTGCGCTGCCGCGACGGCTCGCTCTACACCGGGATCACCACCGATCTCGTCCGCCGCCTCGCCGCCCACAATGCCGGCACCGCGTCGCGTTACACGCGGAGCCGGCTGCCGGTGAAGCTCGTCCACGAGGAGCCCGGCTTCACCCACAGCTCGGCTTTGAAGCGCGAAGCGGCCATCAAGCGGCTTTCGCGTCCCAAGAAACTGGAACTGTCGGCCAAGAAGCCTGCCGCACGAACATCCAAGCGACCGAGGAGAGGGCCCCGGCCCCGAACGCCCCTGTGAAGAAGACGACGCTTCTCGACACCGCCACGACGCCCGACGGCAAGCCGCTCTCACTTTTCTCCCATGACACCGACCGGATCATTCGCGTCGGTGGGATCGAGCTGATGTCGACCCGGCAGCACCATTCCGAGGAGCGGCTCGGCGAACTCGCCTGCGAGGGGCTCGCGGCTGTTCGGGTCCCGCGGGTGCTCATCGGTGGCCTGGGAATGGGCTTCACGCTCCGGGCCGTGCTGCGGATGCTTCCCGAGGACGGGGAGGTGACCGTGGCCGAGCTCATCCCGGCCGTCGTCCGCTGGAACCGTGACCCGGCCCTCGGGCTCGGGGCCGACTGCCTCGCCGACGAAAGAGTGACAATTTTTCAGGGGGATGTCGCCGAGTGTCTCCGCGAGGAGGCCGGTCGGTACGACGCTGTGATTCTCGATGTCGACAATGGCAC
>CAMCCR010000334.1 GCA_945873085.1 Candidatus Kuenenia stuttgartensis | reverse complement strand
TGCGGATGCTATCGATGCCGAGATCCCCTTCGAGGTCGGCATCGAGCTCGACGATCTCCTGTGGATAGCCAGTCTGCTCAACCACGAAGTCAACGAGGAACGCCTCCAGTTCGCCACCGACAGACGCCGCCGGCGCCAGCGAAGCTGATGGGGCCAGCGGGGCCAATGGGGCCGGCGAAGCCGACAACGCGGGCGCAACCTGAGCGGCTGGAAGAGGCCGCGACGGCGCGGCGGACGCGCCCGGAGCCGGCGATGACGACGCGCCGCCGACGCGCGGAAGCATGTAGTCGAGGAGATGGCGGAGGGTGCGGAAGTCGTCGAGCGAGACACTCGCATCGGCCGAGAGCCCGTAGCGCTGGCCGATCTCACCAAAGAGCTGCGCCTTGCGGATGCTGTCGATGCCCAGATCCCCTTCGAGATCGGCATCGAGCTCGACGATCTCCTGCGGATAGCCCGTCTGATCGACCACGAAATCGACCAGGAAGCTCTCCAGCTCGACGGCCGTGTCGCTGCCGACGGCCGGAGCCTCGACAACCGCCGTCGCGCTGACAGTCTTGGCATGGCCGTTGGAAGCGTGGCCGTTCCCCTCGTGGCCATGCGACGCATGGCCGTTGGAGGCGTAGCCGCCCCGCGACACGCCTGTGCCGACATGCGCCGAGCTGGCCGGTGACGCTACCGGCTCCGCCTTGCCGCCGACGCGCGGCAGCATGTAGTCGAGGAGATGGCGGAGGGTGCGGAAGTCGTCGAGCGAGACACTCGCATCGGCCGAGAGCCCGTAGCGCTGTCCGATCTCGCCAAAGAGCTGCGCCTTGCGGATGCTGTCGATGCCCAGATCCCCTTCGAGATCGGCATCGAGCTCGACGATCTCCTGCGGATAGCCCGTTTGATCGACGACGAAATCGACGAGGAAGCTCTCGAGCTCCGCCGCTGCCGCTCGGGGAGCCGCGGATTTGGCGGCAGCCGGGGGCGCAAGCCGGTTGACCCCGGTGGCCACCGGTGCGGTCGGCACGGGCACGGGCTTCACGCTCACCGACTGCACCGCGACCGGAGGAGCCGTGACACTGGCCGGCTGGCCATGCGCGATGGCCTGGGCTTTGGGGAGGGCTTGAGCGGGGGAAGCCGGCGGCGTGGGCTTCTCGGGGGAGCGGGGCGTGGTGCCAGGGCGGACGGGCCCCCCGCCAGCTCGGTTCCGTGCCCGCCGCCTTGCGGTGGCATCGAACGACAACACGCTGGCCGGCCGCGGAGCAGACTGGCCCACGACAGCCGGAGCGACGGCAGCCGCGCCGAGCGCCCCGACGGCCTGGAGCTGATCGCGGACCTTGGCGAGATGACCGGCCACGTCACGGCCGCGCTGATCGAACTGGATGAAGGTCGCGCCGTCGCGGCCCTCGAGGACGCGTCGCGTCAAACCGGTGAGCACGCCCGAAGGCCCGACCTCGACGAACGTCCGCACCCCATCGGCCCATAGCTTCTCGACCACGTCGACCCAGCGCACCGTCTGCGTCATCTGGCGAACAAGGCTGTCACGAACATCGTCGACCGTGGCCATCGGCGCCGCCGTCGTGCTGCTGTAAACGCGGCGCGTCGGGGGCACGATCGCCATTCCGCCGATCGCTTCGGCGAGCTTCGCGGCGGCAGCGGCGAGGAGCGGCGTGTGGAACGGGCTGGGAACGGCCAGACGCTTCGACCGGATGCGCCGCCCCTCGAGGAGCACCTCGACGGCATTGACGGCGCGGGCATGGCCGCCGATCACCGACTGCTCGGGCGCGTTCTCGGCACACACCCACACCTGTCCGGCAAACGGTTCGATCGCCGCGGCGACCTCCTCGCGACGGGCGATCACGGAGAGCATCGCCCCCTGCTTGGGACCGAGTTGCTCGACGGCGGCAGCCCGGGCCTGCGTGGCCCGCGCGCCTTCCGCGAAGCTCCAGGCGCCAGCGGCCACCAGCGACGGGAACTCTCCGAAGCTGTGGCTGGCGATGACGTCAGGGCTGAATCCCATCCCCTCGAGAACGGTCCAGGCGAGGAGATCGCCCAGGTACATCCCCCACTGGGTGTCCCACACCGCCGTGCCCATGGAATTGTCGGACTGCCAGGCGATCCCGGCGAGGGTCTCGAAGCCCGCCGACCGGGCACACGCGTCGAGGGTCTCGACGGCCTGCCGGGCCGCGGGCGACTCCGCGATCAGGCCGCGGAACATGTCGGTGTACTGCGATCCCTGCCCCGGAAAGAGGGCCGCCACGAGCGGGCGCCCTACCGGCAGGGCATTCCCCTGGGAGCGAGACGGGGCGGGGATGACCACCGGCGTCGGAGCGCTAGCAGCCCTCTCCCTCGCGGCCGCCGGCACCGCGAGCCCGTTATCCATGACCACGTGGCCGACCTGAGTGTCGTGGACAACCGTCACGCACCCAGCCCGGTAGCCACTGGCATCGACCGCTGGCACGGCGACCGGTTCGGTCGATGCCACGCGTAGCCCGGCCCGTGCCGAGCCGGCCACGACCATCGCCGGCATGTGCCCTGATTCGAGCACGTCGGCAAGCTTGATCAAACCGGCCGCGGCGGCGGCCGCTCCGAGGTGGCCGACAAGCCCCTCGACTGCCCCGGCCACGGCATCGACGCCATATTCGGCAGTGACGGCAAGGAGTTCCGGTTCGTCGATCGCGCGTGTCCCGGAGCCGGAGATCTCCATCACCTTGACGGCCGACGGAATGATCCCCGCCTGAAGCCGCGCCTCACGGACAACGCGGGAGGTAGCACCAGCCACCGAAGTCCCTGATCCCACCGACACGCCACGGATCACGCCATGGATGCGATTGCCGGCACTCCGGGCGTCGGCGAGACGCTTGAGCACCATCACCACGGCTCCTTCGCCGGGAACACGTCCCTCGCCACGCATCGCGAGCGGTGATGCCGGAGCATCGGCGAGAAGCCCGGCAAGGGAGAGTTCCTCGAATGCGGTCAGGTCGAGAAACCTCTGTCCTGAGGCGCACAGGACGGCATCGCAGTCGCGCTCCCGGAGGAGGTCAACCGCCGCCGACAGCGCCGAGACGCCGGAGCAATCCCCGGAGTCGAGGGCGAGCGCGCCCCCCATGAGATCGAACGACTTCGTCAGCCGGCTGGCGAGCGTGGAACTCGTGAAGCTCCCCGTCTCGTCGACCAGTGCCGGCATCTTTTCGAGGAGCTTCTTTCCATAGCCCTCGACGATCCGCTCGATGTCGCGCGGCGCGATTCCCCGGCGACCGAGGGCCGTGCGGAGATGGCGCGAGGTCTCCGGCAGGCGGAGCCCCATCTGGAGGTCGTTTGAGAACTCGCCACCGAACATCGTCCCCACGACGACGCCGGTGCGGACGCGGTCGAGCGCGGCCACGCCCCCGACTTCGGCAATCGCGGCGTCGGCCGCCTCGAGGAGCATGAATTGGAGCGGATTGGCTGCGGCAATCTGCTTCGGCGGCACCTTGTGGCGGCGCCAGTCGTAGACAAACCCCTCGACGAACCCCCCCACCCCGGCCACGGTGTGCCACGTCCGGGGAGCCGTCGGATC
>CAMCCR010000333.1 GCA_945873085.1 Candidatus Kuenenia stuttgartensis | reverse complement strand
CAGCCTCGATCGCCGGGGTCGCGGGGGCAAGCGGCGGAGGCGTGGCTCCCACCTCCGGCCGGCCACCGGGATTTGGCAGGCCCGCGCGACTGCCTGTCCCGACAGGGCGGGCAAGAACGCTGCGGCTCTGGCCGGCCTCCGCGGGAGGAACGACGGCTGCCGCCGGCCCCTCGCCGGCCCAACGGCCCGACGTGTCGGCCGCCCATCCCCCGGGGGGCACGGTGGCCACCTCGGGAGCGGCTCCGGGCTGGTTCTCGACGGGCAGGGCAGGGGGGGGCGATGCAACCACCGCGGAGGACGACTGCCCGGGCAACGCCGGGACACCGATCTCCGCCGCGAGCGTGCCCTGTTCGACACCAGGGTCGGCAGCCTCCATCGTGAACTGCTTCACGGTCCGATGCCCGGCGGCATCGCTGATCGCGATCCGCACCGTGAGGGCCTCGACCTTCTCGCCTGCCCACCAGATCTCCTCGCCAAGCAGGTGCGCCGGGGACTCGCGGGAGAGGATCGCCTCGGCGGCGATCTTCTTCCAGGTCGGCTCCGCTTTCGTCTGATACTCCACCACCATCTTCGGGAGGTCGAGCGTGTCGTCTGCGGCCGCGTAGCGACAGACAATCTCGCCATCGTTGCCACGCCACACCCGGGCCGTGACGCGGGGCGCGGCGGCATCGACGAGGACGCGCATGTCGGGCCCCTCGCCCCCGCGCTGTCTCCCCTTGCCATCGATCGCCCGCAGTCGAAACCAATACTCCCCGTCGGCCGCGGCCCTGTAGACGATCGACCCGGCCTCGGGCCCAGCCTCGCCGGCCTGCTCCCAAGTCGCCCCGAGATCCTTCGAAGCCTGGAGGAGGACCCGCGCTGCGGCGTGGTCGGCCTGCTGGGACGGCGCCACCTTGAAGGGGATCGCGAAGGTCGTGTTTGTCGTCCGGACCAGATCGGGAAGCCTCGGGGCCGGAGGAAGCTCCTCCCCCCAGGCCCGTCCCAACAGCCCCAGAAAACAGACCGCCATCAACCCAGGAAGCCGCCGGCAATGGATGGCTCCACGGCCGCTCCCGGCGATGAACTGGCGAAAGTGTCTGCTGGTCGATCGCATGCCGCTGAATCGTCAACGCCGCGACGGCATGTCCCGATTTTCGGGAATGACGGGTAAAGTCCCCCCAGATTCACATCCGTCCGCTCTTGGGGTCACAGACAGGGCAACCGGCAGGGTTTGGGGGAAGGGGCGGTTTTCGTGCTGGACCGGGTGATCCGCACACTGCCATAATCCGCGCGGCCCCGGATCCATCGTCGAGGGCTTGTTTCGGGCCTTTCCCACACTTCCTACATCCCCCCGCTCCCGTGTTCTCCCCCCAAACCTCGCTCCGCGACCTCGCCGGCCTGGCGGCAATCCTCCTTGGAGGTCTTCTCGCCCTCATCGTCGCCCTCCGGGCCCTCCAGTCGTGGGTCCGGCAGGCCCAGCAGGATCAACCGGAGTCCGGTCGTGGCGATTGGGAAAACGCGCTGGCCGGCTACAAAAATCTCCGCGATCAGGGTGTTTTGAGCGAGGAAGAATACCGAAAAATAAGAACGCTCGTCGAACCGCACATGCAGAAGCCGGAGACCGGAGGCACCCCGCCGCCGGCCAAGCCGCTTCCGCGGGTGGGGAAAGGCGACTGACGCCGACCTGTCCGCGACCGATACACGCCCAACCACAGTCCGAAAGGGAATTACCGACATGCCATCAGGGAAGGACGTCAACAACCTCGGTCGCCGCGGGGCGGGTGGAACGACGAAGAAGAACGCGTTCTGCTCATTTTGCCGCAAGAGCTACCGAGACGTCGGCCCGTTGGTGGAGGGCCCCGGGGATGTGTACATCTGCGGCGAGTGCATCGAACTGTGCCAGTCGATCCTCGATCAGGAGAAGAAGCGCCGCGGCACGAGCAAGCAGCTCTTCACCTCGATCCCGTCGCCGCGTGAGATCGTCGGCCATCTCGACGAGTACGTCATCGGGCAGGAGCACGCCAAGCGGGTTCTCGCCGTCGCCGTCCATAGCCACTACAAGCGTTTGACGCTCGGCAGCGAGAGCTCCGACGTCGAGGTCGAGAAGTCGAACATCCTCCTCCTCGGCCCCACCGGCTGCGGCAAGACGCTCCTCGCCAAGACCCTCGCTCGGGTGCTCAATGTGCCGTTCGCGATCGGTGATGCGACCACGCTGACCGAGGCCGGCTACGTCGGCGAGGACGTGGAAAACCTCCTCCTCAAGCTCCTCAACGCCGCCGACTTCGACATCGAAGCCGCCCAGCGCGGGGTGCTCTACATCGACGAAATCGACAAGATCGGCAAGACGAGCCAAAACGTCTCGATCACCCGTGACGTCTCCGGCGAGGGGGTGCAACAGGCGCTCCTCAAGATGCTCGAAGGGACCGTGGCCAACGTGCCGCCGCAGGGTGGCCGCAAGCACCCCGAGCAGCAGTACATCCAGATCGACACCTCGAACATCCTCTTCATCTGCGGCGGCACGTTCGTGGGGATCGACAAGATCATCGCCAAGCGACTCGGCAAGCGGACGATCGGCTTCGGGCAACCGACCGGACACAAGGGAGAGGCAACCCTCGCGGAACTCCTCCCGCAGGTCGATTCCGACGACATTCTCGAGTTTGGGCTGATCCCCGAACTCGTCGGCCGTCTGCCGGTGATTTCGTCACTCAGGCCGCTCGACGAGCCGTCGCTGGTGAAGGTGCTCAAAGAGCCCAAGAACGCGCTGGTGAAGCAGTATCAAAAGCTCTTCGGGATGGAGAACTGCCAGCTCGAGTTCACCGACAACGCCCTCTCCTCGATCGCCCGCCGGGCGATGCGGAAGGAAACCGGCGCCCGCGGCCTGCGGTCGATCATCGAGGACGTGATGCTCGACGTGATGTTTGATCTCCCGGAGCACTCCGGCAGCTCGTACGTGATCACGGAGCGGAACGTCGACGACAAAGAGCCGGTCCTGCCGGCCCGGGAATCGCCTCGCCACAAGTCGGCCTGACGCGAAAACGGACCGGACACCAGCAGGGCTCGCGAGGGCCCGGTCGGCAGAGGCGCACCGCCTCGCTCTGCAAGCGAGGGGTCGCCCGTGCTCCGAGAGCCGGCCTCGCCGGTGAGCGCAGCCCGGAGGGCGAAAGCGATAGCGGCGCGGAGAGAGCGGAGGGCATGGATGCCCTCCGCGAACGTCCGGCGACGGGGCACGGGCGACCCCGAAGCCACACTCAGGCCAAGCCGGTCAGGCCTGCGCAGTGCCGGCCAGCCGGATGAGCGCCGCGATGCCGCGGTCGAGCGTCCGGTCGATGACGGTATAGGCGATGCGGAAGTGGGTGTCGGCGGCGCCGAAGACGCTCCCAGGCACCACGATCAGCTTCTCCTGCTCCGCGGCGATCTCGGCAAACCGCTTCCCTGAGCCGCCGGGCGCCTCGGGGTAGAGGTAGAAGGCCCCGCCGGGCTTCACGAAAGAATAATGGCCGGCGATGCCCGCCATGAGTTTGTCGCGCTTCCGCTTGCACTCGGAGAGGGGAACGTCCATCGGGGCGTCGATCGCGGCGATCG
>CAMCCR010000332.1 GCA_945873085.1 Candidatus Kuenenia stuttgartensis | reverse complement strand
AGGCGATTCCGCTCAGCTCAGAGACCGCGTGCCGCGATCGATCGGCCTCGACAACCTCGCCTGGGGCATTGACGATTCCTGCCGGCTCGACCCTGATCGCCACCTCAGACGGCGCTTCTTCAGACGGCGCTTCCGCGGCCGAGCCGACGCCGAGCGGAGACCAGAGCGCCAAGGCCAACAGGAAGCGAACGACGCCGAGCCCTGCCCGACGTGCACGCAGCGGGCTGCGGCGGCGAACAACGCACGCGGAAGTGACGGGAGACATTTGCATCGCCGGCCGAATTTACCAGCTCCGACCACCACGCGCTCGCCGCGGGGCGTAGAGGCCACCGCACCGCGGCAGGGTCAATCCTGCCCAGCGGGGAGCGGAGGGGCCGCCGTCTCGAAGGAGGCGGTCCGCACCGCCGACGGCGCCACCGGTTGCTCGTCGACGAAGATCTGCTCGGCCGGCCGGTAGCTCGAGGTGCCACCGGGCCGGAAGACCGGGTCGGGACGGCGCACCGGCGGGGAGGTGAGCCCGTCGGGATTGGCCGGGGGGAGTGCGGCCGGGGGAGCGGTAGGGAAGGGGGCCGGCGGGGCAGCGGCCGGGGGCAGGGCGCCACCGCCTACGAAGCCAGCGCCTGCCGAGCCAGCGCCTGCCCAGCCAGCATCGGCCGGCGGTGGGGGAGCCTGGTAGGCACTTGCCGGCGCCGCCATTGCCGGGTCGGCGGCCAACGGATCGCCATAGCGGCTCCGGTCGGAAGCATACCGGGCGGAAGTGCCAGACTCTTGGGGATTGATCGGCGCAAGCGGCGCCGCGGCAGCCACGCCAGCGGCTGCCAGGCCTCCGGCAGCCAGACCGGCCGCTTCGGCAGCCACGCTGCCGCGGGCATCGGCCACCCGACTCGGCTCGTAGCCCGCCGTCGAAGGGAAGGCCGATGACGGCGCCGGCGGGGCCACCGGATAGCCGCCGCCGGGAGGTGCAGCAGCGACCTGGGCCGCCGGGGGAGGCACAGGCTCGAGCGGGAGACTCGCCGGCTGGAGGCCCGGTGGCGTGGGGGACTGGGCCGGAGGGGGCGGGGCGGGGAGCGAGGCGTAGGGCCCGACCTGCGGGCTGATGGCCTGCGGCGCGGAGTTCTCGGGGAGCCCGGCCATCGCGCGCGGGTCGGAGGCGGCCGCGGCGAGTTGTGGCGGAGGCGTGGCGCCGTAGGTGACCATGGCCGGATCAGTGGCGGCCGTCTGGATGCCGGTGGCCGCGGCGCCGGCGGTGGGGGAGCTGTCGTTGACGACGTAGCCGGCGGGGGTCGAGGTGGTCGGGTAGGGGGTGGCAGCCGTCGAGGGCTTCTGCGTGGAGGCGTCGATCTTCGGCGCCGCGGCGAGGGCCGAGTCATCGATCCCCTTCGGCTTGGCCGTGCCGAAGCTCGGCCATTTCGGGGCCGTCATGGAGCGGACGCCGCTGCGGCAACCGCCGCCGGCGAGGCTCGCGATGAGGAGGCCGATGGCGATGGCACCGAGCCTTCCCCGCCGGACTGGCGTTGCTCCCGGGGCGGAACCGCTGATTCGCGAAGTCCGGATCCGCGAGGGCTGGCGCTGCGAACGGTCCACGGCGTGTTGCATCGGCATGACGAATGATCTCCCGGCGTGCGCGCCTCGAAAGAGGGGCGCTCGGAGGGGAGATAAGGGGAGCGCCCAAGGGGAGTCAACGCCAACTCGCCGTTGATCCCGCCACACCTTCGTGGCGTGAGCAAAAAAGCCCAGGGCGGCCCGTCGTGATCGACAGGCCGCCCTGGCACTTCATGCATGGTGAGAAACCGTCATCCGGCAGCGGGGTGCCGCCGGAGATCGATCACTTCTTGGCGACGGCGAACCGCTTCCCGATCGCGTCCCAGTCGACGACGTTGTAGAAGGCGTTGACGTATTCGACGCGGCGGTTCTGGTAAAGCAGGTAATAGGCGTGCTCCCAGACGTCGAGCCCGAGGAGCGGCGTGTTGCCGTGCATCACGGGGCTGTCTTGGTTGGCCGTGCTCTCGATGAGGAGCTTCCCCTTGGGGTCAGCCGACAGCCAGGCCCAGCCGCTGCCAAACCGACCGAGGGCCGCCTTCGTGAACTCCTCCTTGAACTTGTCGAAGCCGCCGAAGACGGTCCGCACCGCTTCGCCGAGGTGACCGGCCGGTTCGCCACCCTTCCCCTTGCCGAGCGATTCCCAGAACAGGCTGTGGTTGGCGTGGCCGCCACCGTTGTTGCGGACGGCCGTCCGAACCGCCTCGGGCACCTTTTCGAGGTCGGCGATCAGCGTGTCGATGGGAAGATCGGCGAGCGGATTCCCCTCGAGCGCCTTGTTGAGGTTGGTGACGTAGGTGGCGTGGTGCTTGCCGTGGTGGATCTCCATCGTGCGAGCATCGATGGAGGGCTCGAGGGCGTCAAAGGCATAGGGGAGCGGGGGCAGCACGTAGGCCATGGAGAGGCTCCAGAAGGGATGTTTCGAGGATTGTCGGGAAGCGGGCGGCGTCCTTCCCGGGGGAACCCCGGAAAACGCCCCAGCTCCGACGTCGGCATCGTAGCCGACCCCCGGAAAGTGGGCAAACGATGCGGCCGGCCCGGGAGTCCGGTTGTGACGGCGCCGACCGGTGGTGCCGACGGTGGCGATGGTGCCGTCGATGCGCGTGCGGACGGGGCGGCAGCCGGCTCGTGAATCCGATCTCCCTCCGCTGCCGAACAGACTTCCGTCGCGCTGCTCGTGAGGATGGCAGGATGCCCCCTCGGCGCGCCCCCGGGAAGAGCTCTTCCCGGGCGTCATGGATGGCTCCAGAACCTCAAACCATGTCCGCGCAAACCGCCCCCGCTGGCGCACCCCCTCGTAAACTCTTTCCCTGGACCAAAAGCGCCACCGCCAAGGCCCCCCCGGCTGACGCGGCCCCAAAAACTCCGGCTTCAAAGACCCCGGCCGCCAGCAAGACGGCTGCCAAGCCGAAGCGCGGGCGCGAGCCGAGGCGGCCTTTCGACTACTCCCCGGAGGCCCGCCCCGAGCAGCAGGGGGCGTTGGCAACGATCCTTCCCACGCGTGCCTCCCGGCTGGGAGTGGCCCTTGCCGGGATCGTCGTGGTGACGGCGACGACGCTGATCCTCGGCGGTTGGCCGGCGGCGATCGAGGCGATCAGCCGGTTTGCAGGGGCGCGATTCGCCCGCACGGTGGCGGTGGTCCGGGAGCTTGTCGATCTTCGGGGGCTCGTCCTCGGCGGCTGGCTGGCGCAGATGTTCCTCCTCGCCGCAGCGAGCGTGGCGCTCTCGATCCGCGGGATCCGCCGCCACCGCAAGGATGGCCGCCATGGCCGGTCACGGGGCTGGCTGGCCTTGGCGTGCGTGCTGGTGGTCGCTTCGATGGCCGGGACGCTGCCGATCGGAAAGCTCGTGTCGACGTTCCTCGTCGAGGCGACCGGCCGCTCGTTCGGCCCCGAGGGATTCGGCTGGTGGGTGGCGATCGCCGGGAGCGTTACGGGGATCGTGACGCTCTGGATCCTCCTTCCCCTCCATCAGCGCCTCGTCCCCGGCTTCTGGTTGCTCCTCGGACTGACCGGCTGGTCGGCGGCG
>CAMCCR010000331.1 GCA_945873085.1 Candidatus Kuenenia stuttgartensis | reverse complement strand
CGGTCGGCATCGAGCAGCGCGATCGCGGCGGCGAGGGGCTCGGCCGTCCCCATGTTCTCCTGGTCGCGGACCATCACCTCGCGCAGCTCCTTCCACATCCGCTCGACGTTCCCGCTCCCCACCTTCTCCGCATTGCGGATCATGTCGGCGAGATTCGTCTCCCGGAGATGGTAGGCGTAGGCGAGGACGCGCCGCCGCAGCCCCGTCACCTCCTCGACCGACTTGCCGAACGCCTCGGCAAGTGCCACAGGCACATCGGGGCGGGCCGCGGCCGCCGCGGCAAGGGCCTCGTCGAGAAGCGTGGCCGTCTGCTCGAAGCGCAGCTGGACATCCTCGCGGAGCCAGTGGTTGGGCAGCGTCGTCTGATCGGTGCGGATAAATAAGCCGCGGCGCGTCGACTGCCAGCTCGGCGTCTGCCAACTCGCACCCTTGAGCGTTGCCGCCGAAAGGAGGTGCGCCGGATCGCTCTTCCCCACCTCGCGCGACAGCCACGAGACGTCCCAGGGATAGATCTCCACGGCCGTCGAAACGAGCTTCCAGTATTCGGCCACCTTCGCCGCGGCCGGGCCGTAGGGCTCGGCGAGCTTGGTGAGCGCAGCCTCGTCGGAGATGTCGGGATCGGCGAAGAAGATCCCGCTCATCCGCAGGTTCGGATCCTCGCGGTCGGGGATGAGGCCGTAATACTCCTTGATCCCCTTGAGCGGCCCTGAGGCGTTGACGGCCCGCAGCGCCCGCAGCGTCGCCAGCGGCGTGGGGACATGGATGAACGGCTCCATCTCCTCGGTGGCACCGCCGAGCCACACTTCACCGAGCACGGGAATGCCGAGGCGGGCAGCCTTGCCGACGGTGTTGCGAAACCAGCGGTCGGCCGCGATCGCGATCTGCACCTCGGCGATGTTGGAATGGAGCGCGAGGCCGACGCACGAGGCGTCTAGGTCGTCCATGCAGCGGAACGTCTCGCCGGCCGACAGCTCCCACGGCTCCCAGAAGAGGACGCCGTCCTTTTGGAGGCCGTGCCACGTCCGGGCCATCATGTTGACGAACGCCGTCACGCGCTCGTGGAGCGGAATCCCGTGGCAGCGAGGGCACGGCCCCCACTCGCTGCACAGCCAGGCGTGCTGGTCGTAGGTGTAGCAGAGGAGATCGTCGACGCCGGGGAACTTCTCATGGAAGGCCCGCACGAGGAGCCGGTAGCGTTCCACCGTGGCCGCATCTGAGATGCACAGGTCGAGCGGCTTGTCGGGATCCTGCGGCGGATAGAAGACGTTCGGGGCGCCGAAGTGGAAGATCGTCCGCAGGCCATGCTTGCGGCACAGCGCGATCCGCTTCGTGAGCTCGGCCGAGCGGGCGGCAATTTTTTCCGCAGAGCGAGTCGGCGCCCGGTCGGTGTCCCCCGGCATCGGCGCGACGCCTGCGGGCAGCGCGACGACATCCTCGAGGTTGAGCGGTTCATCGTTGGGACGGTAGCCCCAGGCGATGTTGAGCTGGATGCAGTTGAAGCCGAGGGCCTTGAGCCGCTCGAGGTTGGCGTCGTTCCATTCGACGTGCGGATGGCACGGCGCCCCGAGGAAGCCGACCCGGTAGTCGACCCGCCGGGCCGGAGTCGGCTCGGCAGCCGCGGGCTTCACTGCCACCACGATCGCCCCGGCGACCAGCGCCGCCACCACGATCCCCACGCGCAGCCCCACTTCCCGACGCATCGCTCCCCCTTTTCTCGGAACAGACTCCCACCGGTTTTGCCGGTGGATGGACAACTACCCTTCAGCTCTTCGACGCGTCGGCCGCGGCGTCAGGCACCGGAAAGCGGTCTTGGATTGCCTGCACGGTGAGCGGATCGGTCCGCATCCCCTCCATCGCCCGCACGCAGGCCTCGGCGGCGGGGAGCGTCGTGATGCACGGCACGCCGTGGAGCACGCTCGCCGCACGGATCCGCCCCTCGTCGGTCCGCGCCCCTTTGCCGCGGGGCGTGTTGAAGATCAGCTGCACCCGGCCGTCGATGAGGTGGTCGAGAAGATTGGGATGCCCTTCCTGGAGCTTCTTCACCGTCTCCACCGGAATCCCGGCGGCAATGAGGGCCCGGGCGGTGCCGGAGGTGGCGATCAATTCAAAGCCCATCGCCACGAGCCGGCGGGCGCACTCGACGATCTGATCCTTGGCTTGCTGGCTGGCCACGCTCAAGAAGATCGTCCCCTTCTCGGGAAGGAGGATCCCGGCGGCAAGCTGGCTCTTGGCAAAAGCCCTGCTGAACCGGTCGGCCACACCCATCACCTCGCCGGTGGATCGCATTTCCGGCCCGAGCGCGATGTCGACGCCAGCAAACTTCACGAACGGAAACACGCTCTCCTTGACGCTGAACTGTGAAGGCACCGGATCGGTGACGATCCCCTGCTCCTCGAGCGTCACCCCCGCCATCACCTTCACCGCCACCTTGGCCACCGGCAGCCCCGTCGCCTTGGCGACGAACGGCACGGTGCGGCTGGCCCGCGGATTGACCTCGATCACGTAGAGCGTCGGCTTCCCATCCTCGCGCTTGACGGCGAACTGGACGTTCATCAGGCCGATCACGCCGAGGCTGCGGGCCAGGCCGATCGCCGCCTTCTTGATCTCCGCCACCACGTCCTCGGGAAGGCTGTGCGGCGGGATGCAGCAGGCAGAGTCGCCGGAATGAACCCCAGCCTCCTCGATGTGCTCCATGACCCCCGCCACGATCACGTCGCGGCCATCGGCGATGCAGTCGACGTCGACTTCAATCGCATCCTCGAGAAAGCGGTCGATGAGCACCGGCTGCCCTTGGGCGACGGCGAAGGCCTCGGCCACATACCGCTCGAACTGCGCCGTGTCGTAGCAGATTTCCATCGCCCGTCCGCCGAGGACGAAGCTCGGGCGCACCAGCGACGGGAAGCCGATCCGCTGCACCTCGCGGCGGGCCTGTTCGAGCGTTCGGGCGATGCCACAGGCCGGCTGGCGGAGATTGAGCCTGTCGAGGAGCGTCTTGAACTTCTCCCGGTCCTCCGCCTGCTCGATCGTGTCGACGCTCGTGCCGATGATCGGCAGCCCCGCGGCGGAGAGTGCCCGGGCGAGGTTGAGCGGGGTCTGGCCGCCGAGCTGCACGATCACGCCGTCGGGCTGGATGCGGTCGGCGATGTTGAGCACGTCTTCACAGGTGAGCGGCTCGAAGAACAGCATGTCGCTGGTGTCGTAGTCGGTGCTCACCGTCTCGGGATTCGAGTTGACCATCACGCTCTCGATCCCCATCTCGCGGAGCGCGTAGCTGGCGTGGCAGCAGCAGTAGTCGAACTCGATCCCCTGACCGATGCGGTTGGGGCCACCGCCGAGGATCATCACCCGCTTCTTTCCCGCCGCCTTCGGGCGGGTCTCGTCCTCCTCTTCCCAGGAGGAGTAGTAGTAGGGAGTGAGTGCCTCAAACTCAGCGGCGCAGGTGTCGACGGCCTTGTAGGTGGCGACGATCCCGCGCCGCTTCCGGTCGTCGCGGACATCCATCTCGGCGGCGCCGAGGAGCTTGGAGAGCTGGCGATCGGAGAAGCCGGCCTGCTTGGCCGCACGGAGGAGCCCGTCATC
>CAMCCR010000330.1 GCA_945873085.1 Candidatus Kuenenia stuttgartensis | reverse complement strand
GCGAGGGCCGCTGCCCGGGTCGCCATCACCAAAAGGAAAAAAGCCGGGCCAAAGCGGCGGGAGAGCGACAAGCGCCCGGATCGCGTGCGGGAGATCGTCACAGCAAGGCTCCGGAGGGTCTGGCAGGGCTGACTTGCTCCGCCGAATTTTCCCGAGCATACCACCGCTCCTAAGACCCGCTCCTAAGACCCCGCTCCTCACCCCGATGGGTCTTCGCCGACCGCGGCCGGACAGGGGCCCGATGGCTGCCGCCGGCGGGCCGGCGTGGCAGCCGCCAACACTTGCGCTGGCGGGAGATGCCCGTGCTTCCCTCGGAACCAGGTAATCGAGCGATCGACGATCGGCAGCCGGGAGCTCTCCTTTGTGTGGTGGCGGAAGGTCGTGCCGTCGAAGAGATCGAGCGTGCCGTCCTCCTTCCACACCGCCAACTGCACCCAGCCGTTGACAAACAGATGCTTCACCCCCGGGAGCCGATCGGCGGCGGCGAGGATCCGCTCGGCCGTGGCATCGATGACGAGCAGGAGCCGCATCGGCTCGTGAATCTCCACCGTCTGCCAGGGGAGACCGGTGCGGAGGTCGCTGGCGTGGCCATCCATGACGCCGACGAGACCGGCAATGTTGTGGGGGAGCTTCGTGTTGCAGCCGAAGCGAAGGCGGTCGACGGCGGAGAAGTAGTAGGCGAGGTTGATGCCGGAGGCGACCGGGCCGACGGCGGCGAGCGTCCGGGTGAGGATGTCGCCCGAGGGATCGGCATCGGGATCATAGGAGACGAGGAACGCGCGGCGGTCGAGATACAGCCCGCGAGTGCGCTGGCGCCTGCCGACGATGCAGACGGCGTTGGTGGCATGCCCGAGCTCCGGCCGCACCTGAGCCAAGTCGACGGCGCGCCCCTCGACATGGGCCCGGGCTATTGCCGCTGTCGGGCTTGTCGGCGCGGAGTCGAAGCGCCGGCAGCGTTCCTGGGCATCGGCGCCGCAGGCGTGCTCGCAGGCCCGGTGGAGGCGGGCGAGATCGTCGGCGTGGCTGGCAGGCACGCGGGCGGTGTCATACCAGGTGACGGTGTTGGCGCAGGTGTCGAACATGCCACCGAGAAACACCGTGTCATCGGGGATCGACAGCCCGCCGTCGGCGAGGAGCGCCCGGACGCGCGGGTCGTTGGCCATCAGCGCGAAGGCCCGGGCGTTGGGGCCGCCGGGCCCGCCGCCGCAGGCGCCGCAGTGGTAGGCGCTCTCGTGGGGATTGTTGAGCGACGAGGAGCCGTGGCCGAGGATGACGACGAGGCGAGCGAAGCCCTTCCGCAGCCCGATGTCTTCGAGGACGCGCCGCACGCAGCCGGCCATCTCCGTGACGTTGAAACCGGCCAGCGTGCCGTCGGCAAGCGGCGTGTCGTCGGTCCGCTCGAGGAGGAGGCGGGTGGGAACGGGGGAACGGGCGAACCCCTTGGCCCAGCGCCAGATCCGGTCAGAGGACAGCGGCGACACGACTCGCGCCACCAGCGGCACGGCCGCCAGCGACCCGGCCACCATCGCCAGGAGACTCCCGCCGACGAGCGTCCGGCTCCCGGAGGAGATCCCCTCCTTCACCTGGCCGAGGCGCCGGGCCACTTCCCGGTGGCGGTGATGGAGGCGGCGGGCTCCGTCGTCGGGCACCTCCTCGACGGTGTGACCGGGGCGAACGACAATCGGACACAGCGGCGAGGCATGCCAGTCGTCGATCCCCCGAAACGACATCGGCACCGCGAAGAACCCCGCCGTGCCGAAGGTCTCGACATCGGGCCCGAGCTCCTCGAGATGACGGCGAAACGATTCGCAACGCTCGTCCATGCAGAACACCGCTTGGAGCCAAGGGCGCACCGGCGGCGGCCAGCCCGTCGAGAGCGCGTGGAGCTCGAGGGCATCGAGTAGCTCGGTGCGGTAACGCCGCTCGTAGGCGGCATGGAGGAGGCGGCGCCTGGTGAGCGGCCCGAAGTTGCGAATCTCCCCCTCGAGCTCGAGGAGCTCGTTCTCGGAAAGCTCGCGGATGTCGGCGGGCGTCATCCCGAGGAGCTGGGCAACCTGATGGAGAAGGAGCGAGCGGGCGAGCGTCCCTTGGCCGTGCAACCACGGATACCGATCCTGGAGCTCGACCCACCAGGCCGCGAACCCCTGGCGCGGATCGCGATCGGCAGCGAGGGGGACGCCGAGTTGCCCGGCGGCCCACGACGTGGCGACGCGGTCGCAGATCAGCCGCAGCGCCAAGAAGTCGACGACCCGGGCCGGCACCTCGACGACCGGCGCCCGGTCGGGCCGCTCCTCGAGGCTCCGCATCATTCCGGCCCAGCCGCGCAGGGCCAACAGCGAGCGGGTGAGGAAGTCTTCCCAGCGATCGGGCGGGATGCCAAGGCGGACCAGCTCAGCGCGGATGACATCGAGCGAGTCTCGACCGCCAGCGCGCCCGAGCGCCTCCCCGAGCGGCACCGCCCACGGATCGGCTCCCCAGGACCCAGGGCACGACAAGCCGACCACGGCCTGGAGCAGCCCCCGCTCGCGCCCCGGCATCGGCCAAGCGGCGACCCCCTGATCGAGGAAGGCACCGCACCAGCGGATGAGGAGGGGATGGACGAGGGCGTCGGTGTCGAGCGTCGGATCGAGGGCGACGATCAGATCGCGGAAGCGCACCGGCGGGCGGACGGGCGTCATCGCCGGGCGCGTCATCGACAGCGATTCCAGGCAGGCGTGCCAGAGGTCGGCCGACACTTCGCGCTCGTCGTCGAGCTGCCCCAGCGGAGCCATCTGCGCGACCACCGCCGCGCGGGCCTGTTCGTCGGCCGCCAGGAACAGTTGCGGCTCGCGCCCCGGCATCGATTCCTCCCCGAGCGACTCGGTGAGGATCTTCCAGCGCACCTGCGGATCGAGATCGCTGCGGAGGGTCTCGATCGCCCCGGTCTCGGTGAGCGCCCAGCGGGCCCCGGCGTCGGTCTCGCGCACGATCGAATGGAGGAGGAGCGTCCGGTGGAGCTGGCGGAGTGTCAGCCGCCCCCGGCAGAGGGTGTGGGAGGCGACATCGGAGTGCTCGTCGTCGAGGACGGCATCAATATCGGCCGACGTGATCCGGCCGGAGGCGAGCTCGGCCCGGTAGCGTTCCTCGGAGAGATAGGGCTCGGCCTCGAGGAGACGCGAGGCAACCACCGCCGCCTCGTCGAATTGAATCGACTCGAGCGCCTGGAGCGGATTCTGCGCCACGAACACGCCAATCGGCCCCTGCTGCGGCAGGAAGGCGGTGGCCCGGGCGACCATCGCCTCGAGGGCGTCACGCGTCACCGGTTCGGCGCCCGATGGCGGCGATGAATCAAACATGCGTCATCCTTGGTGTGCATCACCCGTGTCGGTCAAATCGTAGCGTGGCGAGGCACGGGGCGTCACCGGCAGGGTGCCGGGGCACCGCGGCTCAAAGCGCTGCCTTCCTCCCCATTCCCCTGGCCGCAGTCCTGGCGGAAGTGGCTATGATCTTTCTGCCCAGTCCCTTTCTTTTCCTCCCCTTCCCTGCCCTTCCCTTCTCTGGAGAACCGGCACATGAAGCGTTCCGCCCAGTCTTCCTGCAGCTCC
>CAMCCR010000329.1 GCA_945873085.1 Candidatus Kuenenia stuttgartensis | reverse complement strand
CCGCCGGGGCCCCGCTCCGGAAGCTCGCTGGCGATCTTCTTCTTGAGGTCGGCCGAGAGGCCGATGTCGGCCTGAACGGGCTCCTGCCGAAGGAGCGAGGCGTGCGACATCATCCCCCCCATACCGCGACCGCGGCCGCCGGGGGGCTGCGCGGAGGCATCGGTAGCCGAGAGCGTGACCAGAAGCGTGGCGGCCAGGCAGGCGGCGGCGAGAAGCGAGCGGTGCATGAGGAGCCCTCTGGTGCGACGGGGAGAGGAGCGGACTGGGAAGCTTGGCGGGGAGCGGAAGGCCGGCGAGCAACCGGCCCGAGCCGTTCCCCGGCCCTTGAACTGTCCAGGAAAGAAAAAGTTGCGGGCGGGGCAACGCGGGAAAAGCCGACCGGTCGACGAACGTGGGGTGCGACGGTCAGTCGAAGAGCGACTTCTGCGCCGTTTCCCCTTTGCGGCGCGGCTTGGCGGCCGGGGGAGCGGCCGATGACTCGAAGGCGAGGAGAAGGTCGCGGGCCCGTTCGACCACGGCACTGGGGACGCCGGCGAGCCGGGCGACGTGGACCCCCCAGCTCTTGTCGGCGGCGCCGGGGGCGACCTGATGGAGAAAGACGAGCTGGTCGTTGTGCTGCTTGACGAGCACTTGCACGTTGGCGACGCCGGGAAGCTTTTCCATCGCGGCGAGCTGGAGGTAGTGCGTGGCGAAGAGCGTCCGGCAGCCGGGGACGCCATGGAGCCATTCGACGACCGCCTGCGCGATGGCGAGGCCGTCGAAGGTGCTCGTGCCGCGGCCGACCTCGTCGAGGATCACGAGGCTCCGCGGCGTGGAGCGGTTGAGGATCCGCGCCGTCTGTGCCATCTCGACGAGGAAGGTGCTGGCGCCGGTGGCGAGGTCGTCGCCGGCGCCGATCCGGGCGAAGAGCCGGTCGACGATCCCGATCCGGGCGCGGCGGGCAGGGACGAAACTCCCCGCCTGCGCCATCACCGCCAGCAACGCGGCCTGTCGGATGAACGTGCTCTTGCCACCCATATTGGGGCCGGTGACGAGGAGCATCGAGGGGAAGCCGGCGCTGCCGGGAGAGGGTGGAGCGTCGGGGAGGCGAGCGGCGAGCGTGAGATCGTTGGCAACGAGCGTGCCGGCGGGGAGGATCTCCTCGAGGACAGGATGCCGGCCCGCCTCGATGCGGAGGATGCCGTCGCTGCTGATCTCGGGGCGGACCCAGCCCCGCGAGCGCGCGACTTCGGCGAGGCTCACGAGGACATCGATCCGGGCGAGGATGTTGGCCGCACGGTCGAGACGCTCGCGCTGGGCAGCGACGAACTGGCGCAGGGCCTCGAGGAGCTCGAGCTCGCGGCGGAGGGCTTCGTCCTCGGCCCCGAGCACCTCCCGCTGACGCTGGTCGAGCTCCGGGGTCGTGTAGCGCTCGGCGTTCTTCACCGTCTGCTTGCGGATGTAGTCGGCCGGTACCTTGGCGGCGTGGTTGCGCCCAACTTCGAGGAAGAAACCGAAGACGCGATTGAAGCCGACTTTGAGCGACGGGATGCCGGTGCGGGCAATCTCGTCGGCCTGGTAGCGCGTGATCCACGCCTTGCCGCCACTGGCCATCTCGACGAGCTCGTCGAGCTTCGGGTCGCAGCCCGGGCGGACGAAGCCACCGTCACGGGCGAACATCGGGCAGCCCTCGCGGAGCATCGCACCGATCCTCGTCGAGACATCGGCGAGCGGATCGAGGCCGGCGGCCAGCTCGCCAAGGAGGCCGTGGCTCCCGCCGAGCGTCGCGATCACCTCGGGGAGGATGGCGGTGGCCCGACCGATCCGTTCCAGGTCACGGGGACCGGCGCGGCCCGACATGACCCGGCCAATGAGGCGTTCGATGTCGCCGATGCCGGTCAGCAGGCCCCCGAGCCGGTCGGCGAGGGGGGGATGGGCGACGAGCGCGGCGGTGGCGTCGAGGCGCTCATCGATTGCTCCCTGCTCCACCAGCGGCGCAGAGAGCCAGTCGGTGAGCAGGCGCGCTCCCATCGGCGACCGGGTGCGGTCGAGGACGCCGGCGAGGGAACCGCTCCGTCGGTTGCCGCTGGCGCCGGGGGTGCGGACGAGCTCGAGGCTCCGCCTCGAGGCTTCGTCGATCTCCATCCGCTCTCCGCGCCGCCAGGCGGCGAGCGTCGTGATCCGCGAGACTGCCGTCGGCTCGTTCTCGTCGAGGTAATGGACGATCCCGCCCGCCGCGCCGATGCCGGGGAGATCGTGGGGAAGATCGAAGCCGAGCCCTTCGAGACGCGCCCCGCCGACGGCCCGGTCGATCGCGCTGCGGGCGCTTCCCTCCTCAAACCACCAATCAGGCCGCGCGGTGATGGCCGCGGATCGGCCTGCAGGCCGGAGGAGCGCTTCGACGGCGGCGCGATCCTTGATGGCGCACAAGCATTCGGCCGGCTCGAGGCGAAGCACCAGATCGGGGACATCCTCGGCGGGCACGACCGCAGCTTCGAAGGTGCCGGCGGCGACGTCGATCCAGGCGAGGCCCACAGGTGTCGATCCGGCGGCGTCGGTCACGTCATCGCGGTCGTCGCGCGCGGGGCGGGGCGGCGGGCCGGGAGCGAGGGCGAGGAGCCAGTTGCGGCGGGCGGGATCGAGGAGGGTCTCGTCGGCAGCGATGCCGGGGGTGACGATCCGGGTTACTTCTCGGCGGAGGAGCCCTTTGGTTGTTTTCGGGTCGTCGATCTGTTCGCAGATGGCGACGCGGCGACCGGCGGCGACGAGCTTGACGAGCTGCGGATCGAGCTGATGGTGGGGAAACCCGGCCATCGGCATGGCGTCGGGCCCCTTGTCGCGGCTGGTGAGCGTGAGATCGAGGAGATTCGCAGCCTCGCGGGCATCGTCGCCGAAGAGCTCGTAGAAATCCCCCATCCGAAAGAGGACCAGCGCGCCGGGGCAGCGTGCCTTCGCCGCTTCGAACTGCTGCATCATCGGACTTGCCATGGGGGCCAAGTGTGGCCGATGAGGCCGTCGGTCTGCCAGAGGCCGTCGTGCAACGGCTGCCGGGGCGATGGAGTGCCGGGTGAGTGTCACGGGGTGAGTGTCGGCCACGGGGGCCGGGAAATCGATCGGCTTTGACCGGCCGGGTGTGGCACGCCACAATGAGGGCAACGGAGCGGACTCCGATGAGAGGCCCCTGCGATGGGGGCCTGTGAACCTGGTCAGGGCCTAACCGCAGCAGCCATAAGCAGTCGTCCCTTTGTGCGGAGGGCCTCTCATCGGCGTCCGATCCCATGGCCGCACCCGCTGACTCCACCATCCCGTCCGGCGCCGCTCCCACGGAAGCGTATCGGGTTGTCGCCCGCCGCTACAGGCCGCAGCGCTTCGACGAACTCGTCGGCCAAGAGCATGTCGCTCGCGGACTCTCCGGGGCGATCGAGTCGGGCCGGATTGGCCACGCCTATCTCTTCACCGGCGCCCGCGGCGTCGGCAAGACGAGCGCCGCGCGGATCTTCGCCAAGGCCCTCGAGTGCGCGACCGGGCCCGCGGCCGAGCCGTGCAATCAATGCGACACCTGTGCCGCGATCGCCGCCGGGCAAGATGTCGATGTCGTCGAGATCGACGCC
>CAMCCR010000328.1 GCA_945873085.1 Candidatus Kuenenia stuttgartensis | reverse complement strand
AACGTCCTGCGGATCACGGCGCTGATCCTCGTTGGCATCTGGATCGATCCAAAGATCGCCGTCGACGGCTTCCACTCCCAAGCGGGCTGGATCACGTTCCTCGTCGTCGGGCTCGGCATGATCTGGGTCGCCCAGCAGATGCGGTTTTTCACGATCGCTCCCCCGACTGATGACGGTCTGCCGACGGGAGAGGGCGACGACGCCGATCGAGCGGCCGTGGCGCTCCCGGCGACGACGCTCTCCCCCGCACCCAGCGGCGAGCCAGGCAGCTCGCACGGGCCGTCCACCGTCGCCTGCCTGCTTCCGTTCCTCGCTCTCACCGCCGTCACGATCCTCACCCAGGCCTTCACCAGCGGCTTCAATTATCTCTATCCGCTCCGGGTGATCGCGGTCGCGGCGGTGCTCTGGTCGCTCCGCCGCAACTATGCTCCCCGCCCCGAGCCGATCTCGATCGTGGCTGTCGCCATCGGCGTGCTCACGTTCCTTGTCTGGATGGCGCTCGCTCCCGGCTACGGCCTCGAGGATCCGGAGAAGGTCGCCGCCATGGACCCGGCCCAGCTCGGCCAGCCTTCGGCCCTGCTCTGGCTGTTGTTCCGCGTGGCGGGATACACGATCACCGTGCCGATCGCCGAAGAGCTCGTCTTCCGCGGATTCCTTGCCCGCCGCCTCATCGACGATGACGTCGAGCGGGTGCCGGTGGGGACATTCACCTGGCTGTCGTTCCTGGCGTCGTCGCTCGCCTTCGGCCTGATGCACGGCGCGGATTGGCCCCGGGCGACCCTCGCGGGGGTAGCCTTCGCGCTGGCCCTCTACCAGCGCCGCCGCCTCTCCGACGCGATCGTGGCCCACGCCACGATCAATGCCTGCCTGGCCGGCTACGTGATCGCCACCGGCTCCTGGACGGAGTGGGGCTGAGCCACTGACAAGGCGTGGGATAGCGGGTGAAGCGGTTCCGCCCCCGCATCGAGCCTGCGGCCGCGACACGCCGCCCCATCCGCGGGCCGCGTTTTCAGTCCCCTCGGCGTATACTCTTAAGCATGATTCCTTCCCCGAGTCCCACCTTATCCGAGCCCGTGCCTGCGACCGATGCCCCGCCTGCGCAGGCTGAGACGTCGGCCATGCTGGAGGCGCGGCGGCGGCATCAGCAGCACCGCGCTTTCGCCATGACGCCGCGTGAACGGCTCGCGGCCATGGACGCGATCATCCGCTCGTCGTGGGAGGTCCTCCGAGCCAATCCCGCCGCGCTTGCCCACTTTCAGCGGCGCAACCACCGCAAGCGGGCGATCCCGACCGCGGAGTGAATCCCATGGCACCCGATCGAGGACTCCTCACGATCCTTGCGCGATACGGTGTTCCCTTCGTCATCATCGGGGGCCACGCGGTCAACTACCACGGTCACCTCCGTGCAACCGAGGACACCGACATCCTCTGGCTGCGGACGCCCGAGAACGAAGCCCGTCTGGTTGCGGCACTCGGGGAGATCAAGGCCGAATGGATCGGTGACGAACTCGATCCGGCCACCGGGATCGAGCGGACACACCCGGTGACGGCGGCCTTCGTCCGTGCGAAGCCTTTGATGATGCTCTGCACGTCGATGGGATATCTCGATCTGTTCGATTACGTTCCGGGAATATCCGATGCCTCGGTGGAAACGCTGATCAGATCGGCGTGCGAAATGGATGGATTCCGCTACGTCTCCCTCGCCTGGCTGAGGCGGCTCAAGAGCGCGTCAGGACGCCCGCGCGATATCGCCGACCTGGAAAACCTTCCGATGGCGGACTGACAAGCGGGATCGAGGCGGCCGCCCCCCCTACTCCCAGGCGAAGAGGCGGAGCCGGTTGCCGTCGGGATCGTGGGTAACGATTTCCGTAAAGCCCTCGGGATTCGGCGGCGGCTCCTGGATCTCCGCGCCTGCCATCCGCAGCCGGTCGCGGCAGGCGGCCAAGTCGGCAACTTCGAAGCCGAGACTCCAGCGGGGGCTCGCCGGGGGCGCCTCCGGTCGCTCGAGGATCGCAAGCCTGGCCGTGCCCGCCTGGAGGAGAGCGTAGCCGTCATCAAGGGCGCGGATCAGCACCCGCAGGCCGATCACATTCCGATACCACTCGACGAGCTCCCCCCACCGCGCCGTGCGCAGTTCGATCGAGAACAACTCCGGGGGACCATGGGGGCGCACGGGTGCTGGCATGCCTCGGGGGGCCTGAGGGCTCGATTCGGCCCGCGGGTTGTACCCGGCGAAACGGTAGCCGGAACAGCGCGCTTGCGGCAGAAACCGCGATCGCCGGGGAAAAGCCATGAAACAGCCCCGCGCGACTGCTCTTCTCGATTTCCCGGCCACACCGGACAATTCCCGCTTCCATCCGCCCCTCCCTCTCTTTCTCCCGGTCGAGCATGCCGCCAGTCCCCCCCGCCCCCTCCGATGATCCCTCCACCGGCCCTCTCCAGACCGGCGGCATCGCCGCTGGCCTGGAAAAAGCCCGGCGCGACAAGCTCCACAAGCTCACCGAGCTGGGGATCGACCCGTGGGGGAGCCGGTTCGACGGGGCCGCGTCGATCGCCGCGGTGCGCGAGCAGGGGGAGCCCCTCAAGCGGCCCGAAGGGGAGCCGCCGGCGGACGATGGCCCCACCGTCCGCGTGGCCGGGCGGATCATGCTCCAGCGGAGCGCCGGCAGCCTCGTCTTCATCTCGCTTGCCGACCGCTCCGGGCGGATCCAGATCATGCTCGGGAAGAAGCAGGTCGGCCCCGAGAATTGGAAGGTGGTCGACTGCCTCGACTTGGGCGACTTGATCGGCGTCGATGGCCGGCTCGGGTATTCAAAGACCGGCGAGCTGACCGTGTTTGCCTCGGCGCTGACGTTCCTCACGAAGTCGATCGAGACGCCGCCGGACAAGTTCCACGGCCTTGTCGACACCGAGCTCAAGCAGCGGATGCGCTACGTCGACCTGATCCACGGCGAGGGGGTGCGCGAGCGGTTCATCGCCCGCAGCCGGATCGTCGCCTCGGTGCGGCAGACGCTCTTCGACCGCGGCTACCTCGAGATCGAGGGGCCAACGCTCCAGGACTCGGCCGGCGGTGCGGCCGCTCGACCCTTCAAGACTCACCACAACGCCCTCGACATGGGGCTTGTCCTGCGGATCGCGCTCGAGCTTCATCTCAAGCGGCTCCTCGTCGGCGGCATGGAGCGCGTCTTCGAGCTGGGGCGCGTCTACCGCAACGAAGGGGTGAGCCCACGGCACAACCCCGAGTTCACGATGCTCGAGGCCTATGAGGCCTACGGCGACTATGTCTCGATGATGGATCTCACCGAGGCGATCATCCGTGATGCGGCGAAGGTCGCCGGGACGCCGGCGACGGTGCAGTGGATGGGGCACGAGATCGATCTCTCCAAGCCGTTCCGGCGGGTGAAGTACGACGATCTCCTCCGCGAGGTGGTCGGCTGCGATCCGGCCGATCCGGCGAGCATCACCGCCGCCGCCGCCAGCCGCGGCATCGACACCGCCGGCCGCCACCCCGACGTCATCAAGAGCGAGCTTTTCGAGGCGACCTGCGAGTCGACCCTCTCGGCCCCGACGTTCGTGATCGACTATCCCGCCGCGATCTGCCCGCTCACCAAACGGAAGGCGGGGCA
>CAMCCR010000327.1 GCA_945873085.1 Candidatus Kuenenia stuttgartensis | reverse complement strand
CCCGGTTTGCGGCGTTCACGAAGGCGATGACGAACGTGAAGCTCGTCGGCCGGTTCACGATCGCCGGCGACGACGACAAGGATCCGATCCGCGACGAGTACACGATCTCGTCGGTGGCGAAAGTCGGTGAAGCCGATCTGTGGATCGTGTCGGCCCGGATCCGCTACGGCAGCGTCGATCTCACGCTGCCAGTGCCAGTGGAAGTGAAGTGGGCGGGGAAGACGCCGGTGATCACGCTCGACAACGTCACGATCCCTGGCCTTGGCACCTTCTCCTCGCGCGTCGTCATCGACGGCCCCCTCTACGCCGGCACCTGGCAGCACGACGCCGTCGGCGGCCACATGTTCGGGAAGATCGTGCCGGTGGAGGAGAACGGCACCGCGGAAAAATCGCCTACTCCGAAAGAGCGTTGATCAGGCCCGCACCGAGCCGACTGTGAGTCAGACACTTGGCGGGGCTACGCGACCAGTCCTTCGGGTAGACAGAGCGGGGATCGATTGATGGAGAGTGTCTACATCGAGACGTCGATCGTCAGCCACGCTACTGCACGGCCGAGTATTGACATTCAGATGGCGGCGCTTCAGCAGCAGGCGCGCGAGTGGTGGGCCAAGCACGGACCGAAGTTCGACCTGGTGACGTCGCAACTCGTTATCGATGAGGCCTCGGCTGGCGACCCGTCGGCCGCCGAGGAGCGGCTCAGACTGCTTCGCCCACTCCTGACTGTGCCGATCGACAACAGGGTGCGGGCACTCGCCGGCGAGATCGTGGCCGCGTCGATCATGCCACACAAGGCTGCCGCCGACGCCCTCCACGTTGCTGCTGCCGCTGTCGCAGGGGTAAAATACCTCTTGACGCTAAACTGCTCGCATATCGCCAATGCACGGGAGTTGCCACGGATCTACCGACTCTTGGACGATCGTGGATTCGGGCAGTTGCTGATTTGCACACCGGCCGAATTTCTCGGGAGCGCCGATGACCAAGAATCCGATTCTCGATGAGATCCGCTCCGTCCGCGAATCGCTCCTAGCCGAGGCAGGGGGGACGCTCGATGCCCTCGTTGACCGCCTTCAAGCCGAAGAACGGCGATCACAACGGCCTCTTTGGACGCCTGTCGGAGAAGACGCCCGAGCCGCCGCAGCCGCACAAGCACCTGCGCGAGACGACAGCGGAAAAGAAGGTGCCGGCACGGCGGGCTGATCGTTGTTGCGGGCCTGAAAAAGGTGCCCGCCACCAAATCTGGAGAAGAGCGATAAACGCCCGCCATCCATCCCGCCCCCATTCGCTGGACGATGCCTTCTCCCGGCTCCTTTGCTCGTTTGCAAGCTAGAATCTTCGACATGCGTATGGCGACCAACAGCGACTCACCATCGGTGACCGATGACACCCGTTTCGACGACGGGGAGTGGGCGGCTTGGTATGCGCTCACGCCGCTGCAACGGCTCGAGGAAAGCAGCAAGCTGTGGGAGACCTACCTGACGCTGGGAGGTTCGCTTGACCCCGAGCCCGATTCTCAAAGTCCTTTCTTCGATCCAGCGGAATGGCGTGCGGGCGCTCTTGATGGGCGGCCAGGCCTGCGTGTTGTACGGCGGGGCGGAGTTTAGCCGCGACACCGATCTCGTCATCGTTTCCGATGCCGCCAATCTCGACCGCCTCCGTGCGGCGGTGTTCGATCTCGACGCCCATCCGATCGCGGTGCCCCCCTTCGAGCAGCGGTTTCTCGACGAGGGCCTCGCCATCCATTTCCGTTGCCGGGCGGCGGGTGTCGAGGGGATGCGGCTCGACGTGATGAGCCGGCTTCGCGGCCTGCCCGACTTCGAGCAGCTGTGGCTCCGTCGGACGACGATTGACACCGGAGAGCAAACGATCGAAGTGCTCTCCCTCCCCGATCTCGTGACAGCGAAGAAGACGCAACGCGACAAAGACTGGCCGATGATCACCCGGCTCGTGGAGGCCCACTGGACCCAAACGAATCGGCCCGCGTCGGATGCAGCGATCGATTTCTGGCTCCGAGAATTGCGGACGCCCGCGTACTTGACGGAGGTGGCCCGCGAGGCCCCTGCCAACTGCCGTCGCATCGCCGAGCAGCGGCCCCTGCTCCTGACCGCGCTGGCTGGCGACGAAGCGGCGCTGGCCCGGCTCCTCCGCGAGGAGGAGGATCGGGAGCGGGAGGCTGACCGCCAGTATTGGGCACCGCTGAGGCGGCGACTCGAAGCCTTGCGACGAGAGCATCACGAGCGCCGCTGAGTCATGTTCCCCGCCCGTGGGCACTTCCCGCAAAATTGACGCTTGAGTGTTCGCTTGTATACTTCTGTGGCACGTTGCCGTGCTCTTTCCGTTGAGGGTGCCGCGCCATGGTCACGATTCCGCTTGCCGCTCCGGCCCGCCATCTGATTTCCGTTGAGGCGTTTCATCGGATGGGCGAGACGGGCATCCTCGGGCCCGCAGACCGAGTGGAACTGATCGATGGGGAGATCATCGATAGGTCGCCGATTGGAGCCCTGCACGCCGCGATCGTCGATCTGCTCGCCAGGCACTTTGGTCGGAGTGCACAAGCATCGGCCTTCATCCGCTGCCAAAATCCTCTCCGGCTCGACGACATCAGCGAGCCCGAGCCCGACATCGCGATCCTCAAGCCCCGGGCCGACTTCTACACGACGGGGCATCCTGGCCCGGCCGACGTGCTGCTCGTTATCGAAGTGGCCGACTCGAGCCTCGCCTACGATCTCGGCGTCAAAGTGCCGCTCTATGCCCGGCACGGCATCCCGGAGGTGTGGGTGATCGACGCGACGACGCGGCAGACACGCGTGTTTCGTGAGCCGGTCGGACGTGGTGGAGCCGGGCAGCCGACCGGCAGCGGCTATACCCACGAGGCGAGCCTTGCTCCGCACGAACTGCTCACGTGCGCGAGCGTAGTCGCTGACTCGGGCGAGGCTGTGGCCGTCGCGATCGATCGACTGCTACCGCCAGTGGGTTGAGGTCGACGTCGGGGCTGCCAACTTTCTCATCTACATGGTGCGGCCCACCGAGCAGGTGGTCGATTCGCAGTGGGCGATGCTCGCCCGGAAGGGCTCGCAGCCGAAGAGCGAAAAGAAGCACTTGATCGAGGTGCAGGAGCACCACAGCCAGCAGATCCGCGAGGTGTTGAAGAAGAGCGAGCGGGTGACGCTCCTGGAAGTGTCCTACCCCGATCTCGTCGCCGATCCAGAGCCCATGATCACCAAGATCGCCGAGCTCCTCCCGGGCCGCTTCACCCCCGGCCCCGCCGTGACCGCATGCGTGAAGCCGCGGCTCTTTCGCAACCGCGGCGGCTGAGTCACCAACGATGAGCCGGTGTGGTCGACTGGCGGCAGCGACGAAACGCTGGGGAGGGCCGAGCCTGCTTCAGCGTCGTCGGCTGAAGAAAAAACTGGCCGCCTGATGAACGCCCCCAGCCCCAGCACGATGCTAACCCGAGGGGAGCAGGCTTTCGCGGGCCTGCTCCCCTCGCTGTTTTCATGGCCGGATCAATTCACCCCCGGCTCCTGCACCACTCTCCGCCCTCTCCCTCGAACGATCTCCGTCCGTGAATACACCCCCGCCCGGTCCGCCGACAGGCACCGACCGGAAGCCCGCTGGCGAAGTGACTCGATCTT
>CAMCCR010000326.1 GCA_945873085.1 Candidatus Kuenenia stuttgartensis | reverse complement strand
CATGGCGGCGACCTTCTCCGGATCCTCGAGGCCGTAGCCGGGAGCGAGCGCCATCCAGACAAGGAACGTGAGCACGCCGATGGCGACAGCCACGATCGAGATCGGCTCGCGGCCGGGAGCATAGTGGCGGCGGAGTGACCAGAGCACCGCCGCGACCGTGATCACCCGGAGCGGATAGAGATAATTGAAGCCGCTGGTGAAGGCCTGGGTGAGGATCGTGACGGCGGTGAGGGCGAGGAACGGGAGCAGGCAGGCTACGGTGGACGGCCCATACAAGACCCCGGGCTCGACGGGCGACCCCGCCACGGGGGCTGGCGGGCTGGCGATGGCGTGATCCGGGGAGCGGGCCTCACCTCCCGGCAGGCCGGCGTCAGCCGGGACGAGGATGGTGAAAAACCGCATCTGCTGCGCGACCCAGATCGTGCCGAGCCCGACGATGAGGAACGTGATCCAGCCCGCTTGGGAGTGGAAGCCGTCGACGGCAATCGCGGGATCGATCCAGATGCCGACGAGGATCAGGGCCGTGATCCGCAGAACGTTGGCCATCCAGATCAGGAGGATGCCGACCGGAAACAGGAGCAAGGACTGCGGGAAGCGATGAATGCTGCGGAACCACCACAGATACCCGGCGAGCATCATCGTGATCAGTCCGATCCCCTGGAATCCGCCGCAATCCGCCTTGATCTGAACGCGGAAGTCCTCCGTTCCGATGACGAACGGTTCGGGCCTGACGACGGGGCCGCCGGCAAAGGGGGCCAAGAGGCGCTCGACAAGGTCGACGGTCGTGCCGCCACTCATGTCCCAGAACAGCTTGGTGAAGTCCTCGATGTAGACCATCGCCCACAGCATCGCCGTGATCCCAGCAAGCGCTCCCAGGAGCGGGAGGGCGTCGGCTGCCTGCGGCACCCACAACGCCACGACCGACGCCACCCAGGCAGAGGCCAACGCCATCGTGAGGAGGTGCTGCCCGTGAGCCCCGAGAATCGGCTCGATCGCGCCGACAGACACGCCGCCGAGGCAGGCCAGAAGGGCGACGAATGCCAACCCGTTGGCCGCGAGGAGCCGGGGGGAAAACCGGGACGAGCGGTAGGCGGGGAGATGGTGTCGCGCGTGGAACAGGAGGATCGCGGCAAGCGCCATGCCGACGACCCGCCACCGGTTGAATCCGGTGGCATCCTCGAGGTCGTTGCGGAGGGCGCGAAGCGTCCCCCCGAACAGGCCGGCGATGATGCAGGCCTCGATGCCGATGATCGCGACACGAACCGCGAAACCCTGCCAGGGACGGTGGGGGGAGTCGTCGGCGGATGATGTCGTGGGCACGGTCATCGATTGGTTCGGGGGCGTCGGTGCCGGCATCACGGGCCCGGGAGGGGGCCGGTGGTCGAAAGCTTGACCCGACAAAGGTGGGAATCGGCGGTCATGTAGAGCGATTTGCCATCATCGCCGAAGCCGCAATTGGCCGTTGCCTGACCGGTGAGGATCGTTCCCAAGTGGGTGCCGTCGGCGGCGATGACGAGGACGCCGCCGGGGCCGGTGGCGAAGACGTTCCCCTGGGTGTCGACCTTGAGTCCGTCGGGAAGGCCCTTCTTCCGCTCCTTGAAGAGCTTCGTGCCGTCGAAGAAGGTCTTGCCGGCATCGAGCGTGCCGTCGGCTTGAACGTTGAACACCTTCCAGATCGGCGCCTGCGGATCGGACTGCGCCACATAGAGCCGCTTCTCGTCGGGGGAGAAGCAGATCCCGTTGGGGCGCGTCATCGTGTCGCAGAGGAGCGTCACCGTGCCATCGGGGGTGACGCGGTACACGCCGCAGAAGTCGAGTTCGCGGCGCTCGTCATCGAAGCCCTTGGGGAGGCCGTAGGGGGGATCGGTGAAGTAGATCGCGCCGGAGGAGTGGACGGCGACGTCGTTGGGGCTGTTGAACCGCTTCCCCTTGTAGTTGTCGGCGACGGTCCGCTTGCCTCCGCCGGGGGTGAGTCGGCTGACGCGGCGATCGCCATGCTCGCAGGAGATCAGGTTGCCTTGGCCGTCGAGGGTGAGGCCGTTGCTCCCCCGCTCGCTGCCGTAGGCCCCGGGGCCGGTGAAGCCGGCCGGCTCAAGGTAGGTCGACAGCCCCTCTCCCTGCTTCCAGCGATTGACCCGGTTGCGGGGAATGTCACTGAAGAGGACGGCGCCATCGCGCTTCACCCAGACCGGCCCCTCCGCCCACTCAAAGCCACTGGCGAGCACCTCGATGACAGCATCCTTTGGCACGAGGGCGTCGAAGCGGGGGTCGAGCCGTTCGATCGAACCGAGCGTGGGGATGAGATCGGCGGGGCCCCCCTCCTCGGCACGGGCCGTGGGGATGGCCAGGAAGATCGCGAGGCACAACAGCAGCAGGCGGCGCATGGCGGAGTCCTTCGGGAGCGGCAGTGGAGGGGGCGCGGCGAATCGACGCGGCGTCGGATGCCCCCCCAGCTTGGCGGCAGTCTACCCGATCATCCCGGCTCCTCCATCAGGCCGCCGTCGTCCCAGACCCCTCCGCCCGATCCGGGGCCGACGGCAAACCAGAGCGTGACTGCCGCCATAAGGAGGGCGAAGACGAGGACGAGCGTCAGGGCGATCCCCATGGCGCATCCCGCCTGGCCGTCGTTCACGCGGTGGGAGGAGAGTTGGGCGTCGGTGAGGGGGCCCCCGGTGTCCCCCGGTGCCGATGACGGCTCGCTGTTGACGGAGCTGTCGATCGCCAGAAGGAAGGCCCTCGCATAGCGGAACAGCCACATCGGCAGGGCCACGGCCACCGCCAGGCAGGCAGCCAGGGCCTGCTCGGCCGAGCAGCCGGCACCGAGGACGAGGAGGCCGTAGAGGGCGATCGTCGTCAGGGCCGTGACGCCGTAATTGATGTAGATAGACCCGAGGTAAAAGCCCGGTTCGCGGCGAAAATCGA
This sequence comes from Candidatus Kuenenia stuttgartensis, assembly GCA_945873085.1. Lineage (GTDB taxonomy): Bacteria > Planctomycetota > Planctomycetia > Pirellulales > UBA1268 > QWOP01. The sequence continues at coordinate 723 of CAMCCR010000326.1, read as the reverse complement.
GGCCGCAGGAGGGGCAGCGGGGCTCCATCCTGAACCATCCGGCAAACAGGCGGCCCGTGCCGCACCGGGGGCAGCGGAGGCGGAGGGCGTGGCGGAGTGGGGCGGGCAGGCTGAGCATGAGTGAGGGGGCCGGGATGCCGCGGGAGCCTCCGGGGAACCGTTGCCATCGGTGCGAGCGTCGCGACCGTCAGGGGAGGAACGGCGGGCGGGCCATTCGGCCGAAACCCCTGTGTATGGTATCGGAGTGGGGGCGGGCGTGCCGTCGGTCTCCGCCCGGGGCGTTGGATTCATGAACGACAACGAAGAATACGTGCGGGAGTTCCTCGTCGAGTCGGCCGAGAATCTCGACCAACTCGATCAGGACCTCGTCGCCCTCGAGGAGAACCCGCGCGATTCCCAACGGCTGGCGAGCATTTTCCGCACCGTTCACACGATCAAGGGGACGAGCGGATTCTTCGGCTTCGCCAAGCTCGGAGCGATCACGCACAGTGGCGAGCATCTCCTCGGCCAACTCCGGGACGGAAAGATCGATCTCGACGACGACGTCACCGGAGTGCTTCTCACGCTCGTGGATGCCGTTCGCTCGATCCTCGAGCGGATCGAGAAAACGGGCGGGGAAGGGGAGAGTGATTTTCACGATCTCTCGCAGTCGCTCGACCGGGTCGCCTTCGAGGCGGCCAAGCGCCGGGAGAACGGCGGCGTGGTCATCACCCGCCTCACGCC
>CAMCCR010000325.1 GCA_945873085.1 Candidatus Kuenenia stuttgartensis | reverse complement strand
CGATGGGCAGGATGTGAGCGTCGGCGATCCGCTCTTCGAGATCGACGACCGCACCTACTTGATCGCCCGCGATCAGGCCGAGGCGGAGATCGAACGGGAGCAGGCGGAGCTTGCGGAACTGGAGAGCGAGCGCGTCCGCAATGAGGCCCTCCTCCCGCGCGGCGCGGTCACGCAGGAGCAGGTTGGGATCATCACCGCCAAGCGTGACATGGCCGCCGCGACGCTGAAAAAAGACAAGGCAATGCTCGCGCAGGCGGAGCTCGACTTGAGCTTCTGCCGGGTGACGGCGCCGATCGCCGGCCGGATCGGTGCCCGGACGGTGAATGTCGGAGATCTCGTCGGGGGAGGGGTGTCGCCGACGACGCTGACGACGATCGTCAGCGTCGATCCCGTCTACGTCACCTTCTTCGCCGACGAGCGATCGCTCCTCGTGGCCCGCGAACGGGCGATCACGAAACGGCGCGAGGAACGGCGCGAGGGGGAGGCAGCCGGTGCCGCGGATGAGGATCTGTCGTGGCGCAACATCCGCGATCTCGCCATGCCGGTCGATGTGGCCCTGGTCACCGACGAGGGCTTTCCGCGTCGCGGGATGCTGGCCTTTGTCGACATCGCCGTCCGCGCCTCGACCGGCACCGTCCGCTGCCGGGCGATCCTCGACAATCCCGATCGGCTCATCGCGCCGGGGATGTTCTGCCGGGTCCGCCTCCCCTTCGGCGATCCGGCCGAGGCGATCCTCGTCCCCGATCGGGCCATCGGCATCGATCAGGGCCGCCGGACCGTCGCCGTGGTCGGCGCCGACGACCGGGTGACGATCCGCGAGATCACCCCTGGAAAGCTCGACGGCCAGCTGCGCGTGGTGACAAAGGGGCTCGCTGCGGGCGACCGGGTCGTCGTCAGCGGCCTGCAACGCGTCCGCGACGGGGCCGTCGTCCGGCCGGTCGAAGCCCAGGCCCCGCCCGCCAGGGAATGACCGTCGCCGCATGTTCTCGCAGTTCTTCATCGACCGGCCCGTCTTCGCCACCGTCCTCTCGGTGGTGATCCTCCTCGTCGGCGGCGTGGCGCTGGTCGGCATGCCGGTGGGGCAGTATCCGAATGTCGCCCCTCCCACGATCGCCGTCACTGCGTCCTATCCAGGCGCCTCCGCGGAGGTCGTCGCCGAGACGGTCACCACGCCAATCGAGCAGGAGATCAACGGCGTCGAGGGGATGCTCTATCTGTCGTCGAAGAGCACCGGCGACGGCCAGGCGTCGATCGACGTCACCTTCAAGCTCGGCACCGACATCGACAAGGCCCAGGTGCTGACGCAGAACCGGGTGGCGGTGGCGCTGGCGAAGCTCCCCGAGGAAGCCCGCCGGCAGGGGGTGACGACGCGGAAGAAGTCGCCGAGCATCCTCCTCTGCGTGAATCTCTTCTCGCCGGGGGAGCGGCTCGATCAGCTGTTCATTTCCAATTACGCGCTTCTCCAGGTGAAGGATGCGCTGGCGCGCATCGAGGGGGTGGGGGACGTCCAGTTTCTCGGGGCCCGCGACTACGCCCTGCGGGTGTGGCTCGATCCCGGCAAGCTCGCCAGTCGCGGGCTTTCGGCCACCGATGTCGTTCGTGCCTTGCGCGAGCAGAATGTTCAGGTGGCCGCCGGGCGGATCGGCCAGCCGCCGGCCACTCTCGGCCTCGATTTCCAGGTGCCGGTGACCGCGGCCGGGAGGCTCCCCGATCCGGCGGCCTTCGAGAACGTGATCGTCAAAGCCGCGGGCCCGCTCCCGCCGGGCGCCCCGGCCGTCGCCGCCGGTCGCGCCGGCCCCGGGCATGATCTGGCCACCACGGGGCAATCGATCGTGCGCCTCGGTGACGTCGGCCGGGCGGAGCTGGGGGCGCGGAGCTACGACGTCGGCAGTCGGCTCGACGGCCAGGAGGGGGTCACCGTCGCTCTCTTCCAACAGCCCGGATCGAATGCCCTGGCCACCGCCGAGCGGATCCGGCACGAGATGGCCTTGCTTGAGCGTGGCTTTCCAGAGGGGCTCGAGTATGCGATTCACTACGACACGACGGTGTTCGTCGAGGAGAGCGTCCGCGAGGTCTGGAAGACGCTCTTCGAGGCGGTGGTGCTCGTGTTCATCGTCGTCCTCGTCTTTCTTCAGGATTGGCGGGCAACGATCATCCCGATGGTCGCAGTGCCTGTGTCGCTGGTGGGAACGTTCGCCGCGATGCGGCTGTTCGGATTCTCCCTCAACAATCTTTCGCTGTTCGGCCTCGTGCTCGCCATCGGGATCGTCGTCGACGACGCGATCGTCGTCGTCGAGAACGTCGAGCGCTGGTTGTCGGGGGGGCTCACGGCGCGCGAGGCGGCCAGGCGGGCGATGGCGGAGGTGGCGGGGCCTGTGATCGCGATCGCCTTGGTGCTCTGTTCGGTGTTCGTGCCGACGGCCTTCATCACCGGGATCAGCGGTGAGTTCTATCGGCAGTTCGCCCTCACGATCGCGGCGAGCACCGTGATCTCGGCCTTCAATTCCCTCACCCTCTCGCCGGCCCTTTGCGTGCTCCTTTTTCAGTCGCACCACCACGGCAGCGCCGCCGCGCCCTCGGCCGGCCCCGAGCCCGGCAGCCCCGCCACGGGTGGCGCCGCAGCCAAAGCCGCAAGGCGCGATCCGCTCCCTCCAGCGGGCATTGCGCTGCTGGCCGGGCTCTTGGCCGTGTGGTTTCTCGAGGCGCGGGGGCTCGTGGCAGCCGGGCTGGCGACGGCGCCTGTGCCACCGTGGGCTGCTGAGTGGAGCGTGCGGCTCGGGCTGTTTGCTGTGGGGGCGCTCGCGGGCTGGTGGGGGGCGGGAGTGGTCAACGGGATCCTCGCCGCTTTTTTCCGCCTCTTCAATCTGTTCTTCGACCTCACCACCGGCGCCTACGGCTCGGTGGTGGGGAGACTCCTGCGGATGGGGATCGTCGTCATGGGCCTCTATGTCGGCCTCATGGCCCTCACCTATTACGGCTTCACGACCGTCCCGGTTGGGTTCATTCCCCAGCAGGACAAGGGCTATCTCCTCGTCACGGCGCTGCTCCCTCCTGGGGCGAGTGCCGAGCGGACGGCTGAGGTCATGGCCGATCTGGAGGAACGGGTGAAGGCGGTTCCGGGCGTGGCCCACAGGATCTCCGTCACCGGCTACTCGCTTCTGGCCAACGTCAACCAGCCGAACGCCGGGGGAATGTTTGTCCTTCTCGAGCCGTTTGCCCGGCGGGCGGTCGATCCACAGCGATCGGCAGTCTCGATCCTCCGCGCCCTGCGGCAAAGCTTCGCGGAGATCCGCGAGGCGCAAGTGGTCGCCTTCGGGGCCCCGCCGATCGACGGCCTCGGCAATTCCGGCGGCTTCAAGCTCCAGGTGCTCGACCGCGCCTCGGCCGGCCCGCAGCGGCTGGAAGCGGCGGCCGCGGCGCTTGTCGATGCGGCCACCGCGCAGCCGGGGCTGACGGGGCTCATCTCCGGCTTCCGCGCCGACGAGCCGAAGTTCTTCGTCGACATCGATCGGGAGAAGGTCAAGGCGCAGGGGATTGACCTTGCCGAGGTCAACGCGGCGCTGCAGGTCTATCTCGGCAGCGCCTACGTCAACGACTGGACCGCCTTCGGCCGCAACTGGCCGGTGCTCGTTCAGGCCGACCGCGA
>CAMCCR010000324.1 GCA_945873085.1 Candidatus Kuenenia stuttgartensis | reverse complement strand
GCGGGGCATCTCGCTTGTCGAGCTGCTCATGGCGATGGGGGGAGTGAGCCTCGTCATCACCTCGAGCGCCATGCTCCTCCACGGCGTGATGCGGGCCCAGTCGGAGAGCCGCCGATTCTTTGACGACGAGCGGACGAGCGCCCGCCTCGCCCGCCAGTTCCGGGCCGATGTCCATGCGGCGGCCCAAGTCGCGGCCCAAGTCGCGGCGCAGATTGAGGCGCCAGCCGGGGACCGGCTCGTGGCCTTCACGCTCCCCGATGGCGGCACGATCGAGTATCGCCATACGGCCGACCGTCGCCAGATCCAGCGGCGTCTGCTTGCCCCTGGCAATCCCACGCCGACGGCCCGCGAAGACTATGCGCTCGCCGGGCCGTGCGCCGCGGTCGTGACCGTGGCCGAGAAACAGATTCATCTCGAGCTCGGCACCGAAGGAGCAGACGGAGAACTCGCCCCCCCGGGGGTCGTGCGGCCGCCACGAACCCCTGCCGAGGCGAAAAGAAAGCCTCCGGCGCTGGTCGTCGAGGCTGTTCTCGGCCGCGATCTCCGCTTCCTGCCGGCGCGTGACGGGGAGGCGCGACCATGACCCACCCTTCGTGCCTTCCGCTGCCGTCGCAATCCCGTCGTGGGGCGACGCTCATCGCCGTCTTGGCGGCAATGGCTGTTGTCCTGGTCATGCTCGGCGGGATGCTGAAGATCGCCCTTCTGGGGCGCCGTCAGTTCCTCAAAGAACTCGAGCTCCGGCAGGCGGAGTGCCTGCTCGAAGCCGCCTGCGAGCGGGCCGTCATTCGTCTCCGCGCCGAGCCCGGCTGGACCGGCGGGCAGACGACCGTGGCTTCCGAGGCCATCGTCGGAGCCGGAGCCGCGGAGGTGACCACCACGGTCACGCCCAGCGACGACGGCGTCAGCCTCGGCCTTGTCGTCGAGTATCCCGTCGGTCGCCCCGACTCGGTCCGCCGCGAGCGCGCCCTCCGCGTGGCCCGGGAGGCTTTCACGCCGGACAAGGCCCCAGCCATTCCACCATCCACCGTTCCCGAACCATCTCCTGCCGTTACCCCGGAGGCTCTCCCATGACCATGCACCGTTCCCACCGCCGGCTGCGGGCGTTCACGCTCGTCGAGCTGCTTGTCGTCATCGCCATCATCGGCACGCTCGTCGGCCTCCTCCTCCCGGCCGTCCAGGCCGCCCGCGAGGCCGCCAGGCGCTGCTCCTGCTTGAACAACACGACGCAGCTCGGCCTCGCCCTCCACAACCACGAGTTCCACACCGGCCACTTCCCGGCCGGCGTCATCAATCCCGACGGCCCGATCCGAAACGAGGCCGTCGGCCAGCATCTCTCCTGGACGGTGCAGGTGCTCCCCTACATGGAGCAAAACAGCCTCTTCCGGATGTTCGATCAGCAGGCCGGGGCCTACGCCGAGGTCAACGACACGCTGCGACGGTCGAATATCGAGGTGCTGCGTTGCCCGTCGTCCCCCGGGCCAAGGGGCGGCGACCAGAGTAGCACCCCGATCGGCTGGTCGAGCTATGCCGGCTGCCACAACTCGATCGAGGCGCCGATCGATGTCGGCAACGACGGGCTCCTGTTCCTCAACAGCCGGATCCGGTTCGATGACATTCTCGACGGCAGTTCGCACACGCTCCTTGTCTCGGAGCACGTCTTCGAAGATCCCATCGACGGCGTCTCCCCGGTTGTGCTTGGCTGGCCGTCGGGGACGCGGGCGACGCTGCGAAACACCGGTCGGATCGAGCCGATCTCGAAGCGGCGGTTCACCGGGCTCGTCGAGGATGAGCCGGCCGAGAAGGGCCCGCTCACCGTCGGTGGCTTCGGGTCGTATCACCCCGGCGCGTCGGTAGTCGGCATGGGCGACGGCTCGACCCGGGCGATCTCCGACTCGATCAATCTCGAAGTGCTCCACGCCCTCGGCAGCCGGGCCGGTGGCGAGCTTCCCAACAACACCGATTGGTGAGCAGCGACACCGCTGGCCGTGGCCCGGTGACGTTGCCGTCACCGGGCCGAGGCAGTCAGATCGTCATCCCGGGGCGATCGCGGGGCGGTGGGACGGGGCAGGTGCGAAGGTAGGCGAGGATGTCTGAGAGGTTCGCCGTCGCCAGTGCCAGGCAGGAATCAGCGCCGCCGTAATACATCCGGATCACGCCGGTCGCCTCGTCGAGGATCCAGCCGCAGGGAAAGACGACGCTGTTGACATCTCCCTGGCGCTCGTAGGGCATCTCCGGGGCGAACACCCAGTCGTCGCTGCGGCGGATGACGCGCCACGGCTGCTCGAGGTCGAGCAGGGCAAACCCGAGCCGATAGAGGCAGCCGCCGGCGGTGTGGCGGACACCGTGGTAAAGGAGGAGCCAGCCGTCGGGCGTCTCCAGCGGCGGGGGGCTCAGGCCGATCTTGTTGGCGTCCCACCAGGCTCCGCGGCGGGCATGGAGGAGGACATGGTGATCCCCCCAGTGCCGCAGGTCGGGGGAGAAGGAGAGCCAGATGTGGGCCCCGGAGCTGCCCGCCGACACCGGCCTGTGGATCATCGCGTAGCGGCCGCCAAACCGGCGGGGGAAGATCGCGGCGTCCTTGTCCTCCGGCGGCATCACCGGCCCGAGCCGGACGAACGTCTTGAAATCGACCGTCGAGGCGAGTGACACCAGCGGCCCGATCGGGGAGTACGACGTGTAGGAGATGATCCACTCCCCGCGATCGGCGACCCAGGTAATGCGGGCATCCTCGACGCCCCAAGCCTCCTCGGCATAATTCACCGGGTCGGGGGGGAACGTCGGCTGGGGATCGATTCGCCAGTCGCTGATCCCGTCGGCGCTCCGGGCCACGCACAGATGCGAATGGCCGCGCCGATCCTCGACGCGCACAAGCAGGAGCGTCGTGTCGCCCACCTGGCAGGCCGCCGCATTGAAGACGGTGTGCGCCGGATAGGGCCAATCATCGGCGGTGAGGATCGGATTGCCTTCGTGGCGGTGAAACAGCTCGGGATAGTGCCTTCGGCTGGCGATGGGGGTCATGCGTCGGTGCATTCCAGGGGGGTGCGGAGGGGAGAAAAGGGGAGGGTGGCGGCTGCCACGCCGAGGCCATCGACGGGCGGAAGGGTGCTCCCGAGCCACTCGGTCCAGAGCGCGGCGAGGGTCGACTCGGCCCCCTGGTTGCGGTTGAGCCCGTTCTGCTGGAGGCCGTCACAGCAGCCTCCCGTGAGCGGATCGATGAGGGGGGCCCGGAGGCTGTTGCGCCCCGCGAACCAGGCCTGGGCCCGATGGAACGTGGCGAGATGCCGGCTGTCGCCCCGCGCGGCGAAGGCGGCCAGCGCCGCCTCGGCCATCGTCGAGGCCTCAACTGGCTGCTGGTCGTAGGGGGATTTTGTCTCGCCGCGGGCATACCAATCGAGGTTGCCGACGGGCCAGAAGCAATCGTCGACGGTCGTCTCGGCAACGAGGAAGCCAAAGGTCTCTTCGGCAACCGACAGGAAAGGCCCCTCCGGCCAGAGCTCAGCGGCCGCAAACAAGCTGTGCGGGAGGACGGCGTTGGCGTACGTCATTCTCGATTCAAACCACGGCCAATCGGGGCGGTGAGACCGGGCAAAAGCCTCCGTGAGCCGCAGCGCTGCTTGATGCGCTACCGTCTCGAGGGCCCGCGCTTCGCTGACTTCGGCCT
>CAMCCR010000323.1 GCA_945873085.1 Candidatus Kuenenia stuttgartensis | reverse complement strand
TGGATCGGCAGCGACCCGAAGCCGCCGGAATCTGGCGAGTCGAGATCGGCGGCGATCAGTGTCTCGAGGCCGTCGTGATCGGGGCGGACAAGCCGCAAAAGGAGCTGCCGGCGACGGAGGGGATCGAGCGCGGCGGGTTCCTTGCAGAGCCGATCAAGGGCCGCGTCTTCGTAGCCGTCGAGCGTGCCTGGGGCATGGGCCTGGGCTCGGGCGGCAAACGCCTCGACCGATACGAGCGCCGCATCGAGCGCCGTCGGCAGTTGCGGCTCGGCTCCGGGGACGATTCGCTCGTGCGGATAAGAGACGCCGAGCCGGCGCTCGAGGTAGGCAATCGAGCCCTGCGGATCTTTGGCAAAGGTGAGCAGCGCCCGCCGCGAGCGGATCTCCCACACGCGCTGAGTCTCACCATGGGCCTCGACCCACTCGGCAAGGATTGGCTCGATCTCAGCGTAGCGCTCCGTGTTGAGCCGATGGAGCGCGTGGAAATAAAAATATTCCTCCGTCCCTGGGACGAGCTTCGCAAGCGCCGCCTCGCGATCCTCCGCGAGCGCAAACTCCTCCACGAAGCCGATCTCGCCGGCCCGGCCACTTGCACTCCAAAACGCAACAGTGATCCCCATGACCGCCAAGCCTAGGGAAAGCCTGCGAGCAACGCGCGTGTCGGGCGCGGCGCCCGTGGTGCGCCGGAGGCGAGGAAACACCATGAAAACCCCTTTTGCCGGAGACCGGGCTGACGCTCACCGGAAGCTCGGCTTCTGCCCGAGCCCCCGGGCGAAGAACGGACGACGGAGGAAGTCGTTACAACTCCCCCCGTCGATCCAATCCACGCCGCCCCAATCCTAGTTCACGACCACCGGCCCTGCCGGGGCGGGGCGATCAGGGCTTGGCTTCCACGGCTTTCACCGGCACGAACCGGAGGTAGTCGAGGCCAAACATCCAGGCTTTCGTGGCCGCCGGGTTCTCGCCGACGATGTCGACCGTCAGCGGCACCGTGCCGGGTTCGAGGTCGAAAACCCCGAGGGACACTTCCGGCGTGACGGTGACGGCGTCCTTGTCATAGAGGTCGATCGGAGCGGTTGGCTTCGCGCCGTTCCAGGCCAGGGTGACCGTGCCGTAGTCGTGGGCCTTCGAGCAGACAGCGACGATCTCGTAGCGGCCGCGGACCTCGAGCGGCACCTCGAGAACGAGCCTTCCTCCGGGGCGGGCGCCGGTCCACCAGACGTGGGAACTGCCACTCCATTGCGCTGCCTTGAAGCTCGACATATCCTGCGGCCGGGCGTCGCCGGCGCTCTTCGCCGCGATCTTCAAAGTCTCCCCCTCGACCGCGCCGGGGATCCGTCCCTCGCCGTTGAACGGCGGCGGCCCTTCGCCGGGAAGGGGCACCTGCGACGGGTGGCGGAGGTAGGCCACGAGGTTGATGGCCTCCTCGGGCTTGAGCTGCCCGAGTTGGTTCTCCGGCATCAGCGACTGCGGCGAGAGCACGCGCGTCTCGACGTCGTCGAGGGGCACTGTCACCTGCTCGGTCGGGGTCTGGAGGGTGAGGCTCGTCGGGCTTTCCTTGACGACGATCCCGGCGATCGATCGGCCGTCCTTGGTGAGCACCGTCGTCGTCTGGTAGTCGCGGCCGACGATGGCGCTGGGGTCGAGGAGATTGGCGAGGAGGTACTCGAGATCGGCCCGATTCGATCCGGTGATGTCGGGGCCAATCTTTCCCCCCTGCCCATGGAGGAGATGGCAGGCGCCGCAGGTCTTCACGAACACCTCGCGGCCGTGCGACAGGTCGGCGGCCTTCATGGCTGCCGGCTTGAAAGCCCCGCGCCACTTCTCGAACTCCCCCTTGCGGTCCTCGGGGGTGGTGCGGATCGTGCCCCACACGTCATTGAGCTTGGCGATGACTTTCGTATCGGCCGACTGGGCGAGCCTGCCGACGGTGAAGGCCGAGAGGTCGCCACGCGGCAGCTTGCCGGCGTCGATGGCGTCGAGGAGGGCGATCGTCCAGGCGGGACGTGAGACGAGCGTGGCGATGGCCGCCTGCCGGCATTCGTCGGTGAGCCCCTCGTAGGCGTTGAGGAGCACACCCGGCGTGGCGTCATGCGGCACGGCCGCCAGCGACACGATCGCTCCCTTTTGCATGATCGTGTCATCGATGAGGGCTTGGAGCACCGGCGGCGTTCCCTCGTCGCGGGAGCTGACGAGCGCCTCGAGCGCCTCCTGACGGTCACTTCTCGGGGCATCGCGGTCGGCGAGGATGCCACGCAACTGGGGGAGAACGCGCGGATCGCCGAACCGGACGGCCACGACTCCGGCGAGCCGCCGGACCGCCTCGTCGGCGTCGGCGGTGACCGCCTCGTAGCCCTTCTCCCAGGCCGCCGGGGCCTTCATCCGCCCGCGGGCGGCAAGCGCCGACACGATCTCCTCGAGCATCCACTTCCGCGTCGCCGAATCGGCCGCTGCCAGCCGGGCCACGAGGGCTTCGTAGCAGCCTTCCTCGGAGGCAGCCCGACGGACGATGAACCGCGACACCGTCGGGATCTTCGACGCTGCCGCCAGCGCCATGGCACGCTCGGGATCGACCGTCACCAACGGCTCAGAGGCGTACCAATTCATGAGGGGGAGATTGTGGTCTACGGCATCCTCGGCGTGGGCGACAAGCCCCGCGCAGATGTCCCACCGGGCTTCGAGCGGCATCCGCTGGAGCGCCGAGCAGAGGGCCAGCCGCACCACCGGCGAGGGATCGTCGGCGGCGAGTTGCCGGTAGCGGCCGATGCGGGTCTCGAGAGGAATGCTGCCGGTCTCGTTGGCGAGTTGGATTGCCCAGGCGCGAACGGCCGGATCGGGATCGTCGAGGAGACGTTCGGTGCGCGGGGCATCGAGCTTCCCCGTCACGTGCATCGCCCAGATGACGCGGAGCCGCTTGGCTGCCGTCGGCGCGGCGGCGAGCTTCGCGTCGAGCAGCCCGCCGATGTCGTCGGCCAGCCGGCCGGCGACGGCCCGCTCATGGAGGAGCCGGCGGGCGTGGCGAACGAACCAGTCGTTGTCGTGGGAGAGGAGATCAATGAGCTCCGCGTCGCTCTTCGCTGCGAGGTCGACCTTCACCGCGGCGGTGTTGCCACGGTCGTACATCACCTTGAAGATCCGGCCGTTGCCGCGATCGTGCTTCTCGTCTTCGCCGTGGTGGCACTGGTTGCGGTCATACCAGTCGATGAGCACCATCTGCCCGTCGGGCCCGGTCTGGAGGGAGATGAACTGCGACCAGGTGTCGTTGGCGAAGAGAAAGTCGGGCTCGCCGTCGCCGACATAGCCCGAACCGACCGGCGTGAGCCGGTCCTCATTGAGCCGGGCGCCGTGGATGTTGTTCATGAACAGCTGGTTGCGGTAGCGATCGGGCCACGAGCCGCCGAGGTAGATGCAGGCCCCGCTGTGGGCATGGCCGCCGCCGCTGGCGTCCGACTTCTCCCGGTCGGCATTGTTCCATTGGCCTCCAGTCCAGTGACGATGGCGGGCGATCGTCTTGATGTCGTCGAAGGTCCAGGGGTTGAAGTGTTGGCCAGCCTGGCGCTCGTAACGGGCCCCCTGGATGACGTGGTAGAGGTGGGGGATCACGCAGGCGGTCTGGAAGGCATGACCGAGATCGTTGAAATCGACCCCCCAGGGATTGCTCGTCCC
>CAMCCR010000322.1 GCA_945873085.1 Candidatus Kuenenia stuttgartensis | reverse complement strand
CCCCTTCCCACTCCAGGCGCCGAAGGCCTGCTCTCGTCCCGGACGCTGCTCATCGGCGAGCAGGCGCGCCACCGCTCGGCGCACCGCCTCCGCCCGCGAGATTCCCTGCGACTCGCATAAGCGAGCCAAGGCTTTGACTTGTTCGTCCGGAAGATCAACGATCGTTCTCATGATAACGTCATCATATATCACCATGCCGAACGAGTACAAGCTCCGGTCGTCGCCACGCGTCGCAGGATCCCATGCAGGAGCATCGATAGCTTGCTGCCGCACGACGCAGTTCGCACAAAAACGAGCGGCCCGCGGGAAACTTCCCGCGGGCCGCTCTTGATCAGTCGAGTCGCGTCATCGACTCACTTCGCAGTTTTCTTTGAGCGTCTCGTCACAGCGCCCGGCGGTAGCGGCGGTTGACCTTCGCCGCGCCCCCCGTCGGAGCCGGCCGCGGGGGCGTAGGACCACCATCGCCGCCGCTCACCTCGCGGAACGCAGGCGCCGGGCCCGCGGCGGCCTGGCCAGCACCACCGCTGCCGCCCGAGCGACGACCGCCGCCGGAGCGTGCCCCGCCTGAGCGGCCGCCGGAAGAGCGAGCGCCCCCGGAGCGAGCGCCTCCCGCACGAGCGCTCCCCTCGGAGCTGCGGCGCTGACCGCCCGGGCGACCACGGCCACGGCCGCCGCCCCCCGAGCGCTCGCTGGGCTCGCGCCCGCTCGACGAGCTCTCCACCTTCGGCAGATCGGCCGGGAGATCGTTGCGGACCGGAATCCGGCGTCGGAGGAGCCGCTCGATCGCCTGGAGACGATCCTCTTCCTCGCGGTCACAGAAGCTCACCGCCTCGCCGGTCAGCCCGGCCCGGCCGGTGCGGCCGATGCGGTGGACGTACGTCTCCGGCTCGTGGGGCAGCTCGAAGTTGACGACATGGCTGACCTCGTCGACGTCGATGCCACGGGCGGCAATGTCGGTGGCGATAAGCACCGGCGGCCGCGGCGACTTGAAGTCGGCGAGGGCCTTCTCACGCTGGTTCTGGCTCTTGTTGCCATGGATCGCGGCGGCACGCACGCCCGCCTTCTCGAGATCCTGGGCGAGCTTGTTGGCGCCGCGCTTCGTCCGCGTGAACACGATCACCCGCCCCATCCCGCCGGTCTGAAGGAGATGGACAAGGAGCGACCGCTTCTGCTTCTGCGGGATGTGGAACACCGACTGAGCCACCGTCTCGGCGGGGGTCGCCTGCGGGGCCGTCTTCACTTCGAGCGGATCGCGGAGCATCGTGCCGGCCAGGTCGCGGACCTCCGCCGGCAGCGTCGCCGAGAAGAAGAGCGTCTGCCGCTGCCGGGGCAGCATGCCGACGATCCGACGGACGTCATGAATGAACCCCATGTCGAGCATCCGATCGGCCTCGTCGAGGACGAGATACTCGACCGTCTTGATCTCGACGAGCCGCTGCCCGATGAGATCGAGGAGCCGCCCCGGCGTCGCCACGAGGACGTCGACGCCACGGGCCACGGCGCTGGCCTGCGGGTTTTGGTTGACGCCGCCGTAGATCACCGCGCTCTTGAGATGGGCGTGGCGGCCGTAGGCTTTGAAGCTGTCGTGGATCTGCCCGGCGAGCTCGCGCGTCGGCGCGAGAACGAGGATCCGGCAATGCTTCGGCGCGGCGTGGCGACGGTCGTTCATGAGCCGCTCGATGAGCGGCAGCGCGAAGGCCGCCGTCTTACCGGTGCCGGTCTGCGCACAGCCGAAGAGGTCGCGGCCGGCGAGGACGTGCGGCATCGCCTTGGTCTGGATCGGCGTCGGCGTCGTGTAGCCCTCGTGGGCGAGCGCCTTGAGGAGCGGCTCGGAGAGCCCAAGCGCCGCGAAGGCCGAAACATCCGCGCCGTCGCGGCCCGCCTGCTGGTCGTTGTTGTCGTGCTGGTCGTGTGCCTCGCGCCGGTCGTGGTGGGGCCGCTCCACGCGTGGCTTGGCCTGGTGATCGGCCTGATGGTTGGCTGGAGCGTGGTCTTTGGTCGTCATCGTCATCCTGGAATGGTCCTTCTGCATGAAAGCGGTCCTGTGCTGAACGCTGGAAACACCGCTTGCCGGGATCGGTCGATCGCGACCGACAGGTGCAGGCTTTGAGGATGCGGCGACGGAATCACGCTGGGGTGATCCAGGAACGCCGACACACAAAAGCCCACCGGCTCCCGGAGGGAGCGGTTCCCACGGCACGAAACAGGCCGCGGGGGGCGAAGGAGGTGATGTTCAACCGCGGTCGAACGGCTGTTTCGTGCCGACGGCGTCCGGTGTTTCCACGGGACCCCGCCAGGCAACTCGTGCCGGCCACGGCGTGTGTGTCAGAAGAATCATCGATCGAACCGCGGGCCGACAGATCAACTTTCCAGAGGCTCCCCAAACTGGGACTGGTGGGCACTGAACTGCCTCACCCCTGAGCCTCACTCGATCTGTCGCGCGGTGGCCGATCGCACCCTTGCCACTTCGCTGCGGCAAATCCTACCACGCCCGCTTCCCCACCGCCACGTTTCATTTCCGCGGATTCTTGGCCGGCTCGCTTGTTCCCCGACAGGCTTCGGCAAGCACGATCCCACAGGCGACCGCGACGTTGAGGCTCTGCACCGCCCCACTCCCCGGAATCCGCACCTGCACGTCGGCGAGCCGACCGAGCCGGGGCGACACCCCTTCCGCTTCGCTCCCGAGGATGAGGACGACATCCCGCGACAGCCCAGCGGCCGCGATCGGTGTCCCGGCCCGGCTCGTCGTCGACACGATCCTGACCCCGAGTTTCTTGAGGGCTCCGAGGGTGGAGACGGGATCCTCGACTGCGACGAGCCCCACACTCTCCGCCCCCCCCTCCGCGACGCGCAGCGCCGCCGCCGACAGCGGCGGAAGGTGCGCTGCCTCACCGATCACGCCACCGCAGCCGAAGTGGGCCGCCGAACGGAGGATCGATCCGAGGTTGTGGGGATTCTGCACCCCGTCGAGCCAGAGGAACGGCCCGCCGATCTTTTTCGCCGCGATTCCGGCGAGCCAGTCATCGACGCTGATCCGCGGTGCTTCCCGAGCGAGGATCACGATCCCTTCGTGATGAATCCCGCCGGAGAGCTTCTGGAGGTTCTCGTCGTCGACGAACTGAAAACCGAGCCGTTTGGCAACGCAGTATTCGAGGAGCGCCTTGAACGTCGGCTTGCGATTGACCGACAGATAGACGCGGATGATGTCGCCGGGGCGCTTGGCAAACAGCGCCGTGCAGGCCCGCAGGCCGTGGACCTTTTGCTCCAACTTCGACGCATGGCGGCGCGCCTCGGCCACGTCGCCCGTGTCGTCACGCTCGGCTACCGGCCTCCCCTTCCCTTCCCGCTTCGGGCCTGCCGCCGCCGGAGCCGGCCGCGGCGCCCCGGCAACAGCCCTCGTTCCCTCCCCCGCCCTCGTTCCATCCCCCACCCTCGTTCCCTCCCCCGCTCGCATCCCTCCCGCCACCGGCGGCCGCTTTTGATGCGGCGGTCGCGGCCCGGCGGGGCGCGAGGTGCGCGGGGAGTGAGACGAGGACGGGCCGCGGGCAGGTTTCTTCATCGTGGGCTTTCAGAGGGGCCGGGGTCGGTCGAGGAACTTGGTCGGACAAAAACGAATCGGGGCTTGAACCCGTTCAGTGGCAGCCGCAGGCGCCGCTGCCGCAGCCGGTGCGGGCGGAGGCCAGGCGGGCTTCAATCGCCAG
>CAMCCR010000321.1 GCA_945873085.1 Candidatus Kuenenia stuttgartensis | reverse complement strand
GCAAAACGATCGAATGGAAAGTCAGCCAGACGCGGATCGTCCGGGGGGAGCGGAGGCCGTTGGCGGAGTTTCGGGAACTCATTTGCCATGAAGGCGGTCTCCTCCCACGTCATCCGCAGGAGGACGACGGCGGCGTTCCCCGGCTTCAGGTCGGGCGCCTCGGGGAGGAGGGGCCGCAACGGCGCGTTGTCTTCGATGGCCTGCGGATGGAGCGTGAGCTTGATCGTCGTCGGCTCGTCTGCGCAAACCACGGCGGCCATCGAGCCACAATGGATGCCGCCGAGCAGAAGTAGCTTGAAGAGACTCTTTGGGAGTGTCATGGCGAAACCATCTCGATCTTGTAGGTGCGGCGTTGCTGGGCATCGTCCGGGACGCCGGGGATGTCGGGCATCGAGAGCGTGGCGGTCGAAGGCGATTCGCCCCAGACATAGATGAAGGGAAGGCCGGATACAGGATCGGGCGGGGCGGCGTATTCGAGGTCGGCAAGCTTCAGCGGGAGCTCTCCGTCGTGCGTGGCGGCATGGTGACGGAGTGACTCGACCGTCTCGAGCATCGCCGTGCGACGCGAGAATCCCTCGAAGAAAAGGAAGTCCTTCAAAAACCCGTTGGCGAGGGGCCAGGAGTCGATTCCGAAATCCCACGCTCCGGCGAGACCGTCGAGCTTTGCCAGCTGCCCGATCGCTTCGGAGCGAGGGAGAGCCCACGCCAGGCGCATCTGCCGGCCGATGTCGGCATGGTGGTCGAGGATCGCTCGCATCACGGCCGCCTCGGGGGAGAGCACCATGGCGGCGTCAGCGGACAAGAGCCCGCGCCGCACGAGCCTCTCTCGCGCCAAGGGGGCACACCGGAGGATCAGATCAGCCCTTTTTTCGGGTGCGAGCGGGTTCTTGGAATCCTCGATGAGGTCGAAGTAGTCGTTGGCGATCTGCCGCCATGCTTCAAGGTCGCTGTCGTGGGGAATCCCCATCTTCAATCGAGGGAGCGAGAGCTCGAGAAGCCGCGTGTGCCATTCCAGCATGCTCGGTGCGTCGAACAGGAGCGGGGGCAAAACGGAGAACGACCAGCGGAGATTGGGACAGCCCGGTTGTGCAACGAGGTATTCGAGGTTGTCGATGGCCACCGTGCCAACGGCGTGAGCCTGCATGGCGGTGATGAAGAACAGCGCATTGCCCATGTGCCTGGCGCAGGCCAACTGCGTACGGATTCCTTCGGTCGCGGCGGTCAGATCGCGTTCGGCGAGCTTCTGTTTGATCCAGATCGTCAGGAGGCGTTCGAGAAGTCCTCTGACCATCTGCATGTCGCCGAGGTAGACGTTCGCACCGACTTCGCGCACGGGGTGGTTCCAATCGGCATCCCGGATCAGACCGGCCCGGATCATGTCGGGAATGATTCCGGCCACCTCCGTGGCAGCGATCCGTGGGTCGCCAACGGGCAGGCGCGCATCGTCGTAGATCGTGTCCCAACTGTTCCAGTATCCCTGCCGCTCTGCCATGAGCCCGTTGAGCACCACGGCTGCGTTGCCCGGCTTGAGATCGGGGTCGGCGGGAAGGAGCCGGGGTGGCGCGGCGAAGGGGTCGATCCGTGCCGGATGGAGCGAAAGGGCGATTTCGACCGGATCGTCGGCCTGTACCTCGCCAAAGATGGCGATGAGAAGCAGCGTTAAGCTTCCGAAACATGCCGCGAGGCTGTGTCGACGGTGCGATCCGAATGGGCTGATCATGAAATTGCACCAGTTCTTCAGAGATTATCGAGTCGAGACCTCAGCGAGGGGTCGGCCGTGCTCTGGGAGCCGGCGTCGCCGGCAAGCGGAGCCATGGATGGCGAAGCGCAGGCGGCGCCGAGTGAGCGGAGGCCACGGAGGACCGCAGCGAACGTCCGGCGACAGGGCACGGGCGACCCCGAGCGGCCACCGCCGCGCCCCGAACAACCAGAACACCGACCAACCAGGTCACACCGCAAAACAATCCCGCTCCGGGCGGGATTTGAGGCCGTTGGCTTCCTGGTCGGGCTGACCGTCTGCGTTAAGGAAGGTCTCCGTCTTCGGGTCGAAGCGGAGCTTCCGCTTGAGGATCCAGGCGATCGCCGCGGCGTGGCAGGCGACATGGGCGCGGCGCATCACTTCCGGATTGGCAGCCGTCGGCTTTCGCGTCTTCACGCAGTCGAAGAAGTTGCGGGCGTGGAGAGCGGCGTCGGTGCCGGCGAGCTTCTTGGTCGCCTCGCCGACCTCCGCTTCGAGGCCGGGCGAGACGTCAGTGCCGCCGGCGTCGCCGGTCTCCACCCAGCCGGCGTCGCCGACGAACTTCACCGGGCAGGTGCCGAGCTTTGTGTTCCAGTTCGGCGCGCGATCGCCAAACGGCGTGGGGAGGAAGTCGATGACGAGCTTGACGCCGTTGGGATAGACGCAGTGCATCGCCGTGGCTTGAGGGTCGAACTCGACCGGGCCGGTGTCGTCGGCTCGGTTGGCCCACTGGCAGAGGTCGACGGTGTGAGCGCCCCAGTCGAGGAGGCGGGCGCCGGAGTCGAAGTCGTGGTAGCCGCGCCAGCCGCCGCCGACATATTCGTGGTTGTAGGGGCGCCAGGCCGCCGGTCCGAGCCACCGGTTCCAGTCGCACACTTCGGCCGGGGGCGTTGGCTCAGCAGCGAGCCAGTCGTTTTTGAGGACCGGCTCGTAGGCCGAGGCATAGAGCGTCTGGAGCTTGCCGAGCTTGCCTGAGTGGGCGAGGTTCACCGCATTGATGAAGTTCGGCACACTCCGCCGCTGCGTGCCCGCCTGGAACACCCGGCCGGTCTTGGCAAACGTGGCGGCGAGGCGCTGACAGATGTCGATCGTGATCCCGCACGGCTTCTCGCTGTAGACGTCCTTGCCCGCTTCGGCTGCCATCATCGAGGCGGCGCCGTGCCAGCGGTCACCGGTGGCGATGAGGACGGCGTCGATGTCTTTGCGATCGAGCAGCTCGAGCATGTCGCGCGTCGTCGTGCAGTCGGTGTTGCCGTAGTGGGCGTCGACCATCCCCTTCCCCTCGTCGCGGCGCGAGGCCTGGACGTCGGCGATGGAGAGGCACTGGACGTCGGCAAACGGGAGCATGGCGCCGAGGACATACCGGCAGCGCGGGCCGATGCCGATCACGCCCAGGCCAATCCGCTCGCTGGCTGCCGCCACACCAGGCTCGAGGCCGAGGGCCCGGGCTGGAACGATGGTGGGGAGGGCGAATGCGGCCAGGCCCGCCGCACCGGCGAGGAGGTCGCGGCGCGAGAGGCCCTTTCCATTTCCGGAGTGCGGCTGGGCAGTTGTCTTGGGCGTGGAACGGGGCTTCGACATCGGTGAAACTCCTCCGGGCGGGGCTGGCCAGGGACGACATGAGGATGCGGGGCATGGAGCAACCCCGGCTACGGCCGTGCCCCCATTCCCCCTCCGTACGGTATCCTGCGGGAACGGGGGCCGGCAACCATCGTCAGTCCGGCTTGTCTGATGTGGGAGAACCGTGGGAGAGCAAGGCGATGAAGCGACGGGGAATGGTTCTCTTCGGTGTCCTGGGGGCGATCGGGGGAATCGTCATGGCGGCGTCGATGCGGGCCGGACAGGCGGCCCCGGACGCTGCTGGCATGTTTGACCTCTCGTTGCGGCGGCAAGTGCCCGGGGGCGAGGACCGAACGTACTGGCGCTCGATCGAGTCTCCCGCAGCCTGGAAGGCGTCGGAGACGGCCGTCA
>CAMCCR010000320.1 GCA_945873085.1 Candidatus Kuenenia stuttgartensis | reverse complement strand
CCGTACGTGAAGCAGAAGGCCTCTTCATTGCGGATGTGGTCGGCCACCCGCTTGAGCCTTCCGCCGGTCATGGTCGATTCGCCCGTGTCGACGAGCGTCACCTTCCACGGCTCTGCCTTCCGCTCGTGGACGGTCATCGTGTTGAAGGCGATGTCGAAGGTGACGTCCGACATGTGGAGGAAGTAGTTGGCGAAATACTCCTTGATCAGATACCCCTTGTAGCCGCAGCAGATCACGAAGTCGTTCACGCCGTGGGCGGAATAGAGCTTCATGACATGCCAGAGGATCGGCCGGCCGCCGATCTCGATCATCGGCTTCGGCTTGAGGTGCGTTTCCTCCGAGATCCGTGTTCCCAGGCCGCCAGCGAGAATGACTGCTTTCATGGGAGACGGAGCTAGAGAGCCAAGAGGGAAGGAGGAGAAGGGGGGGACAAAAACAGACACCGCCGAGACACCGTCGCGGTGTCCAACCGCCACCAACACCGTCCTGAGGACTGAAATCATACCGGCCCACCAGTCCGCTGCTAGCACCCGCATGCCAGCCGCCGATTTCTTCCTCCCTCTCCCCAATACCCGATCGCACGACTCTGGCCCGATCGAGGCGTCTCTCCGGCCCCAGTCTGCCCGCCCTTTCGCGGGGCAGACTGGTCGCCCTATCCCCCGGGACGCTACCGTGGGGGGCCGAAGCGGATATCACCCCTGAATTACCTCTACCTCGCTCGATCCACCACCTGTCCCCGGAGCCCCCCCATGCCCCTGCTCGTCGTCGGAAGCGTCGCTCTCGATTGCGTCGAGACCACCACGGACAAGCGCGACGACATCCTCGGCGGCTCGGCCGTCTACTTCTCCTATGCCGCCAGATTCTTCTCGCCGGTGCGAATGATCGGCGCCGTCGGCGAGGATTGGCCTAAGGAGCACACCCGGCTCCTCGAAGACCGCGGCATCGACACCTCCGGGCTGCAGACGATTCCCGGCGGCAAGACCTTTCGGTGGCGCGGCCGCTACCTCCCCAACATGAACGACCGCGAGACCCTCGAGGTCCATCTCAACGTCCTCGAGCAGTTCCGCCCGCAGCTCAACAACTCCCACCGCGACTGCCGCTTCTTGTTCCTCGGCAACGCCTCGCCCGTCGTCCAGCTCGACGTCCTCAATCAGGCCAAGGGGGCTGTTCTCACCGTCGCCGACACGATGGACCTGTGGATCAACATCCAGCGCGATGAACTCGGGCAGCTCCTTCAGCGGATCGACGGCCTCGTCCTCAACGACTCGGAGGCGAAGCTCCTGGCCGACGATGAGAATCTCGTCCGCGCCGGCCAGGCCGTCCTAAAAATGGGGCCGAAGTTCGTCGTCGTGAAGAAGGGGGAGCACGGGGCGATGTTCTTTAGCGAACACGAGATGTACGTCCTGCCGGCCTACCCCACCGCCCGGGTCATCGACCCCACCGGCGCCGGCGACAGCTTCGCCGGAGGGATGATGGGACACTTGGCGGCCCTCGGCCGCTTCGATCCCCAGGCCCTCAAAGAGGCCCTCGCCTACGGCGTCGTCACCGCCAGCTACACCGTGGAAGACTTCAGCCTCGACCGCTTGGCGAGCATCGACCGGGCCGATCTCGACCGCCGCCTGGCGGAATACCGGGAAATGCTGATGTTTTAGGCCGTCCATTCCCGGCAACCGCGGCCAGGAGGGGCAGCTTGACGCGACCTGAACGGCCGTTCAGAAAAAGTACTTGCCTGGCTGGCTGGACACCGATACTATACCCGCGTTCAGTGTTCGTTTCCGCGGCGAACCGCTCGATTCATGGTGGCGACGCAACCACCCCGAGCGCCCCGCCGCGGAACCGGCCCCGTCAGCGACGGGCCGGCAACGAACGATCGGCTCCGTCTCGGCGGGCCGAACGGTCACTCGGGCCCGCCCGGCGTGGGCCCGATCATGCGGGAGGCTCGTCATGGTGGTCGCGGAAGCATCGGTTCTCGAGGAAATCGTTGGCGGAATGGCTAATGGACAGGGTGCCGGCACAGCCGCCGGCGCCGGGCCCCGCCCAGAAAAAGCAAGCAAGGGAGCGAACGGACGGATGGCAAAATCGAGCAAGTCGGAGCCGAGGCGATCGGCGGCGGATTCCAAGAAGAAGCGTGGGGGGAAGAGCTCCACGAACTTCCTCGACAACAACCCGCTCCTGAAAAACACTCTGATGCAGATCGAGAAGGAGTTTGGCGAGGGGTCGATCATGCCCCTCGACTCCGACTCCCAGGTGCCGATCGAGGGGATTTCGAGCGGCAGCCTCTCCGTCGACCTCGCCCTCGGCGGTAAGGGCTTCCCCCGCGGCCGGATTATTGAGGTCTTCGGGCCGGAATCGAGCGGCAAGACAACGATCGCCCTCCACGCCGTGGCCGCCGCGCAGAAGAACGGCGGGATCGCCGCCTTCATTGACGCGGAGCACGCCCTCGACCCGAGCTGGGCCAAGAAGCTGGGAATCGCCCTCGAGCGGCTCCTCGTCAGCCAGCCGACCAGCGGTGAGGAGGCGATGCAAATCACCGAACTGCTGATCAAATCGAACGCCGTCGACATCATCGTCATCGACTCCGTGGCGGCCCTTGTGCCCCAGAAGGAACTCGACGGCGAGATCGGCGATTCGTTTGTCGGCCTCCAGGCCAGGCTCATGAGCCAGGCGATGCGGAAGCTCACCGGCGCCATCGCCAAGAGCAAGACGACCGTGATCTTCATCAACCAGCTCCGCGAGAAGATCGGCGTGATGTTCGGCAGCCCCGAGACGACCCCCGGTGGCCGGGCGCTCAAGTTCTACTCGTCGTGCCGGGTCGACGTCCGTCGGATCGGCACCCTCAAAGACGGCGAAGATGTCGTCGGCCAGCGGGTGCGCGTGAAGATTGTGAAAAACAAGGTGGCCCCGCCGTTCCGGGTTGCCGAGTTCGACATGATGCATGCCAATGGAATCAGCGTGGAGGGGGACATCCTCGACCTCGCCGTCGTCGCCAAGCTCATCGACAAGACCGGCACCTGGCTCCGCTTCGGCGAGGTCCACCTCGGCCAGGGTCGGGAGAAGGCCCGGCAATTCCTCAAGGACAACCCGGAAGTTGCCGCCGAGATCCGCCAGCGGGTTCTCGACAGCAAGGATGCCGTGATTGCCGTCGAGGGAGGGGAGTCGGCCTCATCGGACGACGACGACGAAGGTGATGGCGACGAGTGATCTGCCCGCGCCGAACGGTCGGCGGGCCAGGGCTTTGAGGCCCCTCCGCTGACTTCCACACTCTGCGTCCGCCCAGCCGCCTCCGACCGGGGCGGCGGGCCGATGCGATCCGATCCACCCACGAGTTGCCGACCCAAGCGGCGACCCGTGGGTGGTGTCGTTTCCGCTCGGCCGACTTTCGGCTGATTCGCTCGGGCAAACCGGCGTGGGCCGGGAAGCGGAGGCGCGTGTGGGAGGCGGAAGCGTGTATGGGAAGCGGAGGCGTGTATCATGTGCCCTTTCCCGGGGCGACCGAGCGGTCTGCCGAAGGCTCTGCCAATGCCCCGGCGAGCCGACCTCTGCTTTCTTCCGTGACCTCACCCTCGTCCGTGGAGCCGATGCCGACATGAAGGCCGATGAACTGCGGGAAGCCTATCTGGCGTTCTTCGAATCGAAGGGCTGCGTCCGCCGCCCCAGCGACGTCCTCGTGCCCCGCTGGGATCCCTCGGTGTTGTTCACGCCGGCCGGCATGAACCAGT
>CAMCCR010000319.1 GCA_945873085.1 Candidatus Kuenenia stuttgartensis | reverse complement strand
CGGCTTGATTGAGTGTCGTCGGCGGCGACGTCTGCTCCTTCCTCCTGCCCTGGCGACCAGCCCGGCCGCGGTGGGGGGGATGGCTGCCGAGGCGACGAATCGCTGGCTCGAGGCACGGGTGACTGGGCCGGAGCGGCAGCGGGCCGATTGAGGAGGCGATCGATCGTCCCGGCGATCACGTCGGCAGCGACGCCACGGATTGAGCCGTCGAAGTCGATCCGCGGCTCGCCGAGCTTGCCACCAATCCCGATCGACACCGTCTTGCCGGCGAGCGTGGCGAGCACGGGACGGTCGGCGGGGAGATCGGCCGGGAACGGCAGGGCGAGCTTGAGGTCGAGCACCTTGTCGTCGAGCCCCACCGAGCCACTCGAGGTGAGGTCGAGCCGGCTCCCGGCACGCGGCAGGGGAAACCCGAACTCCAGCCCCTCGTGCCGCATCCGCCGGTCTTCCATCTGGAAGGAAATCTGCGAATCGTCGGCTACCCGGATCGATGTCGGCACTTGGATTCGCCCCGGCAGCGCCGCGAGGATCCCCGTCACCATCGGCCCCGGGCCGAGGTCGACCTCGTGCATCGTGAGCCTGCCAGAGAACGTCGACTTCTCCGGCACCCCCACCGGGAACGTGCCCCCGTCGAGGGCCAGGGAGAATCGGCCGCTGGTCCGCGTGGCATCCGCCAACACTGGCGCGATGTAGGCGAGCACGCCTTGCGCCACCGCCGGCTCGAGGAGGGCATCCTCGAGGATCGTCGTCGGCTGAAGCGTCCACTCGCTCGCCTCCCCCGACGGCGTGTGGGCGAGGCGGAGCTCGACATCGATCGGATCGCTGATCCAAGGATCGGGCGACCAGGGCCCCTCGATCCGGACGCGGGCATCGACGACATCGAGCACCATGCGGAGGGGTGTCTTCCGCGGAGGACTGTGACCTTCTGCGGGATCGCCCGGGGTGCCCTGCTCGCCCGGATCGACGAACAGACCGGCGGCATTGGAGTTGCGATCCTCGTCGAACACGAGGTGCGTCTCGAGTCCCTCCACACTCACATGCCCGACATCACCGCCTGAGAGGAGAAACGCGGCGATGCCGTGAGATGCCTCGATCCGTTGGATCACCACCGGCTCGCGGGCGCCGTTGTTGGGAACGACCACGACGTCTTCAAAGACGATCGGCCCGAGCCAGGTGAAGGTGGCCTTCGCCATCTCCACCCGGCCGTGGAGGTTGGGGACGTTGCGCGACACCCACGCGGTCACCCGCGAAGGCTCCGAAAGCCACCACGGCACCACCGCCCCGCCCAGGAGGATCAAGCCGAGCAACACCAGCCCCCCCGTAGCCAGCACGCCGGTCCAGGATCCCTTCGCGGCAGCGGTCGGCGGAGCAGCGGGCGTATCGATCGGCATGGCACCAGCAGAGGAGGAAGGAGACGGGGGGGATGCAGCGGCGTCAGGAGAATCGCGATCTGTCATGGCAGTGAATCACCTGCGGGCGTCGCCGGGCTCGGATCGACGGAAGTCGATTCATCCTACCGAGGGGGAGGACGGGAAAAAGGAGGCCTGGAGCAGCGGCCAGAAGGCCGGCGGGAACGCCCCCGCGACTGTACGGGGCCTGCCGGGAAAAAGTTGGCAGGGCCGACCTCGGGCCATAAAAAAACCGGGCCCCCCTTGCGGGAGGCCCGGTCTGGATTGGGACGACTCTTGCGAGCCATCGTTGAATCCCCGCGACGATCGACCCGTGCCTCAGGGCAGGCAAGCGAGGGACGGTCGCCGGACGATTCAGGTGCCGACGGCGGCCGGAGCAGCCGGGGCTTCAGTCGGAACGGCCGGGACGGCCGGAGCAGCAACCGGAGCGGCCTCGGTCGGCACGCCCTCGGAGATCACGCTGGCACCGCTGCAGTCGCCGTTCGGGCAACCACCGGAAACCATGCCACCCTCGACGGCGTAGCCAGCCGAGTCGCCACCGCAGCTCGAGCAACCGCTCGAGACGGCACCACCCTCGACACCATACTCAGCCGAGGCATCGCCGCAGCTCGAGCAGCCGCTCGAAGCGGGAGCCGAGTCGCCACAGCTCGAGCAGCCGCTCGAGGCCGGGGCGGCATCGCCACAGCTGCCGCAACCGCTGTCAGCGGCCGGAGCGGCCGAAGCAGCGCCGTGGCAACCACGGGAAGCCTTCTTGGCGTGGAGCTTGGCGAGAAGGCCAACACGCTTCTTGCCGTGGCAGCTGGCAGCAGCGGCCGGAGCGGGAGCCGGAGCCGGAGCAGCTTCGCAGCCCGAATCACAAGCCGGAGCGGCTTCGGCAGCCGCAGCGCCGTGGCAGCCCTTCTTGGCGTGGAGCTTGGCGAGCAGACCGCCGCCCGCCTTGCGGCCATGACAACCGTGGCCGGCAACCGCACCCGACTCACCGCCGACGAGGCCGATGGCAACCAGCGCGACGAGCATCGCAACCGCGGAACCGAGGAAACGCTTCATATCTGTTCTCCAGGAAGAAAAAATCGGACGCTACGCGACCCGAATCAGCCGTCACGAACCGCTTCCGATCCGGGACGGCCACCGGACCGCAGCAAAGACGTTGCCGGTCCGGATGGCGTCAGCCAGCCAGAGCGGAGAGCCCCCCGTCGGAACACTCCGACAACCAGCGGCACTGCCCTGTAAGTGCTGCGGGTTGGCGAAAGATTGCCGTCTAGGGAATCTGGGTAGAAGGCTAACAGCCGGGGGGGAGGTGTCAAGAACCGGTCCCCGCCGCGGGTTCACCAGAAAGAGGGGGTGGTGCGGTCGTCTGGGTATTCTGGGCCAAGAATACCGGCGATGGAGGGGGGGGAAGTGGGGTGGCCGGCACCCCTCAAAATGCAAAAAAAAGGCGACCGGGAGGGATCCCTCCCGGTCGCCTGCAAGGTCTTTTGTGCTCTTTCTGCCGGCCGGCAAGGCCAGCCGAGATCTCAGCGGCGGCGCTCGCCCCCCGGCTGGGCGGCAGTCGCGGCGGCCGGCTGCGCTGGGGTGGTCGGCGCGACGGTGGTGCCGGAGGTCGGGGCGGGCGAATCCCCGTCGGCCTGCTCGGCGGCCTGGGCCCGACGCTGCATCTCGACGGCCACCATCTCCTGCTTCGCGATCATGTCATCCGGATCTTCGAAGTTCAGCAGGAGCGGATCCATGTCGTCGAACACCTTCATGGCCATGCCCACAACCCGCCAGCCCTCCGGATCGAGACGGACGACCCAGACGATGTTTTCGTTGCTCTCCTGGCCGGTTTCGTCGACGTCGGACCAGACCGTCCCGACATGGACGAGCTCGCCGGAGTCGCCGATCGACTCGCAGGCCTTCACCTGATAGCGGGCCGAGGGGTTCACCGGGGGTGCGACGGTGAGGCCGAGCTCCTCGGTCTTCGTCCGCGCTACCTTGGTCAGCATCGACGAGGCGGCCGCGTCGTCACCCCGCTTGATCGCCTCGAGGAACTCCACCACCGTCGCCTTGGCCGATTCGGTTCCCCCCGACTTCGCCCCGGCCGTCGCCGCTCCCCCGCCGCCGGAGCAGCCGGTGAGAACGATGGCGGAAACCGCGGCGCAGCCAGCAAGGAAGCTGGCCGTCCAGAGAGACCAGCGGCCGACGTGCGAGGTGGCAGGGGGGCAGTGGGGTTTGAGGCTCATCTTGGACTCCATTCCGGCTTGTTTTGAAGGGTCGTGTCGTTTCGGCGGGCCTCGATCAAAAGGCGGCCTGCCGGCGGGAACGATCGGGGCGGAGAGTGACGACG
>CAMCCR010000318.1 GCA_945873085.1 Candidatus Kuenenia stuttgartensis | reverse complement strand
AGGTTGCCGTCGGCGAAGCTTTCGCGACTGTCGTAGGCGTGGAAGTTGCGCGAGATCCGCTGGGCGAGGATCTGGAGGAACATGGCGCGGAACTGTGCCTCGCTGCGGTCGCTGACCGGCATGGCGCCATCGGTCGGGAAGCTGAAGTCGTCGTAACGCTTCGTGAACACGACCTTCTTCTCGGCGACGTCGAACACGCGAACGGTAAAGCTCGCGCGGCCTCGGTAGAGCGTCGAGCCCTCGTGCATGCGGAAGGATTCGAGATCAATCCCCACCACCATGTCAGCGTCGAGCGACTTGCCGACGGTGGGGTAGTCGATCCAGGAGTTCTCGTCGATCCAGCGGGCGACTTCGTCCTGGCTGATGACGCGAGTCTTGCGGACGTTCTTCTCGATCAGCGCGCCGACGGTGCCGGCGAGTTCGCGGGAGGATCCGGCGTCGCTGAACTCGAGCTCGACGATCGGCTTGCAGATCACCGCGATATGCTTCCCCTTGAGCCCCTTGTATTCCGCCGGGGTGTCCTGAGGGGCAATGAGATAGGCTGCCGTGAGGAGCGTGGAACAACCGGAGGCCACCGGCACCAGCAACGCGATGGCCAGGCAGACACCAGCCAGAAACGGGCGGCGCGATGACCGGGAACCGGCTTCAGCGACGGCGTGGGCGGGGCACATGCGAGATCCCTCGGGGGTGGATTCCGGAACAACCGCACGGAGGGCGGCCGGGGCCGGATGGGCCGGGACTGTAGCCGTGAGGGGAGCGTGGCGGAAGATCGCCTTGCCCCATGCGCAGGCCGGTTTGGAGGATCCGATGGCGGCCGGCAGGGCCGCGGCGGCAAAATAGGCAGTCATGGCAGGCCCAGCGCACGACCCCCCCGACGACGACCTTCTCGAAACGCTCGCCGCGGCCCTGCCGAAGCAGGGATTGTGGGATTGGCCGGTGCTCGTTGGCGTTTCGGGGGGAGCCGACAGCGTCGCCCTGCTCGTGGCCCTCGTCTCGCTGGCGAGCCGGCGGGGAGCGAGCGGGCGGATTCTCGCGGCCCATGCCCACCATGGCCTGCGACCCGAGGCCGACGACGATCTCCGTTTCGTCGTGGCGCTCGCTGCCGATCTCGGCGTGGAGGTCGTGACAGAGCGGCTCGGCTTGGGAGGAGCGACGGGGAACGGCGGCGAGGGGCTCGAGGCCCGCGCCCGGCGTCTCCGCTATGGCTGGCTCGGACGGATCGCCCACGAGCGTGGGGCAAGGCATCTACTCGTGGCCCACACGGCCGACGATCAGGCCGAGACCGTCCTCCATCGGGCGCTGCGCGGGACGGGGGTGGCTGGGCTCTCGGGAATGAAATCCGCCCGGCGGTTCATCGATGGCGTGGCCCTCCTCCGGCCACTGTTGGGCGTCCGCCGGCGTGAACTCCGTCGCTTTCTCGTCGATCGGGGGCGCTCGTGGCGCGAGGACGCGTCGAACGCCGATCCAAGGTTCTCCCGGGCGTTTCTCCGGCATGAGGTGTTGCCGCGTGTCGAGGCGGGGGCGTGGCCCGCGGCCACCGAGGCGCTTGTCCGCCTCGGGCAACAGGCGGGGCTTGTCTCGGCGGCCCTCGACAGCGCTGCCGGGTACCTCCTCGATCGTCACGCCCGCCGGTTGGCCGACGGCGCTGTCAGCCTCGATGCCGCAGCTTTGGCTCACCTCGATCCCCATCTTCTCGCCGGGGTGTTCGTGGCCCTGTGGCGGCAGGAGGGCTGGCCGGAGCGCGACATGACGGCCGCCCACTATGCCCGCCTCGTGGCCCTGCTTACCGCGGCCGAACGCCAGGAAGCGGCCGCGATCTGCCTCCCGGGGGGCGTGCGGGGGAGTGTCAGCTCGTCCGGGAGGATCGAACTTTGCCCCGGTGTTTCACTCGGCAACGACGCCTGCTGAAATGCCGACGCCCGGCACTCCCGCTGGGAAGTGCCGGGCGTCTGTCGATCGTCTGGCCGGGCGCTGCCCGTTCAGTGATGGACGCCGCGGGCCTGATAGCCACCGCGCGACTTGAACCAGCCAAGCAGGGCGAGATAGCAGAGGAGCATCGCTGCCGGCACCAGCGCCGTGAGCTTGAGGGCTTGGCGTCCGCCGAACAGCCCGGCTGCTTCCACGAGCTTCTTGTCGGTGGCCGCCGTCGCCGCGGCGGTATCCCACCACGTCACGAGGCTCTCCTGCTCGGCGACCGCCTTGGGGTTGGTGGCCTTGTCGGAACGCATCAAGTCGAGGGCGCGCTGGGCCTCCTTGCCACCGTCTTCGAGCACGGCGGCCTTCTTGCCGTCGAGCCCGACCGACTTCAGCCAGAGGAACTCCCCTTCCTTGTCCGACTTGTAGCGCTCGTAGACCGCCTGGTCGGCCTGCCTGAGATTCTGCGAGGCGTTTTGATCCTGGAAGAATCCGATGCCCGGGCCCCCCAGCAGTCCTGCGGAGAGCATGCCGGCGGCACCCGTGGCGCCGATCGTGATCGCGCCCCCCTTGGGGAACTGCTCGCTCACCACGGCCAGCATCGTCGGCCAGAGGAAAGTCTTGCCGATGCCGTAGACGGTGGCGGCCACGATGCACATCACGCCCCCCTCGGCGTTGCCGAGGAGCGTCAGACCGAGGGCTCCGAGAAGGGCCGACAGGGCGAGCAAACCGAGCGGCGAGATCCGCTCGACGATCGGGCCGGCGAAGAACCTGAGGATGAACATCAACGCCGAGGTATAGACGAAGAGGAGCAGGCCATTGGCCTTGCTGGCCATGATGCTGCCGGTGATCTTGCCGATCCAGGAATCGGTGCCGAGTTCGACATAGCCGACCAACGCGTGGATGAGGAGGAGGAAGGCGAGCATCGGATAGCCGATCTTCCAGCCGGTCGCCGCGCCGAAGCCCACGAGCAGGGCCGCGCCGGCGGCAGCCGCGAGCCAAAGCGGGAACTGGAGATCGCTCTTGAAAAAGAGCGCGAGCAGTGCACAGATCACCGCGGCCCCGAGCATGCCGAGTTCCCCGAGCATGTCACGGTAGGAGATGCCCGACGTGCTTGCCTCGCTCTTCGGGAACCGCTGGCCGAGGAGCATCAGCCCGTAGATCGCGACCGGAATGAGGAACAGCGAAATCTGGACTTGCCATGACACCGGCTTGGCGTCAGCGCCGCCGGTCATGAAGTAGCTGGCGAGACCGCCGAGGATCAGGCCGCCCGGCCATCCGGCGTGGAGGATGTTGAGGTAGTGGGTCTTGTCCTTGGGGAAGAGCGTCGCCACGAGCGGATTGACGACCGCCTCGGCGATGCCGTTGCCGACGGCAAACAGGAACATGCCCCAGAAGAGACAGAAGTAGGCGGCGGGCTTGCCTCCCGAGGCATAGGCGGCGCCGGCCGCCAGGGTGAGGACGGCCGACACGATGTGGGTCGCGAACGCGGCGGTCATCAGTCGCCCGAAACCGATCCGGTCGGCAATCAGGCTGGAGAGGAGAATAATGATGCCGAAGCCGGTCAGACCACCCCCGGTGATGGCACCCAGTTCGGTCTGCGTGAAGCCGTACTGTTCGGCCCACTGGCCGAGAATGCCGGCCCGGATGGAGAATCCGACCCCCGCAGCCGCGATCGCCATGAAACCTGCCCAGAGGAGCCGCTGGGCGTTGACGCCTGCCGGCGAACCGACGTCGGCGGAGGAGTGGGTGGAGTGCTCGGGCGCGTTCATGCGATCTCGCTTGCGTAAATGTTGGGGAAATCCACGCCACTTCCCCCCGG
>CAMCCR010000317.1 GCA_945873085.1 Candidatus Kuenenia stuttgartensis | reverse complement strand
CGGCGAGCCCGACGCCACCGAACCGCTTTCCGCACGCTACACGATCGATCATCCCTACGGCACGCTCATTGGCTGGTCGGTCATCAAGCCCGACCCAGGCACCGTCTACGAGTGCCGCTGGACCAACGACTGACGTCGGTGGCCGGGGGCCACCCGATGCGATGGGGTGGGAGAGGTAAGCTGCGTGGCTCGCCGCGAACACGACGGCGGCTTTCACCTTGCCGCGACCTCGCCGCCATGGCTATGGAGGGGCAGTCAGTCCCGGCTCTCCTCCCCGCCAGAGGTGCCCCGTCGTGCGCCGCCACCCCGCCCCGATCCGCTGCTCCGCTCCGCTTCTTGTCGGCCTTGCTCTCTCTCTCGCCTCGTGCCGGGTGTGCGACCGCTGCCTCGCGCCGCGCGAGATCGTCGTCGACCGACCGATCGCGGCGCCGGATTTGGTAGCGCTGACGCAGCTCGCCCCGATCGAGCGGGGCAAACCGCGAAAGGTGCTCGATGGCGCCGGATGGGTGTTCGGCATCCCCGCGAAGATCATCCTCTGGGATCGTCGCGTCGAGAACCACCGCGTCTCGGCCACCACCGAAGGCACGATCGCCGAATACCTCGCTGACAATGATCTCGAACACGTCAAGGTGCGGATCAACCAATATGCCCCGCTCGAGGATTGGCGACGGCTGCGGAAGAACCGGACCGTCGGCTGGCCGCTCCGCTACACGATCGGGACCCTCTCGGTGGCGGCCGAGGCCGTCTTCCCGGGCAGGCTGCTCGGCGGCGATCACTACAACCCCTGGACCGCCACGATCCATCTCTACAGCGACGTTCCGGCGATCGCCATCCACGAGGGGGGGCATGCCAAGGATTTTGCCCGCCGCGAGTGGCCCGGGCTCTACGCTGTCGCCTTCGGTCTGCCGATCACCGTGCTCTACCCCGAGGCGATTGCCACCGGCGACGCGCTGGCTTACGCCGAGCGACACGACGAGGAAGCCCTCGTCACCGAGGGCCACCGCATCCTCTATCCCGCCTACGGGACATACATCGGTGGTGCGGCGGGGCAGGCCGTGGGGATGACGATCGGCCTGCCGATCTATGCAGGCGCCGTCGTCGCCGGCCACGTGGCGGGGAGGCTGCCGACGGAGGATGTGTCGGAGGATGTGTCGGAGGATGCGGGCGATTGAAAACGTTGGTCATGGCGAGCCTCCTCCCCCGCGATGCCGAGCTTCTCCACTTTACCAGCGGCCCCCCCGCTGCCGGGCCTGTCGGCTCGACGCAGCCGGCGATCTCCTCCCAGGCCTCAATATCTTCAGAACCGGCAGAGCCGCGGCCGATCCTTCCTCTTGGACGCCCGGCGCGGCGTCGCACCCTGTCCACGAGGACTCCTCGCCTTGTCGCTGTGGCGCCTTGCCCGGACGTGCCGTTGTGTGATCGCCATCGCGATCCTGGCGGCCGGCTGCGCCGGGACCTTGGCGACCGCCGAGGAAGACCCCGGCCCGTCGACGCCACTCTCTACCGACGAGGCCGATGCGGGGGTCGAGGCCGGGGAAGCACCCACGGCGTTCGATCCGGATCAGGAAGCTTGGATGCGTGAGGAGATCGACCGCGCGGTCGAGGCGCGGCTGGCGGGGATTCCCCGGCCGGTCTACATCCCGGCCACCGACATCGCTCCCCCCAAGGGGCTGCTCCTCTACCGGGAACGTCCCGGCCGCGGTGACTTTCCCTTCGCGCTGGCGATCGGTGGCTTCATGCAGCTTCGCTGGCTCGAGTTTGCCCGCAGCGCCACCTCATGGACGAACGCCGCCGGCGACACGCTGCCGATCAACAACATCAACACCTTCAACATCGACCGCTACTTCCTCACCTTTTCCGGTCATGTCGTCGACGAGCGCCTCGTCTACACGTTCGCCCTCTTTGGGACGACGAACATCGGCGTCAGGGCGGGGGCCGTACCCCTCGGCATGGCGGGCTGGAAATTCAGCGATGCCGCGACCGTCGGCGTGGGGATGACCAACGTCCCCGGGACGCGCGAGTGGATCATCGCCAGCCCATGGACGGTGGGCGTCGATCGGAGCATGGCCAACACCTTCTTCCGCCCCGGCTACAGCCCCGGCGCGGCCGCCACTGGTGCGCTCCTCGACGGTGAGTTTCATTACCAGGGGGGCGTGTGGAACGCGATCGACGGTGGCACCTCCGGCGTCTTTCGGCGCGGCACGTCGATGGCCTTCGCCGGCAATGTCTGGTGGGAGCCGCTCGGGGCGTACGGCTTCGGCCCCGGCGACATGGAATGCCATGACGAGCCCGTGATCCGGCTGGGGACCAGTGGCGTCTACGCCAACACCTATCCGCTGGCGCTTGTCGGCGCGAACCCCGAAGACACGATCGTGCGGCTCTCCGACGGCACGCCGCTGGCGACTGTGGGGGCCCTTGGCACCGATGCGCAGGTCAGGCAGTTCCTCTACCAACTCGCCAGCGTCGATGCCGGGATCAAATACGGCGGCTGGGCGGCGAACGCCGAGTACTACTTCCGCCTCCTCAACAACTTCAACGGCGTCGGCACCTTCAACCGGTCGAGTTCGTACGACCAGGGGGGGCAGGTTTATCTTTCGTGGTGCTTCATTCCGAGATCCCACGAGGTCTATGCGAGGTCGAGCGTTGTCACCGGCCCGTTCGGCACCGGTCAGGAATACGGTGGCGGATTAAACTGGTACGTGAGGCAATCGCGTCAGGCCCGGTTTACGATCGAGGCCCTGACGATGAACCGCAACCCCGCCCAAAACTTCATCTATCCCTACCGCGCCGGCTACACCGGCACGGCGATCCAGACGCAGTTCGTGGTGGCGTACTGACAGCTCCCTGGCATGGGCCGCCTGCGGGCGTTGAGAGCGTGGCGGGGGCGCTTTCTCGACCGCTTGCTATCCTTGCACGGGGGCGGAAGCGTCGCGGGGCTCGCGACGCGGTCCTGGAGACAGCCCCCGGAGCCGACCATGCCCGCATCCGATCACCACCGTCACGCTTCCGGGGACGCGCTCTCCCGCCGGCGACTGCTCCGCACCTCCGGGAACCTGCTCGGCGCCGGGGCGCTTGTCGGCCTGTCGCTCCCCGAGATCCTCCGTCTCCGCGCCGAGGCCGCGGCACTGCCGGCGGCGCCAGCGAAGGCGACGTCGCTCATCATCGTCTACCTGTGGGGAGGCTTGAGTCACATCGACTCGCTCGACCCCAAGCCCGACGCGCCGCCCGAGGTCCGTGGCGAGTTCCGGCCGATCTCCACGGCCACTCCCGGCATCGCCTTCAGCGAGCATCTTCCCCGTCTGGCCCGACACACCGAGAAGCTCGCCGTCATCCGTTCGATCCACCACGACGACGCGGCGCACGGCCGGGGGATGTACTGGAATCTCACCGGCCACAAGCCGCCGCGCGTGGGCAACATCCCACCCCTCTCGGGCGATTGGCCCTCGATCGCGGCGATGGTCTCGACGTTGCGGCCGCCGCCGGAGGGGGTTCCCCCGGCCGTCCGCATCCCCTATCCGCTCGTCGACAACGGCACGCTCCAGGCGGGCGAGTATGGCGGCTGGCTGGGGGTGAAGGTGGAGCCGATCATCATGCGCCCCTCCGGTGGCGAGCCGTTTGCCGGCGTTTCCCGCTCACTCGGCGCGGAGACGTTCGAAATCGGCAAGGTCGATACCGGGCGTGTGTCACGCCGTGAGGAACTCCGCTCGCGACTCGACCATGCGCCTGGCAGGGCGGCCGACTTCGCGTCGCA
>CAMCCR010000316.1 GCA_945873085.1 Candidatus Kuenenia stuttgartensis | reverse complement strand
GTGTTTCATATGGATGGTCCCCACGGGGCGGCGGGTGCGGGTTCGCGGCAACGCGCCACGGGCCCACCTGCTCCACCGCTGTCCACGGGAGGTATCGGATGTGCCGGCGGTGGCAATTGAGAAAACCCTGCCGGTGGGAGGGGTGGCAGGGGGGGCAAGCTGCGGTGGGATCAGCCGCCGGGGGCGTCCGCTGATGGCGCATCGAGGGCCACGCAGAGGAGATTGCGCGGCCCGCGGACATAGATCGCCGTGTCGGCCACGGCCGGGTGGGCGTAGAGGGAGACGTCGCGTTCGAAGAGCCGCTGGCGGGCGAGCGGCTCGAAGCGGTCGGCATGGGCATCGAGGAGAATCAGCTCCCCGACGGCCGTTAGCGCGAGGACCCGATCGGCGGAGGCGACGAGCGACACATGCCCCTTGAGGGCCCGGTCGGCCTGGGTCCAGACGGGGGTGAGGTCTCCTGCATCGAGGCAGTAGGCCTTTCCCCGGTTGACGGCAAACAGCCTGCCCGCCGTCACCACCGGCGTGTGCATGTCGGGGACGAGTGGCGCATACGACGCCACCACGGCCGGCGCACCGGCCGGATCGATGCCGATCAGCCGCGCGCCGTTGTTCTCGCTCACCACCGCCACGCGGTCGCCGAGAAGGATCGGCGTGGGGACGTTGAAATCCCCCGCCACGCGTGGCACGAGCCGCCACAGCCTTTCTCCCGTGGCCGGATCCCAGCCGCCGCACGACTCCTTATCGAAGCCGACAAGCTGCCGCCGCCCCGCCACTTCGCCGACGACCATCGACGCAAACGCCGGCGGAGCGCCGGCCGATCGCCACAGCTCCGTGCCAGTGGCGGGATCGAGGGCCACCAGCGACGCCTCGCGGGCCCCGGGATTCACGATCAGCCGGCCGTCGACGATCAACGGCGACGAGCAGACCCCCCAGACGAGCTCCGCGTCGGCCTGGAAATCGTTGCGAAGGTGACGCTGCCATTCGATCCGCCCATCGGCAAGGCGGACACAATGGAGATGACCGAAAGCGCCGAGGAGGTAGGCGCGGCCGTCATGGAGCAGGGGCGTGGCCCGAGGAGAGTTGCCGTAGTCGAGCTTGCCCGCCGCCGGATAGCGCACCGTCCAGACGCGTTCGCCGGTGGCCCGATCGAGGCCATGGAAAACATCCTCCTGATCGGCCGAGTCGCGGTCGCCCACCACCACCCGATCCCCAGCCACGGCAACGCCGCCGAGCCCCTCGTTGAAGAGGACCTGCTTCCAGCGAACGATCTTTTGGGCGGGGAGCGTCGCGGGAAGCCAGGGAACGATGGCCGCACGCCCAGCCCCACGCCACTCGGCCCAGTCGGGATTTGCAGATTGGGCCGCCGCGATGCTGCCCGCAGCCGCAGGGGCTGTGATCGCTGCGCCATCGCCTTCGGCCGGCGCCGCCGCCGGGGCATCGACAGCGAGAAAGCCCCGCTTCGTCTCGATGGCGAGCCGAAGGACCGGATCGTGGCGGACCGCGAGCAAAGCCTCGATGATCGCGCCGCGAACTTTCCCGTCGAGCGTGCCGTCGACAAAGGCGGTGATGAACGGGACTTCGGCCGTCTTCCCCACCACCTTGAGATCCCCCTTCTTGATCGTGCCACAGCCTTCGAGGAGGGGCTGGGCGTAGCTCGAGATAACGGTGGCCACGGCCTTCCCGGCCTTGCCAGCCTCGATCACCTCCTCGGCGCCGTCGCTGCAGGCCTCGGCCATCGCGCCGCCCTCCGGAACGACGATCCCCACCGTCGCGAGAAGCGTCTTGGCGGCGGCATGCTTCTCGTCGCACGGGGCAGTCCCGAGGATCAGCCGATGGTTGGCAAGATCGGCGATCGACTCGGCCGGATCGTCACCGCGCACGACGACAAGCCCGTGCTGCGTCGTCGAGCCTTTGAGATCGGTGAGATCGGCCACCGGGAGGAGCGTCCGCTTGGTGCTCTTTCCATCGGCGGCGACGACCGACCGCTTCCCGATGACGATGTCGGCACGGGAACTCTTTCCCTCGCCAACCGTCCCCACAACCTTCGCGAGCGACTCGCCGAAGACCACGGCCACCGGCCGGCCGAGGGCCTTTTCGAGATGAACGCCGAGCTTCGTGTAATCGCGCTGTGCATAGCCCTTCACGCACGGGCAGGAGAGGGGCGCCGCGAGCGGATCCATGACGACGAGCGTCAGGGTGGGCTCTGCCGCCGCAAGGATCCCCGACCAGGCGACGATCGCCACGGCAGCCAGCAGCAGGCCCCGACGCGGACACTCGATGACGCGCATGGCGATCCCCCCCGTTTCATCGGACACCAAGCTCACGACCCCCATCGCAGGATCGATCGTCGCCGCTCAGCCTGCCTTCTCGAGGACGACGACCGTCCCCTTGTGGACGTCGAGGTAGTAGAGGTGGCCACCGTCGGCCGACATCCCGATCGAGGAGTTCTTGCAGCCGGCCTGAACGTCGGCCACGCCGACCACCTCCTTGAACTCCCCGTCGAGCGAATAGCGCTTCACGAGGCCGTTGCTCTCGGAGGTGAGCAGGCAGCCGTCGCCGTCGAGGCAGGTGTTCATCGGGTTGCAGCAGCCGCCAAAGCCCTTCGTGATGTCGGCCATGCTCGTCTCGCCGAACGTGCGGATCTCCTCGCCGTCGAAGTCGACGAGGCGAACGTGATGGCGGGAGTTCTCGGCGATCGCGAGGCCCCCTTCCACTGCCTGCACGTCCATCTGCCCGCAGCAGCCGGCGAGCCCTTCGACGATCCGCACCGGCTCGGCAAGGTCGCTGGTGCAGCGCCAGATGGCGAAGCCGTGGCCGACATCCTGATTGGTGACGAGGAACACATGCTCGGCCGTGACAGCGACGCGGTGGATCTGCCGCACCCGTTCGATCGCCTCGTCGACGACCTGCTCGTCGGTCATGTTCTGCCGCGACTCGACATGCGCCTTCATGCTGTCGCACGACTGCTTGTAGAGCTTGACCATCTCCTCAGGCTGGAAGCCGGGATCGCCTTCCTTCTTTCCCTCGAGCTCCGCGACCATCTCTTCCTGCATCTTCGTGCTCTGCTTGTAGCTCTCGATCTCGGCGGCGTGGCGCGTCTTGACCTCCTCGACAAACTCTTCGCGCCCTTCCGGCGAGAGCGTGAAGTGAGGAGCGTCGGCGGCAGCGAGCTTTTCGCCATCGGCGGCGAAGTGGGCGACGTTCGAGCCCCCCACCACCCACAGCGAGCCATCGGGGCCGGGGTTCACGGCCCGCGGCGAGAAGTCGAGCGGCACGGAGCGCTCCTCACGGCCATCGGCCGCAAGCCACACGAGCCGGTTGCCGACGGTGGCGGGATCGTGGGTGTCGATGACGGCGCCGTAGGCATCGGCTTGGCCGGTGACGGCGGCGAGCCGCCCTTCCCCGAGCGAGCAGAAGCCGAGGATCTTGCCATAGGCGGGATCGATCGCGATCGACCGGGCCTCGCGGTAAGGGGCGGTGGTGCGGAACTCATCGAGCGACTCCCGCTCCTTCTTCTGCTGCTCCTCATATTGCTTAAGCGCGTCGTTGGATCCACCGAGCGCCTCGATCACCGCCACGCCCGCCGGCCGGATGGCCTCGGGCTTGCGGCTCGCGAAGCCGAACCAGGCCAGGACCACTGCCACCACAAAGGCGATCGTCGAAGAGCCGCTGTTCATGGGTCTGATTCCTTCGGTGCCGATCGAACCCCCGCCGCTGATCAACAGTCTACAGCCCCCCCTCCGGCCGGGGAATCGGT
>CAMCCR010000315.1 GCA_945873085.1 Candidatus Kuenenia stuttgartensis | reverse complement strand
GGTCGGTTCGTCGGCCAACAGCAGCCGCGGCTCGAGGAGCAGGGCCCGAGCCACCGCCACCCGCTGCCGCTCCCCGCCAGAGAGTTCGCCGGGGAAATGCTCAGTCCGGGTCGCGAGGCCAACGCGGGTGAGGAGGGCCCGCCCGCGTTCCTCGATCGCGCCGGTCACCCGCCCCGAGGCGAGGGCCGGGAGGACGACGTTGTCGAGCGCCGTACAGCCATCGAGAAGGTGATGCTCCTGGAAGACAAAGCCGATGCGGCGATTCCGGAAGGCCGCCCGCTCGGCCGGAGTGCCCGCGAACGGGTCGACACCGTCGAGCCGAACACGCCCCGACGTCGGCTCGTCGAGGGCACCGAGGATCGAAAGGAGCGTGCTCTTCCCCGAACCGCTCGGCCCCATCACCGTTGCCCGCTCCCCGGGAGCGAGGCGCAGATCGATCGATTCAAGCACCCGCACCGGCCCGGTCGGCGATGAATAGGCCTTCGTGACCTGGTCGACTTCGAGCACGCTTTCCTCCGCGAGCATGGGGCGTCATCGGCAACACGAGAGGTCAGCCCTCCGGGGAGCCACGGGCTGCGATCCGGTAGGGCTTCAGCCGCGTTTGAACCGAATTGGGGATCGGCACGGCCGCCGGAGCGAGCCCCGGACGGAGCAAGCAACGGACCGCCACCACGCGCCCCTGGGCGATCCACCGCCCCGCCTGCTCGAACCGGAACGTCCAGGTGACGCTTGATCGACCGATGGCCTCGAGCCCGACAGCGATGTCGAGTTCGTCGTTGAAACGCACGGCCGACTTGTAGTCGCAGGCGGCGCTGACACGCGGCCAACTGTAGGTGCCGGGAGGCTCGTCATCCTTGCCGGCGGCCCCGTGCAAAGGCTCCGTCACCACCTCCACCAACGGCACCCCGGCATGGCGGAGGAGTTCGTGTTCCGCCGACTCCATCCAAACGAAGAACGTCGAGAAGTGGGCAATGCCGGCGGCGTCGGTGTCGCGAAACTCCACCCGCCGCCGGGCGACGAAAGGAGAGCTGGGCTCGTCGGTCGCAGGAGCTCCGCGGGCCGCATTCATCGAGCGCATCACCGGGGGACGAGGCCACGCCGAAAGCGCGGCAAGCGGAAGCAAATCGACGACGACAGGACAATCGCCCCGTCATTCCCCACGACAAACAAGCAATCCCTGAAACCAATCAGCCCTTCTGGGCCCGCCTGTTTGCGGGCAGGCCCAGAAGAGGCGCTGACGGAATCGGTCACTCGCCGACGTAGGGGAGCAGGGCCATAAAACGGGCCCGCTTGATGGCCGACGTGACGGCGTGCTGGCTAGCGGCCGTGCAGCCGCTCTTTCGCCGACCGAGGATCTTGGCCTGACGGTTGACGAGCTTCCCCAGGAGCTCGAGATCCTTGTAGTCGACATACATCGGACGCGGACGGTTGCCGTCGATGAAGATCGGGTCGCGCCGCTTGACCTTGGCGCGGGGCTTGGCCTTCTTCTTGGCGAACTTGCCGAACTTCGGATTGGCAGGAGGCATCGTGTGCTCGTTGGGAAACGGAACCGGAAGGAACGCCGGCGAATGACGAAAGGGACCATCATACGCGCCGGCCGGAAAACTTTAAACAGGGCTCATCATGAGGGCCCAAAGAAGTGGGATCAACGGCCCACCAAAAAACCATCGACGCGGAGTGTTCCACGTCGATGGCGAAACAAAATAATCGGCAAAGCTTGGCCGGCAAGGCCGGCGGAGGCCGGGACAACGCCCCGGCCTCCGCCCAGCGGATGCCGAATGAGAACCCGGAAGACTAGTAGCGATCGCCGCCACCGTAGCCACGGCCACCGCCGCCGCCGCCACCGTAGCCACCACCACCGCCGCCGCCACCGCCGCCGTAGCCGCGGCCACCGCCGCCGCCGCCGCCCGGACGACCACCACCGCCGCCACCGCCACCCGGACGCGGGGTGCGTTCACGAGCTTCGTTGACGGTCAGCGGACGACCGTTGAGCTCGTGGCCATTGAGGGCCGCGATCGCGGCTTGGAGCCCGTCGTCGGTCTCCATCTCGACGAAACCGAAGCCACGCGACCGACCGGTTTCACGGTCGGAGATCACCTCGGCGGAGCGCACGGCACCGTGCGCAGAAAACATCTGCTCCAGATCGGAGGACGTGGTGGACCAAGGCAGGTTCCCCACGTAAATCTTCCGGGACATAAAAACAACCTCTAGGACTCGGGAACTGGTACCTGGAATCACATCGACTTGTCGACCATCGCCGAAGCACGCACCGCAGTTCCCGATCGGACTCGATGTGCGGACGAAAGTCAGTCGTACACGGAAGGTTCTAGCATTTCGACGATCCAGGGACAACTCCGCCCGTGGTGTCAAGGGC
Organism: Candidatus Kuenenia stuttgartensis; assembly: GCA_945873085.1. Classification (GTDB taxonomy): domain Bacteria; phylum Planctomycetota; class Planctomycetia; order Pirellulales; family UBA1268; genus QWOP01. The sequence continues at coordinate 1,444 of CAMCCR010000315.1, read as the reverse complement.
TTCCCGGGGGGATTTTTTTTGCCCCCCCGCCAAAAACCCCCCTCATGAGCGACCGTCCAAGATCTGTTCAGGGCTCGCCTCAGGGCTCACCGAGCGGCGGAGGAAGGCCCCTTCTTCCGGGCGTTTTTCCGCTGTTCCTCGGCTGCCCGCCACTCCCAGGGGGCGACGGGATCGGCATCGACCCAGAGGCCGAGATGACGGGCCTTGGCGTCCCGTTCCTCCGCCTCGAGCACCGAATCCTCGACCACGCTCCGCTGATGCCAGGCCATGCCGGCAGCAAGGATGTCGATGCGGAGGTCTTGGCCGTTGACGCGGATCGTTGCCAGGGTTCGGCCGGATGAATCCTTCCCCACTTCGGTCACCTGGAGCTCGCGCCCCTTCGTGACCTTCCCGAGATGCTCACGAGCGGCCTTGAAGAAGGGTTGGCCATCCTCCGGGCTGTCGATCCCCTGGATCCTCACCTTATGGAGCTTGTCGTTCTCGTCGCGGATCCGCAGCGTGTCCCCATCGATGGGGGCCTCGGCTTTTCCCGTCCAGCTCGACGTGGCTGGCTGCAGGGCGGTGAACACGATGACGAGCAGTTGGCCGACGATGATGGGCATGACTTCCTCCGTGAGATGCCACGATGATAGCGGCCAGCCATGCGGCGCGCGAACAGGGCAGGCCGCATGGAGGGGATGGCAGGGGCGGCGAGGCCAAGAGAGGCTACGAGATGGGAAGAGGATCAAGCCTACGGCGATCCGGCTCTCGCCCGTTTGAGGACGCAACTTCCCTTGTCACTTTCAACAACCAACCGCCCCGCCTCATCGATCGTTCCCCGATATTCGATGGTGTCGCTGGCGATCTGGCCGAAGGTGAGCCGCAACGTCGGCCCGTCAGCACGCCACGTGAAAGACCGGTCGGAGTTGGCCCCGAACAGGCGCCCCTCGGCCAAGCCATTGCGGCGAACAACGAGCGACTCGTCGCCCCCCTCCCAGGCTCCGACGTACGTCCCCGCTGGGCTCCTGTTTTGACAGCCGGCTAGCAACAGCGCCGCAAGCGGCCAGGCTGCCATCCAGGCGAGGAGAAAAAAGAAGCGCTGCACGGATGGGTAGCTCGATGGTGAAAGAATCCTACGCATCTTCACCCACCAGCCCATTCTCGCAATGGGGGCGACCCTTGCAATGCGGTAAGGAATCTTGCATGGCGCGCACGAATCGGGCATGGCGCGCACGAAACGGGCAGAGGCCTCCGGCCGGCCCTTCGGAAATAAAAAAAGGGGGCGGGCCGAAGCCCGCCCCCTCCTCTGATTCCTGTCTTCATCTGGCCGCAGCCAGATGAAGCACGTTGCCGATCAAGCCATCCGGCGCTTCCGGGCGAGCTTCTTGCGGCGGGCCATCCAGCCGGCGAAGCCGACGCTCGCAAGCGTCATCGCCCACGTGGAGGGCTCGGGGACGATCACGAG
>CAMCCR010000314.1 GCA_945873085.1 Candidatus Kuenenia stuttgartensis | reverse complement strand
GCCCTCGCCACCCATCATCGGCCCGCCCGGCCCCATCGGCCCCATCGGGCCGCCCGTTTGGAACTTGTTTTTTCCCGTCTTCTGATAGCCCGGGGGAGTCCCGCCAGCCACGTCACCAGGGTCAGCCCCCTTCTTCTGCTTCTTCTTGTTCTTGTCCTTGTCCTTGTCCTTGTCCTTGCCGTCGTCGTTCTCTTTCGTCTCCGGCATCCCCATCATCATTCCCTGATTGGGATCCTGGGCGATGGCGATCACCGCCCAGCCCGGACGGACACGGAGATCGACCAGCGGCAGCACTTCCGGGGCGCTCCGCTTCGCCTTCTCGTCGGAGAGCGGGGTGTTGAAGATCCGCGGCACCGCCGGCGCGGCGACGACGTTTTCGCGCCACGGCTCGACCAGCTTGGCCAAGCTCGGCCGCTTGGTCGTCTCGGCGGGCGGGCCCTTCGAGTCGGCGATGTGCTTCACCGTCCGCCCGGCATGCTCGACGATCACCGTCGGGAGTTGCTCGCGCTTGGCCGGCTTCGTCCGCACCGCGTCGATCCCGCCCCACACGAGGGTGCAGGCCAACGCCCCGAACAGCCCCACCACGAGTTTCTCACCGTGATTGAGGAAGAAGTCGACAATCGATTCCTTGCTCAAGTTGATGCTCGGCTTTTTCATCGCATCACCCTCCTAGGGTCGGTCTGGACGTGGTCTTGGTGCTGGTTTCGGTGCTGGACTGGGGATCAAACGTGAAGCTGGATCAAACGGCCGGCTCGGCCGGCGGTGGCTGATCGGCTGGCGGAGGAGCGTCTCCGGCCGGCTCGGCTCCTTCCACGGGCGCCGGCGGGTCGCCGCCGGGAAGGGCCGCATCGGCTGGTGGTACGGCCGCGTCACCGGCTTCCGGAGCGGCGGGATCGACGGCCCCATCGACCGCGGCCGCAGGCTCTGCGGCGGGATCGGCTTCGGGCACGGCGGGCACGGCGGGCTCGTCGACGGCGGCGGGCGCCGGTTCGGAGGCATCGGCGGCAGCCCCGCCATCCGCAGCACCTTCCGTTGCCAGCCCCAAGGCCTCCGGATTCGGAAGCGTCGCCAGCGCGATCGTTCCGCGGATCTCGAGGACGATGTCATGCGGCCGGACCATCGAGCCCGCCCCAGCCATCCCCGCCATCGGGCCATCCTCACCGCCGCCTCCCATCGGAGGACGCGACATCATGCCCCGGTTGGGAGGGCCACCCATGCCACCCCCCGGCGGTCCACCGGCCTGCGGACGACCGCCGCCCCCGCCCGGTGGGCCCATCATCCCGCCCATCATCCCGCCCGGTGGGCCACCCATGCCGCCGCCCATGCCCGGCATGCCGGTAGCGGCCGCAGGGGGATTGAGACGCACCTGACGGATGTCGATCGGGACGGCCGAGGTGGCCAGCCGGATGAGGAAGGCATCGAGTTTGCGCTGATCGATTGTGGCTCGGATCGTGAACGGCATGAGGTGGGTCATGAGGGCCGATGGCGACGTCGCCACCTCTTCCCCCTTGAGCGGTTTGCCGTCGGCGTCGACGTAGATCCAAGTGAGGAAGGCCTCATCGGTGGTGCCTGGGCCCTGCGCTGCGGCGGGAGCTCCCCCTTCGGCGTCTCCCCCTCCCATCGGCGGCATCGACATCCCCCGGGCCATCCCCGACTGCCCTTCCTTCGGCATGAAGCGGGGATGCTGCGGCTTTACCTGCCCTCCGCCGCCGGCCGCGCCACTGGCGTCACTATCGCCCCCCGAGGAGGGCATCATCATGCCCCGACTCCCTCCGCCCCCCATGCCCATTCCCATTCCCATCCCCCCGGCCCCTTCAGCGCCGGGCTCATGCATCCGCCCGACGGTTGAGAAAGCGGGCTCGTCCTCGCAGGCCGGATAGCCGACGGCGAGTTGCTCGACATGGGGAATCGCGGCGTCGTAGGTCCCTCCGGCCCCCTGGTTCATGGCGGCAATCTGATCGCACAGCAGGCCGTAGACGCGAAGCTCCTCCTGGGCGAGGAGCACCTGCTTCGTCTTCGGCGGCTTGTCCCAGTGGAAGGAGTCGTAGAGTCGCTGCTGGTCGGCCGGATTCCATTCGACAAGCGCCGTCGATCGACGCGCCGCCATCCCCGGCACTCCCCCCCCTGGCTGCATCATCCGATTCATCATCGCCATCCCGCCGGGAGGGCCGCCCCCCTGTCCCTCACCCCCGCCTTCGGCGAGTTGCTCGTCGGGATCGATCATTGCCGCGTCGGCCCCCATCCGGGCCGGAAGCTTCTTCGCCAGCTCGCGCACCGACGATTTGTAGCGCTCGAGGAGCTGACGCGGCAGTTCCTTGCCGGGCTTGAGACTGGAAAGGCGCTGGAGGAAGTCGGGGCCGAGTTCGGCGGGCCAGGACTGGAGATCGGCCTGGCTGTCCCAGAACCGCTGCCATTCGGCGAGCGTCTCGCGCTTCACACGAGCAGTGCGCTTGTCGATATCGGACGTCCAGGTGTCGTTGGGGTGAGGGGTGATCCCGTCGACTTGCTTGAGCGACGAGATCTTGCCGTCGATCTCCTTCCCCTTCGAGGCGATCTCCGCCGCGAGCTTGCCGTTGGTCATGAACAGCGTCGGCAGGATCAGCGCCGGCACCAACGGCGCAAGGAGCCAGAAGTGGTACTTCGCGAGGAAGTCCCAGTACGGGCGGACGGAGTCCGGGATCATGGCCATGGCTTTCCCCTTGCGCTCGCGTGAGTCGTGATCAATCCGACGTCAGTCCGACGTCCATCCGACAGAATCAGGCTGCTGAATCGTCAATTCCCAGTCGTTCCGGCGGCGGCATCCCCTTCAGCGGCTGGCTTCGGCGCCCCGGGGACAACCGGCTGCCACGTGAACTGGAGGATGAAGTCCTGCCGCCGCAGTGGCGTGCCGTCCGCGGCCCCTCCCATCCCTCCCGACCCCATCATCCCCGGCGGCATCATGCCCGGGCCCATCGAGCCTGGCCCCATCGAGCCTGGCGGACGCATGGTGGGGGAGCCACCGGAGCCCCCGGGGGGGAACCCTGTCGCGTTTCCCGTGGCTGGACCGGCTGCCGGTGTCTCGTTCGCCCCCTCGGCGCCCGGCAACACCAGCCCGGCTACCCGCTCGATCGAGATTGGCGGCGACGAGACGATGACGGGATAGCCGATCCCGAGGTCGGCCGGCGGCACGAGCTTTCCGGCGAGCGGACCGGCCGCGACTGGCACGTCTTCGAGCCTGCCGAGGAGGCCGTCGGCGAGCGTCTCGCGCACAAACTGCATCTCGACGAGGGGCTTCTGCGCTGCGTCGTTGTGATAGTGATGGCCGCTGACCTGCACGACCCACCCCGGCCCCTTCGGCCCGGCATCGCCGGCCGCGGTCCACTTCGCCACTGGCGCAGGCGCTTCGCCCCCCTCCGGCGCGGCGGCGGCGGGATCGGCGGCAGGCGCCCCCTCCTCTTCCTCCTCCACCTCATCGGCGGGGAAGGTCTCGAGCCACTGCGGCTTCACCTTCTCGAACCAGACGGCGAGATCGGGATACCACTGGCAGTCGAGGCCGTCGACGTGGATCTCGTTGCGTTCGGCCGGATTGGGAATCAGCTTCCCCGGCTCGTCGTGGGGGAGCAGCGTCTCCACCGCCCGCAGCAGGTCGATCGACTGGAAACGGCGATCGGCCAGACGGACCAGATACTGCTGCTGGGCGACCGCCTCCTCCTGCTTCTTCTTCGTCTCCGCAAGCGACGTGATCGCTGCCGCCGAGCGGCTCTTCGCCGAATCAGCCTCGCGGAAGGCGTTGGCATAGAGCTCGGGAGAGTAGGTCGTCCAGGCGAAGAACGTTCCCAG
>CAMCCR010000313.1 GCA_945873085.1 Candidatus Kuenenia stuttgartensis | reverse complement strand
CTCCAGTTCGTCCGCCGTCGCCTGGCGCGGCAGTGCAAGCGGCGCGGCGAGAGCGATGAGGCCATCGAGGCAGCTCGGTCGGTGCTCGATCCGAACGTTCTCACGATCGGATTCGCGCGGCGCTTCGCCACGTACAAGCGGGCCGATCTCGTCCTCGGCGACCTCGACAAGCTCTCCAAGCTCATCTGCGATGCCGACCGGCCGATCCAGGTGATCTTCGCCGGCAAGGCCCATCCGGCCGACGATCCGGGCAAGGGGCTGATCCGCAAGATCGCCAACCTCCGCCACGACCCGCGCCTCGCCGGCCGGATCGTGTTTGTGGAGGATTACGACATCAACGTCTGCCGGCATCTCATTCAGGGGGTCGACGTGTGGCTCAACAACCCGCGCCGCCCGCTCGAGGCCTCGGGCACGAGCGGCCAAAAGGTGGTGTTGAACGGCGGGCTCAACTGCTCGATCCCCGACGGCTGGTGGGCGGAGGCGTTCGACGGCCGCAACGGCTTCGCCATCGGCCGTGGCGAGATCCACGCCAACCCCGAGATCACCGATGCCCGCGATTCGGCAGCGCTCTATGACGTGCTCCAAAACGAGGTCATCCCGCTGTTCTACGAACGCGATGCCGACGGTCTGCCGCAGACGTGGATCAAGATGATGAAGAACTCGATCAGCTCGCTCGCCTGGCGGTTCAGCTCGCACCGCATGGTGATGGACTACGCCCGCAGTTGCTATGTCCCGGCAGCCGGTGGGCTGTCGTGCGACATGCACTCACGCTGACGCGGAGCCCGCCACATGCGGAGCCCATGGCCACCTGTCCCGCCGCCCCGCACCCGCGGGGCGGAGGGGCGGTCAGGGCAACCAATCGCTCTTCGGTGCTTCAACCCGCTGAATCTTCGGAGGCTCTTTCAGATCGAGCTCGTGGCGGATTCGGGTCGGTTGGCCATCCCTCCACCGATCTGGTGTCATCATGAGTGTTCGCCGGTAGGCTCGCCACTCGTGGACAAAGGTGGCCCCGATCCCCGAACGCGAGTATGATCCGCTCATGCAAACCACGTTGCTGCAGCGAATTACGATCGAGCCCGGCAAGTGCGGCGGTAAGCCGTGCATTCGCGGCTTGCGGATTCGTGTCTGTGACGTGCTCGAATTGCTCGCCAACGGCGCGGCCATCGAGGAGATTCTGGCCGATTATCCGTGTCTCGAACGAGACGACATACTCGCGGCCATCGCTTACGCCGCCCGACAGACGAATCACGTCGTGGTCGAAGTGGCATGAAGTTTCTCGTCGACAATCAACTGCCGCCATCGCTGGCGGGTTGGTTGTGCGATCGTGGGCACGATGCCGTCCACGCGTACGACGCCGGCTTGGCAAGGCTTGATGATCGGACCTTGTGGTCTCATGCCGTAGCCGACGGTCGGATCATCGTCTCCAAGGACGAGGACTTCCTCTACCTCGCGAATCAGCCGGATGCGATGGGACGACTGCTGTGGGTGCGGTTGGGAAACTGCCGCAACACCCAACTGCTTGCGGCGTTCGCCCGAGCGTTCGAGAGAGTTGAGGCGGCGTTCGATGCCGGGGAGTCGGTCGTCGAATTGTCCTGACGCCCCGGGCTGACGCGAAGCCACGCTGACGCGGAGCCCATGGCCACCTGTCCCGCCGCCCCGCACCCGCGGGGCGGAGGGGCGGTCAGGGCATTTCGCTGTTCGTCGGTGCTTCGACCCGCTGAATCTTCGGCGGGCTCTCCAGATCGAGCGACGTCGACTCCAATTGCCGGCCGATCTCGTCGAAGATCCGGCGATGCTGATCGATGGAAACCTCTTCTGCCTTCCGTTCGGCCTGAGCTATCGACCACCCCCGCAGCGTGGTGTCCATGTCGGCTGTGAGTTGGGAGATTTGCTTCTCGAGGATGCAGAGCCTGGCCACCTTCCGCTGATCGGCCTGTTCCCCGAGCGTCCCGGCCACGGCGATGTCGGCTTGAATCGAGCGGAGTTCGATCTGCAGCGGTGTCCGCTGCGCCCGCAGACTTCCGATCTCGCCGAGGAGGAGTTCCCGGCGGATCTCGGGTGAGAAGGCATCGCTGCCGCCGGACTTGGCCGTCAGGGCCTCCTCCTTGGAGAGGATCTCGGTCTGCACCTCGCGGTATTTCTTCACGAGTTGGTCCCGCCAAGCAAGAAGGTTGGTCCTCTCACGCTCGACCATGTCGGTGACGAAGGTCTGTGCCACGGCGTCGACGACCTGCTGGAGATCGTCCATCCGTTCCCCCCGCACGCCGACACGGATCAGCTCCGTCCCTTCCGGCGCCGTCACGTCGAGCGCTGCGAGGAGCCACGCCGTCGGATCGGGTTCCTCGTTCCGCATCGTCTCGAGGTTCGCGATCTCGGGTTGCCGCAGCACCGCTTGGATGATGATCGGGCTCTCGAACCATTGAACGTATCGTTGGCGGGTCCTCTCGAAGGTTTCGTAGGGGCCTTCCGCGGAACCGGCAGGACGGTTGACACGGATCCAGGCAACGGCTTCGTTGGCCCCGTTGACGACGGCTGGGGTGGGCTCCGCCGCAGGCTCGGCGGTATGCGCAGGTGTCGCCGCGATCGTGGCGAAGAGGGCCACGAGGCAGGCAGCGATCGAAGCTCGACAGACCATGACAGGCTCCTCTGGGAGTTGGACGCGGTCCATCAGGCGGGGGGCCCGAGCCGACCGGTCTCCCCACCGATGATACCGAGCCCCACCAGAGGAGGGTAATGTTGGCGGGGATGCCGCCGGGTCATTCCCCGAGCGTCCGCCGGCGCCGCAGGAAGTGGTGATAGTGCTGGGCGAAGCGGTGGGCTTCGTCGCGGACGTATTCAAGGAGGCGGAGGGAATAGGCGTCGCGCGAGATCTTGAGCGGCTCGCTCTTCCCCGGCACAAACACCTCCTCCTCCCGCTTCGCCAGCGAGATCACGCACGGCGCCTCGATCCCGAGCGATTCCAGCGCCGCCATCGCCGCTGACAATTGCCCCTTGCCGCCGTCGACGAGGAATACGTCCGGCAGGCTCGCCCCCTCTCGCACGAGGCGTGAGAACCGTCGCGAGACGACTTCGTGGATGCTCTTGAAGTCGTCGATGCCACTCACCCCCTTGATCCGGTAGCGCTTGTAACCGGCCTTGAAGGGAAGGCCGTCGATGAATTGGACGAGGCTCGCCACCGTTTCGTTGCCATGGAGGTGGGCGATGTCGACCCCCTCGATGACGCGCGGCGGGGCCGCGAGCCCGAGCACCTTCGCAAGCCCGGCGAGCCCCTTCTTCGGATCGACGAGAAACACTTCCGGCTGAACATGCTCCTCGAGGTCGCCACGCTGGTCGAGCGTCTCGAGGAGCTTGATCTCGTCGCGGAGCCGGGCCGCACGCTCGAACTCGAGCCGCCCCGACGAGGCGAGCATCTCGGCCCGCATCTCCTCGAGGAGCTTTCTTTTTCCCCCTTCGAGGAACGTCCGCAGCCGGTTGATGTCGCCGCGATACTCCGTCTTCGAGATCCGCAGGTTGCAGGGGGCGGTGCACTGGCCGATCGAGGCCAGGAGGCAGGGGCGAAACCAGCGCCACTGCGGGTCGGAGGCATCGATGTCGAGCGTGCAGGTGCGAAACTTGAAGATCCGCTGGAGGACGACGATCGCCCCGCGCAGGCTCCCCGCGCTCGTGAACGGACCGTAGAGCTTCACCCCCTTGTGCCGCGGAGTCCGCGTGAACTCCACCCGCGGATAATCTTCGTGGGTGGTGATCTGGAGGTAGGGAAAGGTCTTGTCGTCCTTGAGATCGGAATTGAACCGCGGCTGGACATCCTTGATCAGCCGGCTCTCCATGAGGAGCGCGTCGACCTCGCTCTC
>CAMCCR010000312.1 GCA_945873085.1 Candidatus Kuenenia stuttgartensis | reverse complement strand
GGCTGTCGCCAACGACATCGCCATGGGTCGAGGCAGGCTCTTGGCTGCACCCGGCCGCCGTGATCGAGGCGAGCATGCTCCCGAGGACCATGAGCCAGCCCCCGGCATCACGCCCGCGCCGCGGCAGGCCTTTCGCTTTTGACTGCCGTTTCATGGCGTGGCCTCCACGGCAGCCCCGGCCTCGAAGCGGCCGCGCTCGCGCCACACTCCCTCGAACTCCTCCGCGGTCACCGGGAGCCGCCCGAAGCGGGCGCGTTCGGAAAGCCTCGTCGTGGCTGCAAACAGCTCAGCGAGCGCCGGCGTCAGCGCCGCGACTTCGGCCGCATAGCGCCGGTTCGTCTTCCCCTTTGCCAGCTCGATCACGCCGCGGGCATGGAGCTCCACGAGTTGCCAGGCGTGGTAGAGGATCGCCGCGCCGGCGTGGTCGCCCGCCGCCAGCCGTGCCGCGATCCGCGGGAGGAGTTGATCGACGTCGCCACGCGCCTCCTCGGGGAGCGTCTCGATCTCCTCCGCGCCGATCCGCACCCCCTCGGCCCGGCGTTCCTCTTCCGGCGGCGGCGCGGGGGTGATGCCGTGGCGGAGGAGGATCGACACCACCCCGGCGACAGCCAAAAGAAGCAGGAGGATCATCACCCCCTTCGCGAGCCAGCCGATCGACGCGCCGTCAAACAGGGAGAACCGCAGTCCATCACCAGTCGGTGAAGCGTTGACGACCGGACGGTAACGATCGTGGTCGGCGTCGTACCAGGGGAACCGCTGCCGCACGACCGCATCCCGCCCCGCGCTGCCGTCGGCGTCTTCCTCCGCCGCGATCGGGAGATCGGCATCCGGGGCAGAGAAAGGCGACGCTGTTGCCACCGACGCCAAGAGGGCCGAGGCCAACGCGAGGATCAGCGCCGCGCCGCGAAAGCGGTCGAGGCCGGCGTAGGTGGCCGGGTTTCGGAGTTTCAATTCGACATCCCACCCCTCGTTGCGGATCCGGGTGTCGAGGTAGGTGACGAAGCGGAAGACCGTGATCAGCGCCGTGACGGACCAGAAGGCGATCTGCCCGTGCCAGGTGAAGACCGCCCGGCCGATTCCCCAATCGGCCTGTGGCGCGTCAAACACATCTGGCAGCGACCGGCCCGCCCACAGGCTCGACAGCTGGTCAAGCGCCAAGGCACCCAGGAACCATCCCACCACGAGGATCGTCGTGTCGAGCACCAGGGCAAGCACGACCCGCTCCAGGTTGCCCCTCGCCAGCGCCAGGCTCCTCCGCCACACGCCGGACGTCGGCCCCTGCTCGAGGAGAATGACGGGATCGACGAAAAACAGGGCGACAAGCAGCAGCGGAAAGGTGATGACCAACAGCAGCGACAGCCCGCGGAGGAGTGTCTGGTAGAGCAGCAGCGGAAGCAACGCTGTCAAAAACCCGCCGGCGATGCCGCGCCAGTCAGCCCCTTTGAGCCGCTCCGCAAACATCGCCCGGCCGAGAAACAGCGTCAGCGGCGCCATCGCCCACGGCGTCTCGAGGGCCAGCAAGAACGGCCAGCGGACAACCACGTCTTCCGCGATCACAGGCCCGATGAGCGCGACATTGATCCAGGCGATCGGAGCGGCCCCGAGGAGGACGGCCAGTGCGATCCCGGCGCCGCGACGGACGGAGAACAAGCAGGCGAGATCGAGGCATTCGAGGAGTCCCCGTGGCCGGACGGCGATCCGCAGCTGGTCAGGCGTCATCGCGCACCCCCGTCCCGAATCGACTCCGCGCCACGAACAGGGGAAGGAGGAGATAGACGACGAGGATGGCGGCCGTCCCCACGGCCACCGCCGCCTTGGTGCGGTAGGGGAGCGTCGAGGGGGAGACGAATCCCTCGATGAACGCGGCGAGGATGAACAGCACCGTCGCCAGCCCCGCGGTGGAGAGCGCCTCCGGAGCGGTGCGCCGCAGCGATTCCAGTCGCGACCACCCGCGCGTGTCGAGGAGGGCCCACCCGAGACGGAGCCCCGCGGCCGCGGAGAGCACCACCGCCGTCAATTCAAACGGGCCGTGGGCCGTGACAAACTCGACGAAGTTGGCCCGCTGCGGAGAGGTGAACATGTGGCCGAAGATCGCGCCGAGGGTGAGGGCATTCGAGCCGAGGATGAGGAGGCTGCCGACGCCCCCGAGGATCCCGCCGGCAAAGGCGCGGAGGCCGATCCCGGCGTTGTTCATGACGTAAAAGCCTGTCATCGTCGACCGCTGCGCGTCGTCGCCGAAGGTGCTGGGGGGCTTCGAATACATCTCCTCGATCTTCGCGATCCCCGCGGCCCCGACGAGATCGACCGCGTAGGAGGGGCGGAGGATGGCCGCGGCGCCGGCCCCGAGGAACAATCCCCAGAACACCCCCAGCGCGATCCAGAAACAGGGATCGGTGACGATCCGGCGCGGGACGACGAGGACAAGCGACTGGAGCCAGTCGACGAGGCCGAAGGATTCGGTGCGGTAGAGCTGCGAGTGGGCGTCGGCGACGAGCTGGTGGAGATAGCCGGTGGTCTCGGCGGGAAATCGCTGCGCCGTGGCGAGGGCCAGATCGCTGCAGGCCGCCCGGTAGCGGCGCGAGAAATCGAGGATCCGGTGCGGGTCACGGCGGCTGATCGAGGGCCGACGCAGCCAGGCGACATCGGCCTCGAGCGCCTGCCACTCCGCGAGATGTGCGGCGACCATCTCCTCGACCGTCATCGGCGTGGCTCCCGGATCGCCTGCTCGTAGACGGCGCAGAGGAGCGCGTCGTCGTCGTGCGACGGCGGCACGCCCCAGGCCGCAGTCAGCCGTCGCCCGGCGATGGCCGCGATCTCCTGGCGCCGGGCCGGGCCGAGGACGCGCCGTCGGCCGACGTAGCTGGCGAGGGCTTCGACGAGCGCCAGCGACGGCGTGAATCCGATCGGCACGAGTTCGGCGACGAGGTTGGGGCCTGAGTCGACGCGGGGCGGGCCAGCCACCGTCGCCGCGCGATCGACGACCACGATCGTGCCGGCGGCAAGGTCGCCGAGCCGCTGGAGGCGCGACGTGACGACCATCGACACCAGGCCTGGCAGGAACGGCGGCGCGAGGTCGATGGCGCGGAGGAAGTTGCGGAGGATCGACTGCGAGACGTTGATCGACAGGCCGTCCTGAGAGACAACCCGGATCCCCAACGCCCGCTTGCCGGGGGTCTGGCCATTGGCGAGGACCTCGACAGCCGCGCTGCCGCCCCACCACAGAAAGAAGCCCCCGGCCAACCAGAAGCCGAGGAGGGCTCCCTGGCTGATGACCGAAGCGACCAACAGCGTCAGCCCGCCGACGGCCACGAGGAGCATCAGATCGATGAGGAAGGCGATCGCCCGCGGCGCGGGCCCCGCGAGCCGGTATTCGAAGGCGATGTTCTCGGGGCTGACAAGAACGAGGGTGGTGTCGAGGGGCGCCGATCGCCCCGGCAGGCCGGGGGCCGATGGAACGTTGGCCGCGGGAGAGTCTGACGGCATCGGAGCCACTCGTGGACTGCGGCAGAGAGCGAAGCCGCGATTGCCGACCGGAGTTGAGAGCCTATCCCACCGTCAGCGGGGGGGGCAACCGGGTGGGTGAGACACCACCAGAAGCAAAGATTACAGAGCGCGGAGCAACGGCCTCCGAGTGGAGAAGGGCTGGAGCAGGTCGCTTGCGATCAAATGTACCTTCGTATACCATCGCAAAAGGCACACGGAGACAGCCCCGCCATGACCACGACCATGTTCCGCGACCTGTTGCGGCAGCGCCCCTTCCGACCGTTTCGACTGGTCATGTCGAGCGGAGAATCGTACGACGTTCGGCATCCCGAAATGGCGTGGGTCACCCACAACGACATCTTCGTCGGCGT
>CAMCCR010000311.1 GCA_945873085.1 Candidatus Kuenenia stuttgartensis | reverse complement strand
GGCGGCGAGGATCTCGTCTCGGAAGAGGAGAGCCGGATGCTCTACGGGGCCAAGCTCGAGACGACCGATCAGGCCGGGTGGATCCCGATGTCGGCCCTGGTGATCCAGGGATTCACGCCGCTCTACGGGCCGACGCACCAATCGACGATGATGGTCGGCGAGGCGTGGGCCTGGCGCTTCGCCAACGGGTGGGAATGGCGCTCGGGCATTCGCTACGGCACCGGCTGGGCCGAGGAGGACTTCTTCAACCAGTGGGCGCCCTCCACGGCCCTCAAGATCCCGCTCGGAGAGCGGTGGGAGGTGCACGCCGAGTATTTCGGGATCATGACCACCGGTAAGGAGAAGGCGATCAACGTCCAGTATGGCAGCTGCGGCGGCCATGTCCTCCTCACGAAGGACCTCGAGCTCGGCCTCCGTTTCGGCTGGGGGCTCAACGACACCTCGCCGAACTTCTTCGCCAACACCGGAATCGGCTACCGCTACTAAAATCCCCGCTGGCAACAATTTGCGGTGACGTTTCCCGTCGGGTAAGAGTGCTCGCTCAAAGCCCCCTCCGCGTCAGCCCAGGACACCTCGATGACTCCGCGAATCCTTCTCACCACGACCTCCTTCCAAGACACCCCCGGCCCCCACCACGCGACGCTTGCTGCCACCGGCTGGGAGATTGTCACCGCCCGCGGACCGCTCTCCGAAGCCGACACCCTTGCGCTCGTCGGCGAGATCGACGGCTACCTCTGTGGCGACGACGCGATCACCCGCGCCGTGATCGAGAAGGCCACGCCGCGGCTCAAAGTGCTCTCGAAGTACGGGATCGGCGTCGACAAGATCGACGTCGCCGCCTGCACGGCCAAGGGGATCCCGCTCCTGTTCACCCCCGGCGTCAACCACACGACCGTCGCCGAGCACTGCTTCCTCCTCATGCTGGCGCTCGAGAAGAATCTCCTCTTCCACACCGACTCGACCCGCACCGGCGGCTGGCAGCGGGCCACCGGCCACGAGCTCATGGGCCAAACGATCGGGATCGTGGGGATGGGGCGGATCGGCAGGGAGGTGGCGATTCGGGCCCGGGCCTTCGGGATGCCGGTGGTGGGCTACGACCTCCACTGGGATGACGCCTTCGCCGCCGCCCACGGCATCCGGCGCGCCGCGAGCCTCGTCGATCTCTTCGGGCTCGCCGACATCGTCTCCCTCCACACGAATCTCACCCCCGAGACGCGCGACCTCGTCCGCGCCGAGACGATCCGGCAGATGAAGCCGGGGGTGTTGATCGTGAATTGTGCCCGCGGCGAAATCGTCAACTCGGCCGACATGGCCGACGCCCTGCGAAGCGGCCGCGTGCGCGGCTACGGCACCGACGTCCTCGACATCGAGCCGCCGCCGGCTGGCCACCCGCTCACGAACCTCCCGACGTGTCTGGTTACCCCGCATGTCGGCTCACGCACCCACGAGAGCGTCCAGCGGCAGGCGATGGCCGCGGTGACCAATCTCCTCAATTGCATGCGCGGCGAGAAACCGTTGGCGCAGATCAACCCCGAGGTTCCAGTGAAGAAGGTCGTCTGAAGTCCACCGCACCTCTCCCGCTCCCGGAGCCCACCAGACCACCATGGCCGAGATCTTCCACGTCGTCCCCGTCGCGATCCACGAGCAGATCGTCGTCTCCGCCTACCGTCACCGCGGCTACACCGCCGACGAGGCGGAAAAGGCGGCCAAGCTCGCCACCGCCGCCACGACCCACGGCATCCGCACGCATAACGCGATCAAGGCGCTCCACCTCGACGAACTGTTCGGCTCGAAGGCCGGCGGCTGCGTACCCGGAGCCCAAGTCCGCAAGCTCTCGTCACGGTTCGACGCGACCGAAGTCTGGGACGCCAACAAGAAGCTCGGCCAAGCCGTCGCCTGGGACGCGATCGAACGCTGCATGACGCTCGCCGACCGGCACGGCACCGGCACCGTCTCAGTCGACAACGCCTTCCACTACCTGTGGGGAGGGGGCTACGTGATGGAAGCCGCCCGCCTCGGCTACATCGCCTACACCAACTGCACCGCTTCACTGGCCGAAGTGGTCCCGTTCCGCGGTGTCCACCCGACGCTCGGCACCAATCCCCACTCCTGGGGCTTCCCGACGACCGACGCCGTCGGATACCCAATCGTCATCGACTGGGCGACCTCCGTGATCGCGATGGGACGCGTCCAGCAACTCAAGCGTGAAGGAAAGACGCTTCCTCCCGGCGCCGCGGTCGATGCCTCCGGAAAGCCGACGACCGATCCTGACGCCGCCGTGGCCCTTCTCCCCTTTGGCGATCACAAGGGCTACGGGCTGTCGCTGATCAACGAGATCGTCGCCGGATTTATCGGCGGCTCGCTCCCCACGATCCGTAGCCGGGCGCCTGTGGCGGGCGAAAAACAGGGCTGCGCCTTCTTCTTCCAGGTCATCCACCCCGAGGCGATCAGCGGAGCGGCGTTTTCCTTTGGCCGCTCGCAGAGCGACAACGTCAAGGCCGTCCTCGCCGACATCCTCGGCCACGGCAACTCCGGCTGCATGCTCCCCGGCCAACTCGAAGCCGAGGCGGCGGAACGCACCTGTCGGGCTGGCGGGCTGCTTTTTTCCAGCGCCGAGGTCGCCGCGCTCAACGAGCTGGCCCGAGAGGCGGGCGTGGCCGAAATCGATGCTGCCACCCTGCCGACGGCCTGAGCCACGTCTCCACACGCCCCATTCCCCCACTTAAAGACGCCCCACGAAGGAGCCACCATGTCGCTGCCGATCAAGCCGAAGGACCGCTGCGGATTCGACTGCGTGTCACTTGGCGAGGTCATGCTCCGCCTCGATCCGGGCGAGGGGCGGATCCGCACCGCACGGCACTTCCAGGCTTGGGAGGGGGGAGGCGAATACAACGTCGCCCGCGGCCTGAGGAAGTGCTTTCAACAGCGGACGGCGCTTGTCAGCGCCTTCGTTGACAACGAAGTCGGGCGGCTCATCGAGGACTTTATTTTTCAGGGGGGGGTGAACACCGATTTCGTCCAATGGCGCGACGATGACGGCATTGGCCGCTCGGTCCGCAACGGCCTCAACTTCACCGAGCGTGGCTTCGGGATCCGCGGGGCGGTCGGCGTGCCCGACCGCGGCAATACCGCCGCGAGCCAGCTCAAGCCGGGCGATATCGACTGGGAGAAGCTGTTCGGGGAGATCGGTGTCCGCTGGTTTCACACCGGCGGGATTTTCGCCGCCCTCTCCCCGTCGACCGCGGCCCTGACGATCGAGGCGGTCGAGGCCGCGAAGAAGCACGGCACGATCGTCTCCTACGATCTCAACTATCGCCCCAGCCTGTGGAAGAGCATCGGGGGCCTGGCGAAGGCGCGTGAGGTCAACCGCGCGATCGCCCGCCATGTCGACGTGATGATCGGCAACGAGGAAGACTTCACCGCCTCGCTCGGCTTCGAGGTGAAGGGGGTCGATCATACGATTTCGGCGATCGAGACCGACGCCTTCAAGGCGATGATCGAGACGGCCGTGAAGGAGTTCCCGAACTTCAAGGTGGCGGCCACGACGCTCCGCCGCGTCGTCTCGGCGACGAAGAACGACTGGTCGGCGATTCTCTGGCACGGTCGAAGCTTCCACGACAGCCGCAAGTATCCGGACCTGGAAATCCTCGACCGGGTTGGCGGCGGCGACAGTTTCGCAAGCGGCCTCGTCTTTGGGTTTCTCGAGTTCAACGATCCGCAGAAGGCCGTGGAATACGGCGCCGCCCACGGGGCCCTCGCCTCGACGACCCCCGGCGACACCTCGATGGCAACGCGCAAGGAAGTCGAAAAGCAGATCAGCGGCGGCGGGGCCCGCGTCGTGCGCTGAGCGACGACGCACACCCGG
>CAMCCR010000310.1 GCA_945873085.1 Candidatus Kuenenia stuttgartensis | reverse complement strand
GCGCGAGCGGCCGTAGGTGTCGTAGAGGTATTGGATCACCTCCTCGCGGCGGTGGTGCTCGAAGTCGATGTCGATGTCGGGGGCCTCGCGGCGCTCGCGGCTGATGAAGCGCTCGAAGAGGACCTGCATCCTGGCCGGGTCGACCGACGTGATCCCGAGGCAGTAGCAGATCGCCGAATTGGCCGCCGACCCGCGCCCCTGGCAGAGGATTCCACGGCGGCGGGCGAAGCGCACGATGTCGAAGACGGTGAGAAAATAGGCCTCGTAGCCGAGCTCGGAAACGAGCGCAAGCTCGTGCTTGAGGAGTCCGCAGACCTTCTCGGGGACCCCGTCGGGATAGCGTTTCGCGGCCCCCCGCCAAACCGTCTCGGCGAGGTATCCCGCCGCCGTCGCACCGGCCGGCACGACGGCGTCGGGGTATTCGTAGCGCAGTTCGTCGAGGGAAAAGGTGCAGGCTGCCGCCCATTCCACGGAGCGTTCGACGGCCCCCGGCAAGCTCGCGAAGCGAGCCTGGAGCCTCGACTGCTTGTGGAGATGGCGTTCGCCGTTGGTGAGGAGGCGGCCACGGACCTCCTCGATCGTGCCGCCGTGACGGACCGCCGTGAGGGCATCGAGGAGGGGAAGCCGGGCGCGGATGTGGCAGCGGACGTCGCCGGCCGCCACGACATCGACCCGCGCCCGCCGGCAGGCGCGGGCAAAGCGCTCGAGCCGAGCCGCGTCATTCCCCTCGAGCGCCACCTCCGCAAGCCCACAGACGCGCTCCCCAAACACCTCGCGCCACGCCGCCAGCCGCCGCCAATCTCCATCCACGGCCGCCAGCGGCACGCCGGCCCGCAGGCCTGCCGCATGGGCCGCGACCATGTCGTGCGAAAGTCGACAGCTGACCGGGCCGCGATCGTCCTCTTCCTCCGCCATGGCGCTGGCAGCCGCTGTGCCCTCGCGCTGCTCCTGCCCGCGCTCCGCCGGGATCCCGCCGTAGCCAATCGAGAGGAGGCGGCAGAGGTTTGTGTAGCCGGCCCGGTTCTCCGCCCACACCACAAGCGCCTCGCCATCGATCGTCGTGAGCGTGGCCCCGACGATGAGCGGGATGCCGACCTCCTTTGCCGCCCCGTGCGCCCGGACGATGCCGGCAAGCGTCGCATGATCGGTGATCGCGATCCCGGCATAGCCGAGGGCGTGGGCCGTACGGACGAGCTCCTCCGGATGAGAGGCGCCCTGGAGGAAGGAGAAGTTGCTCGTGACATGGAGCTCGGCGTAGTGGGGGCGCTCGCGCGGGCCCCCGGGGCTGGCCCCCGAACTCGGACTTGCGATCACGGGTCGCGACGACGGCATGACAAGGCTCCTTGGAGGATTTCCCCAGCCACTCGCCGGCGGCTTGAGTCAGGCGAAGACACCATGGACAAACCAGCCCCCGTCCCGCACCTGCCGGAAGATCCACAGCCGGAGGATCCCGTCGACATTCCCTGACCAATCGCGGCCAGCGTCCCGCTGCCGGTCACCGCCGGCCACGCCCTCACCGCCCTCCTCGATCACCGCCTCGATGATGAAGTAATCGCGGCGCACGGAGGGGCCGCGCCACCACGCCGTCTCGATCCGCTCAGGCCCCTGGGCACAGAGCACCCGATGAACCCGCGACTCGTAGCGGAAGCGGACAGGCACTCCGGAAGCCGCCCGACGCTCCGGCGACTCACGGCGCTCCGCCGGCTCACGGTCTGCTCCCCGCAGGAGTGGCTCCAGGCGCAGGGGACGGGGAAACATCCAAAACGGCCTCCGCTCCGGGGCGGGGCAGGGGCCAGACTGGCTGGTGCCGCGCGACGCTCCCTTGGCAGGGCTGCCGCGGTCGTCTGACGGCGCTCTGGCGATGCGTCCGGGCGATCGCGTCCTCTGCCCCGGCGGCACCGCCATCCAGGCATGCTCCGGCTGGGCGTCGGCCACCGGGCGTGGCTCGTAGACCGCCGCGCGGCCGAGCCTCCCCGCCAGGCGCTCGAGCAGCATGGCGACTTCCCCGTCTCCCGCCTCCTCCGCCTCGCCAAACAGCATCCGCTGCCGGCTGCCGACCTCACCGGCGGCCACGACCTCGATCGAAACCCCATCGATCTCCTTCGGCAGTTGCATGCGCGCCATCCGCAGCCGGATCAGCTCCGCCAGATGGGCGACGGTCACGCTCGGGCGGAACAGCCCGACATCGATGACGACCGGGGCGCTGGTGGCCGTGGATCGCCCCGCCGGCCCGGTCGCCGCATCGGCGCCGGCCGAGCCAGGGCGCTGGAGCCGCGCCCGCTCGAGCCTTATCCGCTCGAGTCTTACCTGGAGCGCCGTCACGCCCCGCCCCGCGGCGGAAAGGGGCCTCATGCACGCTTCAAGGAGCGGGCGGAGGCATTGGGCAAACTGCTCCTCCGAGGTGCCGCGAAGCGAGAGGGGAAAATCGAAGGCATGGCTGGCCTGCGGCAGCTCCCCCCCCGGCAACGGCTCGAGCGGCTCGGCCCGTTCTCCCGTGAGCTCCGCCAGCCGGCGGACCAGCAGCGGGCCGAAGCGCGACGCCAGGCTCTTGCGTGGCAGCCGCATCACTCCACCGATCGAATCGATCCCGACTTCTCGGAGCTTCTGGAGCGTGCCGCCATCCAACCGCAGCCCCGTGGCCGGCAACGCATCGACCAAGCCCCCCGCCGCCACCACCACGCTCCGCCGCCGGCCGCGTGGCGCCGGCTCGCCGGCGAGCGCCGCCACCCGATCGACATGGTGGGCGGCGGCCCAGGCGGCTCCGGGGGTGTCGGCGATCGCCCCGCGGGCATGGAGGCCCCGCGCGGCGAGCGTCCACACGGCCGTGCGCGCAAGCCTCTCTTCGCCACCGAAAAAGCCTGCCGTGGCCGTGACATCGAGATGAAGGCACTCCGGCCGTTGGCGTTCGCCCCCGCCCTCCACCGCCACCGCCGGCGTGAAGCGCCGACACCAGCGGGCGATCTCGAGCAGCGCGTCGCGATCGGCCGCCGGATCGTCATGATCGATCCAAGCTCGGCGACAGGCGTGCGAGCCATGGACAAGCGCCATCGCAGCCATCGCCTCGGCCAGGGGCATGCCGGCATGGATTGCCACTCCATCACCGGCCGTTGCTGGCCCGGCTGTCGCATCCCCGGCTCTCACCTGCCCGGCTCTCTTCCCACCGGCCTGTGGCGCTGCCGGACGACGGGGAATGGCCCAGGCCACCACCGTCATCGCGCCTTGTGGCTGGCGCTGGCAGACGAACACCGGCCCATGCCGCAGCTCGGCGTTGCCACTCAACCGCCGCTGCACCGGCCAGCGCGGCAGCCAGAGGGTCAGGATGCGCGACACGACACCCCTCCCGCTCCATTGCCATCGGAGAGCGTCCCTGGCGACCAGGGCCGACCGGCCAGCGCGGTGCCGCTCCACGGGCCGCCCCTGCGGAGGGTGCTCGTGGTGGCGTCGCCGATCGCTTCGCGGCCGGTGGCTGGATCGAGTGCGATCTCCACCGTGGGCACATCGGGGGGCTGTTCACACGCCCATGGCCCATCCTGGAGCGACAGCCGCAGCCGCCGAACCGCGAGCGAGCCGACGGCGGGCGCCCAGCGATGCGACGAGAGGGGATCGTCGCCCCCCCGAAAGCGTCCGAGCATCGGGACAGCCGCCACGTTGAGCCGGGCCTCGGCCCACGACGGCTCGCGCCGGGCCGCCACCGGCCTCACCAAAAATCCCACCGTGCCGCTGCCGCGGGCCGCCAGTTGCCAGCGTCGCATCGCCGTGCTGGAGACGCGCTTTGGCCAGGCGAGTACGGCCGTCACGCCGGGGCAGCGGAGGGCCTGATCGATCGCCCAGATCTCATCCTCGTCGCGCGACGGCCGGACGACGACGATCGCCCCAACGGCGGCCCCGCCGG
>CAMCCR010000309.1 GCA_945873085.1 Candidatus Kuenenia stuttgartensis | reverse complement strand
CCCTCGACTCGCTGATCCACGCCGTCCCCGAGGTCCGCACCGTCACCCATCTCGACCCCCACGAGGTCTATCGCGGGCAGGTGTTCCACGCCGGTCTCCTCTGGGAAGGGCACAGCGCCGGCACGGTTGACGACTACCGGATCGATGTCCACGACCCCGACAGCCTCGCCGTCATCGCCTCCGCTCCGGTCCCCCACACGCTCGAGTTCCTCTACCCCTACGCTCCGCGGACGATCCTCGCCGTCGGCAAGCACTTCGACCGGCGCCGCGGCTGGCTCACCTACCATTCCATCGTGCGGTTCGACGCAGCGCCGTCCCCGAGGCTGCGCGTGCGCGTCCGCACGATGCCGCGGAGGCTCCAGGTCGAGCAGTTCGGCGGCTCCGCCAGCAGGATGTGGTTCAACGAAACCGGCTCGCGAAAGGTGTTCCGCTGGAACGGCTGGTGGGCCCGGCCACTCCGCCCCGACGTCCACTTTCCAGGGGCGATGATCCCCTCCGGCCGCCACCTCTTCGTCCTCGAACGCAACGACTTCCGCCCCGGTAACGAGACGATCGCCCGCATCGACACCGTCACCCACGACATCGAGCGCACCTTCTCCGAGACGCGCCGCCACCTGACGATGATGCTCGATCTCGAGGGGCTCCCCTGGATCGCGGCGCCGGAGGCCTGGGCCGACCAGGTGCTCCTCGTCGACAAGGCGACCAACCGCCTCGCCGCCACGCTCCCGGTGCCCGGGACGCCCGTCGCCGTTGCCAGGCTGGGGCAGTGCCTGGTCGTCTTCGCGGCCGAGGCACGGCAAGCATCGTTTTTCGATCTCTTAAGCGCCGGCTTCCCGCTCGTGGCCCGGTGGGATCTCTCCGGTCTGGGCGACGACTGTCGCAACGTCCGCTCGGTGCAGATCGATCCGCACAGTGGCCGGCTGTTCCTCCGCTCACCGTTCCATCCGCGGGTCTACGGCAACACGCCGGCGGTCCGGGTGGCGATCGATCCCGACGGCGCCACCCTCGCCCGCTGCACCGGGAGAAGCCTCAGGCCGACTTCGCCGTGGCCTCGCGACGACGGACATGCCGTGGCGTGACGACGTCCCACGCCAGGCCGAGCGCTTCGAGGAGGCGGATCTCGTAGAAGCTGATGTCGATCTCCCACCAGCGGTGCTGGACGCTCGCCGACGAGGGATCCTCGTGGTGGTTGTTGTGCCAGCCCTCGCCGACGGTGAGGAGGGCAACGAACCAGTTGTTGCGGCTCGCCTCCCCCGTCTCGTAGTTCCGGTAGCCGAACATGTGGGAGAGCGAGTTCACCGACCAGGTGATGTGCCACACCGCCACGATCCGCACGTACACACCCCACACGACCATGCTCAACGCCAACGGCAGGGCGGCCTCGCGTCCCCAGCCGATCCAGCCGATCGCGGCACCGGCGAGGAAGAAGACCGGGATCTGTGCCAGTCCGATCCACATCAGCAGCAAGGGGCGCTTCTCGATCCGCATGTAGAAAGGATCGCGAAGGAGATCTTTGGCGTAGGTGGCGATCGCATTGAGCGATTGGGCATCCCGGTTGTTGACCATCAGCCAGCCGAAGTGCGACCAGAAAAACGTCACC
Organism: Candidatus Kuenenia stuttgartensis; assembly: GCA_945873085.1. Taxonomy (GTDB): domain Bacteria; phylum Planctomycetota; class Planctomycetia; order Pirellulales; family UBA1268; genus QWOP01. The sequence goes on along the minus strand of CAMCCR010000309.1, from coordinate 2,349 downwards.
AGCGGCGAATGGGGGTCGGACTGCTCGTCGGAATGGACGTGATGAATGCGGTGCACCGCCACCCAGCGAGCGGGCGAATCCTCGAGGCAGCAGATCCCGAGAATGGCGAAGCAATGCTCCACCCACGGCGGCGTCTTGAAACTGCGGTGCGTGAGGAGCCGGTGGTAGCCGATCGTGATCCCCTGCCCGAAGACATGGATCCCGACCACCATCGTCCAGAATCCGACCCAGGAAAAGAACTGCGGGAAGAAGGCGAGCAGCGCCAACAGGTGGACGGCGAGGATCGTGCCGGAATAGACCCGGTTGATCGTGTACGGCCGCACAGCCGTGGGGACGTCGAAGTGGGTCGACGCCGCGGGAAGAGAAGCCATGAAGAACGGACTCCAGACAACGCCGAACGCTCCGGCCAGGGTTGGCCGGGCAGGGCAAAGGGTCGCTCACACGATAGCCGATTGCCTCCCACTCGGCGCCTCACCGAAGCCCTTCCCCGGGCCAAAATACGATTCCTCGCCCGCCCCCGCACCAATTCATGCCGGCTGCGGCGACCTTGCCGGCGTCACTTGGCCAGCGACACGCGGATCAGTTCCTTGTCGTTGCGGATGAAGACGCTCCGGTCGGCATACGCCGGTGGGCACCACACCACCCCGCGGCCGAACGCCGACTGGGTCGTGTCGAGGAGATGGGCGCGGTCGATCTCCTCGTAGCCTGCGGGGGAGAGCTTCGCGATCACGAGGTCGCCGGTCTCGGCGAAGAGGAAGAAGCGGTTCTCGTGGCGGGTGATGAAGGCCGTAGCCGACGGCGGGGCACGGTCGCCGAACGGCCCCGGGCTCGACCACTTCACCTCGCCCGACGGGATCTCCACGCCGCGCAAATCCCCCTTCTCATGGAAGCCGTAGACCATCGTGCCGTCGACGAACGGCTGGACGTTGACCGCCGAGATGCCATGCTTGGCCTTGTTGCGCCACACCACCTCGACCCCAGGCTTGTCGGCCGTGAGCTTCACACACAGATTCTTCTCCTGGAAGCCGCCGACGTAGATGTGCTCCCCGACCTTCAAAGGCGCCATGATGATCGAGCCGTTGTCGGCGTTGTAGGGAGTCTCCCAGAGGATCGCGCCGGTGTCGGGCGCGACGGCATACATTCCGTCGGGCTTCATGAGCACCAGTTGCCGCACCCCGGCCGCCTCGATGATCGTCGGCGGCGAGTAGCCCTGCTCGGGGGCGGTGCCGGCCCGCCACAGCTCCTTGCCGGTGAGCGTGTCGAGCGCCACGACATGGGCCTTCGCCGTGCCGGCGATGACAAACAGCCTGTTCCCGTCGACGAGCGGATGGCCGGCCCAGCCCCATAGCGCCGCCTTCGTTTCGTACTCCTTCTTCAGGTCCTTCGCCCAGATCACGCGGCCATCGGTCACGGACAGGCAGAGGAGATTCCCCTCGGCGCCGAGCGTGTAGACGCGGTCGCCGTCGATCGTCGGCGTGCAGCGTGGGCCGGCCGGATAGCTGATCGTGTAGGTAACCGGGATCTCATGCTTCCAGAGTTCTTTCCCCGTCCCCTCGTCGAGGCAGAGCACTCGCTCGGTACCCGCGGCGGTCTTCCGCTCGAAGTTGTCCCCTGGCAGCTCTCCTCCGGGCACGAAATCGGTGACGAACACCTTGCCATCTGCGACAGCCGCCCCGGCATAGCCCCCGGCCACGGGCGCCCGCCACAGCACCTTCGGCCCCCCGGCGGGGAACTTGTCGACAATCCCCTCTTCGCGCCACACATTGTCGCGCTTTGGCCCCATCCACTGCGGCCACTCGTCGGCAAAGACAGCGGCCCCCGGGAGCCACAACAACACGGCGACGGCGAGGAACGATGGTGCCTTCAAGGTCGATACTCCTCAATGTTCTGATCTGATCAGCGGTCACCAACTCACTTCCCCGGCACCTGCTCCACGATCCCGACGTCGATCGACTGCCCGCCGCCGGTCTGACGGCAGTGGACGGCGATCAGATTCTCACCTTCCTTGAGGGCCGCCCGCGCTGCCGCAAGCATCGGCACCTCGACATACTCAGTGACGAATCCCTGCACCGTGGCGGCGAGAACGCCGTTGATGAAGATCTCGGCATCCTCGTCGTGATGGATGCGGAAGGCGAGCTTCCCCTCGGGGAGCTTTTCCAGATTCACAATCCGCCGCAGCCAGATCTCCTTGGTGTTCCATTCGGTGCGGATCGTCGTGCCGGGGGTCCCCTCGGTGCCGAAGCCCCCCGGGCCGCGCTTCCAGTGAGAGTCGTCGTAGCCAGGCTTGTCCCAGGTCGGCGGCGGTGGCTCGAGCGTGAAGCGCCACTCCACGGGAGCCGACTCGGAGGT
>CAMCCR010000308.1 GCA_945873085.1 Candidatus Kuenenia stuttgartensis | reverse complement strand
TCTGGAGTGCTCGCCGATCAGGTGGCAGAACATGGCATCGGCCTGGCGATCGCCTGCACGAGGCGGTTTCCCCTCTTTTTGGATCAGCAGGCGAAGGGGGAGTTTGTCCGCCGGCCGACCAAAGACCTCACCGATGCAACCGTCGGCATCGTCGGCTTCGGCGGGAACGGGCGGCGGCTGGCGCGCGTGCTCGTGCCATTCAATGTGCGGATTCTTGCCACCGATTATTTTCCGGTGAAAAAGCCCCCGCATGTCGAGTTTCTCGGGGGGCCGGAGACGCTCCCAGAGATCCTTCCGCAGGTCGACATCCTCTTCCTCTGCGCCCCGCTCACCGCGGCGACGAGAAACCTCCTCGACCAGGCGGCCTTCGCCGCGATGAAGCCGGGGGCGATCCTCGTCAACATGGCCCGCGGGAAGATGGTCGACGAAAACGCCCTCGTCGACGCCCTGGAAAGCGGCCGGCTCGATTCGGCGGCCCTCGATGTCACCCCAGATGAGCCCCCGGCCCCGGAAAGCCGGCTGTGGCGGGCCCCCCGCCTCATCATCACGCCCCACGTGGGGGGGCAATCGTATCGCCGAATCGATGCAATGACCGACTTTTTCTGCGATAATCTCAGGCGTTCCCTCCGGGGGGAGGAACTGCGCAACCTCGTCGACAAGCGGCTCGGCTTTCCGGAGCCACAGGCCGACTGGTGACCGACCGGGGGGGCGACAGCCCGCCACCGCCAACGATCCCTGCAGGCCTTTCCGATGAGCACCACCATCTACCAAGAGGGACGCCCCACCATTTCGGTGGAGGGGGCCGAGGGGGTGATGGCCAGCCGTTGCCCCGAGGAGCTCCTCGCCCGCTACGCCGAGCTCCTCCAGGGGGCCAAGCTCTCCTGGACCGAGCACCATCGCCTCGAGCGGCAGCTCGGCGCGGGAGGGCAGGGGGTGGTCTACCTCTCCACCCGCCGCGGGTCGGATTCGTTCACGGTGCCGGTGGCGCTGAAGTTTTTCTCGCCAGAGCGGTATGAGTCGGAGAGCCTCTACGTCGAAGCGATGGGGCGGATCGCCAAGGTGGCGGCCCGCGTCGCCCAGATCCAGCACGACAATCTCCTCGACGTCCAAAACTTCATCGAGCAGCGGCGGATCCGCATCATGCAGATGGAGTGGATCGACGGCTACGACCTCTCGCGGCTACTCACTCCCGAGATCCTCGAGCAGACCCGGGCCCGCGTCTCCGACGAACGCTTCCGCTATCTCAACAATTGCGTGCTCACCGCCGGCCCGCAGCAGTCGCGGTTCAAGCCGGGGATCGCGATCGCGATCGTCCGCGAGGCCCTGGCGGGCCTGGCAGCGCTCCACCGCGAGGGGATCGTTCACGGCGACATCAAGACGGCCAACATCATGATCAAGCGGACCGGCAACGCGAAGATCATCGACATCGGCTCGGCCCTCGCCCTCGACGACGTCGCCACCAACCGCACCTGCACGCCGGCCTACGCCGCCCCCGAGGTGCTCGAGGGGCGCGAGATCGGCCCCCGCTCCGACCTCGCCAGCCTCGGCTACGTCCTCATCGAGATGCTCGCCGGCCAGCCGCCGTTTGCCGGCCTCAACTCGTATCGAGAGCTTGTCGAAGCGAAGCGAACGCTCCCCAATCGGCTCCCGCAGATCCTCCCGGCGGAGGTGAGCTGCAACGAGCTGCTCATGAACTTCACCCGCAAGCTCGTGGCCGCCGATCCCAACAAGCGCTTCTCGAGCGCCGAGGATGCTGATCTCGTGAAGGAGGGGGCGGCGAGCTTCCACCGCCAGCTCATCGTCGGCGGCCTCGCCAGCGAATACGACAACGAGATCCGGGCCTGGCTCGGCGATCTCGAAGAGCCGGCGTGACGGCTGGCGGGCTAGCTGACCGTTCAGCCTCCGCTGGGCCCCCGTGCGTTCACGACGAAGTCCAACGCCTGCTTGAAGCGGCGACGTGGAAAACGACACAGCCCGGCGTTCCGATGACGGAAGCCGGGCCGGGGCGATGAATCTTGCGAGCGGTCAGCGAGGGTGACGGGACTCGAACCCGCGGCCTCCAACGTGACAGGCTGGCGCTCTAACCAACTGAGCTACACCCCCGTGTTTCGCCGCCGGAACGAATCGCTCCGGGAGGCGAGGGACGGGTCGCCGCCTCGCAAGAAAGGAGAGTATAGCGAGACGCCCCCCGGGACGACACCCCGGGCGTTTTTTTGGGTGTTTTTTTGTGGCGAGCGCCCCCGACAGGTCAAAAAACCCCGCGGGTGGGGTCAAACCCGAGGCGGGCGGCGAGGTCGAGATCCTGCCGGGCTTGCCCCTCGAAGCCGGCCGCGGCGCAGGCCTCGCCCCGGTGGTGGTGCATCACCGCGAGCCCCTGGTCGGCCACGCGGAGGCGGAGATCGATCTCGATGGGGTCGGCGCGGCCACGGCTGAGCTCGAGCCTTCCGCGCAGCGCCTGCATCCCGTCGATCGCCCGGTTGAGGTCGTCGATCGCCTCGTGATGGCGGCCGAGGAGATGGAGGATGTAGCCACGGGTGTCGAGGTGTTCGGGCAATTCCCCCGCCCCCTTCTCGATCGCCAGCTCGATGTCGGCCAGGGCTTCGGGCAGATCGCGCTTCAGCTGCGCCCGGGTGTAGGCGCGGAGATTCAACGACTCCGGATCGCCGGGCACCGACATTCCGACGACGGCCTCCGCATCGGCCAGCGCCTCGTCGGGCCGCTCGAGGACGGTGTGGACGAGCGCCCGGAGCCGGCGGGCCCGCGGTGTCAAAGGCTCGAGTGTCACCGCCCGATCGGCATCGAGGATCGCCCCGGCGGGATCGCGGTTTTGGAGGCGGAGATGGCCGCGGCGGATGAGGAGATCAGCGTCTTCGGCATGCCACGCCACCGCCCGCTCGACCGCTCCGAGGGCCCCGACGACGTCGCCTTGGGCCTCGCGGCCGGCAGCCTCCTGGAGCGACCACTCGACGACGACATCGCGAACGAAGGGCAACAGCTCCGGAATCACGACGGCCGGCAGGAGCACCAGCGCCACGAGGACGAGGAGCGAAAACCGTTTCCGGCGGAGCGGGGGCTCTTCGGCCCGGAACTGCCGCGGGGCGGGGTCGGTGAGCGTGCCAAAGCGCGGAGGGCCTTCTCCGCCGCTAGACACTTTCCGGCCGCCGGCCTGCGGTGCGGCGCTCGAACGGCCGCCGCCGGCGGGCTCGCGGCGCGGAGGGGGGCCAAAGCCGTCGAGATCGTCGTTGGGACGCTCGAACTCCGAAGGAATCGGAAAACCGTCGCGGTCAAATCGCATGCGGGGCACCTCGGGCGATTGGCTTTGCTCCATCCTAGTCAGGGGCTGGAGCGGGGAACAATTGACGGGCTGGAAGCCGAGCCGTAAGGTGGCCCTGAAAGCCTGAGGAACCACCCATGCCGCTGTTCGAGATCGAGACCGGCGCCCACATCATCATTTCGTGGGCTGCCGACGAGCAGGCCGCGGCGGCCGTCGTCGAGGATGCCTATCCCGGCGAACGGATCGTCCGCCTCACCCGCCGTCCCCGCGATTGCTGGGTGATCTCCAAGTCGGCCCTCGGCCTGACCAGTTCGACCGACGACCCCTGCAACACGGCGCGGGAATGCCTCGCCAAGGCCGCCGGCGACAAGGTTCACGCCATCCGTCTCTACATGCACGAGACGGGCGACGATCTGGAGCGGGCGCGGAAGGTGATCGAGTCGAACATGGTCATGGGCTGGTGAGGAAGAAGCAGGCGACGGGGTTTGGCCGGCGGCCGACTCCGTCGTCGGCGCCGTTGTCGGCCACCGCGACGAGCGTCAGCCGGCCGTCAGGGAGCCGGGGGCCGGCACAGAGCCCCTCGAGATTGACCCCCAGCGCCCCCTTCCAGAGGAGCGTCTTGGCCACCGGCGCAACGGCCGCGAGATCCCCGCTCACGTCGCGGGCCTCGGCTGCGGTTGAGGTGTCGA
>CAMCCR010000307.1 GCA_945873085.1 Candidatus Kuenenia stuttgartensis | reverse complement strand
CCGCGCGACATCATCGACGTCATCAACCGGATGATGATGCTCGATCCGATGGAGCGGTATCAGACGGTCTCGGATGCGCGCCGCGCCCTCGAGCCGCTCCTCGAGAAATATCCGATCGGCAGCGGCGTCACCACGCCCGACCGGAGCATTCCGACGGTGCCGGCGGGGGAGAAGGGAGCTGTGGCGGCTGACGGGCTGCCGGTGGTCGAATCCCCGCCGAAGAGGTCGCGGGCGATCATGCTCGTCGAGACCTCCGGCCGGGCCCAGCAGCAACTCAAGGAGTTCTTCGGGAAGCTCGGATTCCGGGTGCTGCTCACCGAAAACCCGCAGCGGGCCTTGGCCCGGTTCTCGACGACGCCGCTCCCGGCCGACTGCCTCGTGATCAGCATGCAGTCGTTGGGCGAGGAGGCGATCGCCGCCTTCAACAAGCTGACGACCGATCCTTTCTACTCACAGGTGCCGGCGATTCTTCTCGTCGGGCCGAAGCAGAAGGAGATCGCCGCGCAGGCGGTCGTCGACGAGCGCCGCCGCGTCCTCGTCACCCCGTTCCACACCCGCGACCTGACGGCGCTCCTCGAAGCGATCATGGGCGATCACGCGTAGCAGGCTGTGGAGAAAGTGCCGGCGCGGGCATGGCGAGAAAACCGATGCAGCGTCAGGGTTCCTTCGCGGAGCCCGGTGCGGTAGAGTGTGAAAGTCCCGGGACGGTGCAGGCGGCTCGGCCCGGGATCCCTGCCCGTGGTCTCTCCCGACGATCCCCTCCCTGCCGCCCCGTAGCCTTTCCACAGGCTGTCCGGTGCGGTCCCGGTGTCTTCCCGACACCCCCTCCGCCATGGACCTTCGGTCGTACGCCACCGACGGATTCTGGGACGAACTCTTCGACGAATCGCTCCTGCCCCGACCGGGCGCCGAGCAACTCGTCCGTCGTCTCGCCGCCTTTTCCCACGGCGAACTCGCCGCCCGGCAGCGGGCCGCCGACAAGTCGCTCCTCACGATGGGGATCACGTTCAACGTCTACGGCCACGAGGCCGGGACGGAGAAGATCTGGCCTTTCGACATCGTGCCGCGGGTGATCGACGCCCGCGAGTGGACGACGATCGAGCGCGGGCTCAAGCAGCGGATCCACGCCCTCAACCTGTTCATCGACGACGTTTACAACCAGCGCCGGATCGTCAAAGACGGCGTCGTTCCCGACTGGCTCGTCGATTCGGGGAAGTGTTTCCGCGGCCCCTGCGCCGGCCTCACCCCGCCGCGGGGCGTGTGGTGCCACATCACCGGCACCGACCTCGTTCGTGGTGGCGACGGCTGCATGTACGTCCTCGAGGACAACCTGCGGACGCCGTCGGGCGTGTCGTACGTCCTCGAGAACCGCGAGGTGATGAAGCGCACCTTCCCGCAACTCTTCGAGGGCCTCCGCGTCAGCCCGGTGGAGAATTATCCCGAGAAGCTGCTGGCGATGCTCGAGTATGTGGCGCCGCCGCAGTCGCGCGATCCGACCGTCGTTGTCCTCACGCCGGGCATCTACAACTCCGCCTACTTCGAGCACAGCTTCCTCGCCCGGCAGATGGGGGTGGAGCTCGTCCAGGGCTCCGATCTGGTCGTCGTCGACCGGAAGGTGTTCATGCGGACAACGCGGGGGCTGGAGCGGGTCGACGTCATTTACCGGCGGATCGACGACGATTTCCTCGATCCGCAGGTGTTCCGCGCTGATTCGGTCGTCGGGGTGCCCGGCCTCATGGATGCCTACCGGGCCGGCAACGTGGCACTGGTCAACGCGCCGGGCACCGGGATCGCCGACGACAAAGCCGTCTATGCCTACGTTCCCCAGATCATCCGCTACTACCTCGGCGAGGATGCGATCCTCCCCAACGTGCCGACGTTCGTCTGCGGCGAGCCCGACCAGTGTCAGCATGTCCTCTCGAAGCTCGACCAGCTCGTCATCAAGCCGGCCAATGAATCGGGGGGCTACGGGATCGTCCTCGGGCCGCGGGCCACGCGCCAGCAACTCGACGACTGCCGCGACCGCATCAAGGCCAACCCGCGCAACTTCGTCGCCCAGCCGATGCTCGCCCTCTCGCGCGTGCCGACGGTTGTCGGCGATTCGCTCGAGGGGCGGCATGTCGATCTCCGCCCCTTCATCCTCTACGGCGAGGAGATCTTCGTTCTCCCTGGCGGGCTGACGCGCGTCGCGCTCGTGAAGGGGTCACTGGTCGTCAATTCGTCGCAAGGGGGCGGCAGCAAGGACACCTGGGTCGTTCAGCGCCCCACGGGCGACAGCCCGGCCGCTCCCACTCCCTCGCGCTGATTCTCTCCGCGTCCCACCATCCCCTTCCCCGCCGCCCACCCTCGGGAACGTCGCATGCTCTCCCGCGTCGCCGACAGCGTCTTCTGGATGAACCGCCAGATCGAGCGGGCCGAGAATGTCGCCCGGGCGATCGAGACGACGCTCGGCCTGGCGCTCGAAGGAACGATCGAGCCGGGGCGGCTGTGGAACGCGCTGGTGTGTGCCTTCGGCGATCAATCCGACTTCTGGGCCCGCCACGGCCTGGCCGATCAGGCGCGCGTCTTCGACTTCCTCGCCTTCGATCCCGCCAACCCCAACTCGATCTACTGCTGTCTTCAGGCCGCCCGGGAGAACGCCCGCACGGTGCGCGACATGATCAGCTCCCCGATGTGGGAGGAGATCAACAAGTGCTATCTCTCCGTCCGCGGCGCCTCGGCGGCCCGGGCTGACTTCGCCGATCCGCGTGAGTTCATCGACGAAATCCAGCGGGCCAGCCAGCTCATCATCGGCGCCACCGACGGCACGATGTCGCACGGCGAGGCATGGCACTTCGCCCGCATGGGCCGGCTCGTCGAGCGGGCCGACAAGACGAGCCGGTTCCTCGACGTCGAGCACTTCTTCGGCGGCGAGGAGGGGGCGGGGCGCGATCCGGTGCGTTGGTCGTCGGTGCTCGAAAGCGCCAGCGCTCTCGAGATGTACCGCAAGCAGTACGGGGCTGTGTCGCGCAAGGACACCGTCCGCTTCCTCGTCCTCGACCGGGCCTTCCCGCGGGCGATGCACTTCTGCCTGGTGAAGGCGGAGGAATCGCTCCTGGTGATCACCGGCGGCACGAAGGGGACGCACTCGACCCCGGCCGAACGGCACCTCGGCCGGCTCCGGGCCACGCTCGACTACGCCGACATCGACGAGATCGTCGGCGACGCCCAGGCCGGCGTGCCGCGTGGCCTCCACGGCTGGATCGATGCCTTCCAAACGCGGCTCAATGCCGCCAACGACGCGATTGATACGACGTTCTTCGCCCTCCGACCGGTAGGGACCGTCGCGGAAGCGGGCTGAGTCGACGGTCCCGGGAGCCAGTGCCCTTGTCGATCCGCATCGCCCTCCATCACCGCACGGAATATGCCTTCGACCGGCCGGTGCGGCTCGCGCCGCACGTCGTCCGGCTCCGTCCGGCCCCGCATTGCCGCACTCGGATCGAGAGCTATTCACTCGTCGTCGAGCCGCGCGACCACTTCCTCAATTGGCAACAGGATCCGCAGGGGAATCAGCTGGCGCGGATCGTGTTCCCGAAGCCGACGCGGCAATTCACCCTGACTGTCGACCTCGTCGCTGATCTCGTCGCCGTGAACGCCTTCGACTTCTTCCTCGATGCCGAGGCGGAGACGTTTCCCTTCCCTTACGATCCCGTCCTCGTCGCAGAACTCGCGCCGTACCTCGCGCCGACGATCGGAGGCGACCTGTTCTCCGCGCTGGTCAACGAGGCGCGGCGGGCGAATCTCGTCGCCCCGCCGCCGCGGACGATCGACGTCCTCGTGGCGATCAATCGGCTCGTGTTCGAGCGGATCACCTACCGAATCAGGATGGAAGCGGGGGTGCAGACCCCTGAGGAGACGCTCGCCAGCGGCACCGGCAGCTGCCGCGATTCGGCCTGGCTGCTCGTCGCGCTCCTCCGCGCGATGGG
>CAMCCR010000306.1 GCA_945873085.1 Candidatus Kuenenia stuttgartensis | reverse complement strand
GGGCCGCCCCTCGGTGATCATGTCGCGGCTGAACTCGCTGGCGATGACGACGAGTGTCCGGTCGAGGAGCCCGCGGGCCTCGAGATCGCGGATCAGCGTGGCGATGGGGCGATCGATCTCCTTGTGCATCCGGTCGACCGTCTCGTGGCCGCGCTCGTGGGTATCCCAGTGGACAAAGGGGATGTATTCGGTTGTCACCTCGACATACCGAGCGCCGTTCTCGACGAGGCGGCGGGCGAGGAGGCAGCCGCGGCCGAAGCGGCCGGTGTCGTACTGCTCGACCACCTCCTTCGGCTCGAGCGTGATGTCGAACGCCGCTCGCTCCTTGGCCGAAAGGAGGCGGTGGGCGTTTTCCAGGCTCCGCAGCATCGATTCCTGGTGGTAGTCGCTCGTGAACTCACTTCCCGGGTTTGCGGCCACGAGCTTCTGGAAGTGCTGGTAGCGATCGGCAAACCTGCCCGGCTCCATCCCCTTCGGCGGCCGGACGGCGAGGGCCGCCTCCTCGGGGAAGGGGAGATTCATCGGGCCAAACTCGCTCCCGAAGAAGCCGGGGGTGGTGAAGGCCTTGATCTCCTCGTTCTCGCCGATCCCTTCCAGACGCTGGCCGACGTTGATAAACGCCGGCATGGTGGGATTGCGCGGCCCGAGGACGCGCGCCATCCAGGCGCCGATGTGTGGGCAGGCGACCGTCTGCGGCGGCACGTAGCCGGTGTGCCAGTGATACTGATGGCGCGAGTGGAGGATGCTCCCCAAGTCGGGCTGAACGTGCGAGCGGATGAGCGTGCCGCGATCGAGGACGCTCGCGACCCCTTCGAGCCCCGCGCAGATTTGCACGCCGTCGATCGCGGTGGGGATCGCCGGAAAGGTGCTGATGCAGTCGGCGACCGCGAGCCCCTTTTCAAACGGCTTGTACTTCTTCGGGTCGAGATTGTCGGGGGCCGCCATCCCGCCGGCCATCCAGAGGACGATGATGGCGTCGGCCGTCGCGCGCGGGTGCTCGATCGCTGCATCGGCCAGGAGCCGCGGCTGCGGCAGCGCGAGCGTGGCCGTCGCCGCGGCCGACAGGCTCTTGAGGAAGTCGCGGCGCGCTTGATGGGTGCGGCGGGATTGCATCGGAAGGATCTCCGGACGGGGGGAACCAAGACCTATCGAATGAGTTGAAACTCAGGGAGCATGACGACCGCCCAGAGACAGTCGGCGACCGACGATTCGGTGGGGGAATCCCCGAGGATTTCGCGGACAGCCGTCGCCTCTGCGGGCGTCGGGAGCCGACCTAAGGCAGTCTTGAAGATCGTCCCGGCGAGCAGTCCGGGATCATTCCCATGTTCGGTGAGCCACCGCCTTCCTCCAGCTGAAAACGTCTCGAAGAGCGCCTGCTCGTTGGCCAGTTGGATCGCCTCGAGCGTCGTGAGATCGGTGGGACGCGACGTCACGACCTGATCGCGGTTTGGCCGGCCGAGGGAGGCCATCAGCGGCGTGCACTTCACGAGGACAGCACGGACCATCGGTTGCGGCCCCGTCGCTCCGGCAAGCCCCGCCGCAAAGGCCGCTTCGCTCGGGGACCAGGTGCCCTGGTTCTCCACAATGCTCGCCTTCTGCCAATCGCTAGGCTCGCTCCCGCCGGGCCATTTGCCTTCCGCATCGGGAAGCGTCGCTGTCCATTCCCAGGAGTCGTCGGAGGCGACCCAGGTGACGCCACCCCCTGCGAGGATCGCGCGGACTTCGGCCTTGAGCGCCGCAGGTCCTCCCGCATCGGCATTGGCGGCAACGACGAGAATCTCGTTGCTGCCATGTCGAAGGGCGGCGCCGATCGGCTCGGCGAACGGCTTGCCCCAGTCGGCCGAGTGGCCGACCTTCGTGCCGTTGAGCCACATCGTTACTTCGTTGTCGGCGGTGGCGACGGCGACGGCATGGGTCACCGGATCGAGGAGATTGATCCGCGCCCGAAAGGTGAGTTTTTCGCCGGGGGGCGACGCGGCGGCTTGGTTGTTCCAGATCCACTGGGCGCGAGGTGGAAGCTGCCGCGGCGCCGCCGGATCGAGACTCACGCGCTGCACGTCGGCATCGGGCTTGGCAGGCGCTGCGCCGGTGAGCTGCCAGAGGGCGTCGGTGAACTGCTCGGCGGTCATCCGTCGCGGCAGTGGCCCGTGGAAGACGTAGTCGCTTCCCTGCGGCTGCCCCTCGATGGCAGGCGTCGCGGCTGCGTAGGCCTCCGAGGTGCAGATGGTCCGAAGGAGGTGCTTGGTGTCGTAGCCGGAGGCGACGAAATCGGCGGCGAGCCAGTCGAGGAGGTCTTCGTTCCAGGGCCTCGTCCGCAGGGCATCGACCGGATGGACGAGCCCGCGGCCCACGAGCTTGGCCCAGATCCGATTGACGAGATTCCGCGACAGCCAGCCGTTGCCCGGGTCGGTCATGAGGCGCGCGAGTTGCTCGAGCCGCTCGGCCGGCGGCTTGGTGCCGTCGATCGCCCCGAGCTCCTTGAATGGCCAGCCGGGGGAGGCGAACGCGCCGGTCGCCTTGTCGCAGCGGAAGAGCTCGAGAGTGTCGGGGGCCATTACCGCGGCGAGGTCGTAGGTTTCCTGGAGCTTCCAACGGTCGACGAAGCTGTCGTGGCAGCTCGCGCACTTGAGATTGATCCCCAGGAACGTCTGCCCGACGTTCTGCGCGAACTGGATCGGCACGGTCTGGCTCGAATTGACCTCACCGCGCCACACGATCCCGTCGATGAAGCCGCGCGAGGCGTCGGAGGGGGCCACGAGCTCGCGGACGAACCGGTCGTAGGGGATGTTGTCGACGAGGGCCCGGTGGAGCCAGGGGGTGATCTGCTTGCGGCCACCGGTGATGAAGCCGGTGCCGGTGTAGTCGTTGCGGAGAAGATCGTTCCAAAACGTCATCCAGTGCTCGGCGCGAGCCAGATCGTCGTCGAGAAGTTCCTTGATCTTTCGCTGGCGCTTGCCGGGGTCAGCGTCGGCGCAGAACGCTTCGACAGCCTTTGGGGATGGCAGGAGGCCGACGAGATCGAGGCTGACGCGGCGGAGGAACGTGGCGTCGTCGCAGCGCGGCGGCGTCGGCACCCCCTTCGCTTCCTGGTAGGCATCGACGATCCGATCGACCGGATGGAGGCGGCCGTCGTGGGGCGGTGGCAGTTCCACCTGACGGAGACTCAAGGGGGCTTCGTAGGTGTTGCCCGCAAACGAAAAGCCATCCTCCCACGGCGCCTTGGCGTCGATCCAGCGTGTGAGGATCGCGACCGCCTCCGCCGGCAGCGCTTCCCCTTCGCTCGGCATGCGGAGGTCGGGATCGGTGCTCGTGATCCGGCGGATCAGTTCGCTCCTGGCGGCATCGCCGGCCACGAGGCCCGGGGTGCCTGAATCACCGCCGGCGAGGATCGCCTCGCGGTCGTTGAGCGAAAAGCCCCCCTGCCGCTGCGAGCCGGTGTGGCATTTGCCACACTTGGCCCGCAGGATCGGGACGACCTCGTGGGAGAAGTCGACCGCGGCGACAGATCCCGTGGCAAACGCCACGACGGTCGCGAGGATCGCGGTCGCGGCTGATTTACTTCTTGAACCGGGCATCGCTTTGGTTTCCTCGCGAGAGCGTGTAGGCGAGGAGATCAAGGACCTCTGCCTCATTGAGGGTGTCGAGGAGCCCCTTGGGCATCAGCGACTCGGCCGCCGGGATGATCTCGTCGATCTCCGAGCGGGAAATCTCCACGAACTTTGTCGCGTCCTCTGGATCGGTGACGACGACAACCTTCTCCGGCGACTCGTAGACGATCCGGCCGGTGTGGGCCTTGCCCCCTTGGGTCGTGACGATGCTCCCCTTGTATTGGTCGGAGATCACCTTGCTCGGGACGACCATCGCTTCGATCATGTCCTTGAGCTGGAAGCGGCCGCCGGCCTGGGTGAGATCGGGGCCGGTCGAGCCGCCGTCGTCGCCGAAGCGGTGACAGACGACGCACCGGGCCGCGGCGAAGGT
>CAMCCR010000305.1 GCA_945873085.1 Candidatus Kuenenia stuttgartensis | reverse complement strand
CGGGGCGACCTCCCGCATCTCCTCCATCGCCGCCAGCACGTCGGGGGTGACGCGGACGACGCCGCTCACTCTCCCGCCATGCACCGCCTTGAAGCCGACCGCCGCCACTTCGTCGATGCTCCTAAGCGGGCCGCCGTTGCCGGTGAGCTGCTCGAGGGCCGCCCGGAGGGCAACGGCGTGATCGGGGACCGGCCTCACCGTCTCGATGTCCTGGCCGCCGGTGCGGGCATAAACCCGGCTTTCGGGGGCTCCGATCCGCTCCACGCCTCCGCGCGCCAGCTCCTTCTCACCGCCGATCGTGGGGCGATCGGCGAGGTCGTAGAGCCGGTACTTGAAGCTCGTAGAGCCGAGGTTGGCGACGAGGATGATCATCGGTCGTTCCTTCGCAATCCGTTGGTATGGCCGGTGGTGACGTCCTGGCCTGGTCTGTTCCTGTCCGTTCCCTGAAGCGGGCCATCCGTGGCCAGCGTTCCTGCTTCGATGGCTCTGCCGTATCTCGCTTTGGCACCGAGTCCGCGAACCGAGTCGGCGCCCTGTCCAGGCGGGGGCCAGCGGCCCCCGCCCGCGACAGCGAACCAAAATCTTCCGGCTGACAGGCCGTTGGCACGGCGACTGTCTGGCCTCGTAACACCCGCCTGTCGCTTCTTCAGGAGAAGAAGGCGATCGTCAGGCTCTCGGCCGGGCGCGGGATGACGTGGCTGGCCACGAGCTCGCCGACCGACTGGGCGGCGGCCGCACCGGCCTCGACGGCAGCGCGGACGCTGCCGACGTCACCCTGCACGACGGTCGCCACATAGGCGCCGCCGATGCTGACGCGCTTCAGAATCTTCACGTTGGCCGCCTTGGCCATCGCATCCGTGGCCTCGACGAGGCCGATGAGTCCCTTGGTCTCGATCAAACCGATCGCAGTGTTCATCGCGAAAGTTCCTGTGAAAAGAAGAGGGAGGAAATGAGGAGATTCAAAATCACTCGACGCCGCTGCGGGCGCTCGCTGCCGAGGCCGGGAGAACGATGTCGATGTCTTCGTGGGGGCGGGCAATGACCTGCACGCTCACCACGTCACCGATCCGGCCACCGGCTGCCGCACCGGCATCGATTGCCGCTTTCACGGCCGCCACGTCGCCGGAGACGAAGGCCGTCACCAAGGCGCTACCGATCTTGTCCCACCCGAGGAAGGTGACGTCAGCCGCCTTCATCATCGCGTCCACCGCCTCGACGAGCGTGACGAACCCCTTCGTCTCGATCATGCCGAGGGCTTCGATTTTCTTCGCCATCGTGAGCACTGCTCCTGTCGTGATCCGGGCACTCTGCCCGGAGTCGCTTTCCATCATCCCGGGGCCATCCCCGTCGATCGCGCCGGCACGCGCCGGCTGGACGATCGGTTGTGTTGTGGTGGCGGGCGTGATCGGGAGACGCTGCTGCGTCACCTTTCTTGCTGCCTTCTTTGCGGTCTTCTTGGCCACGCTCGGGCTCCGTGTCAGGTCTGCTTGATGAGCCGCACGCCGCTGGCGTGGTCGAGATCGGCAGCGTTGCCTTCGTCGGTGTCGATGTGAACTTCGAGCTTGCTTGTCGCATCGGCCCGAACGAGGAGATCGCGGAGGATCACGCCGCAGCCGCCGTCGATTGCCAGGCTCATCCGGTCACCATCCTTGACGCCGAAAAACTCCGCATCGCCGTAGTTCATGTGGACATGTCGCTCGGCCCGAATCACCCCTTCGCCAAGCTCAACGGCGCCTGCCGGGCCGACGAGGACACACCCCGGCGTCCCTGTGATCTTGCCGCTGGCCCGGACGGGGAGGTCGATGCCGAGCGAGATCCCGTCGGTGAAGGCAAGCTCCACCTGCGAGGCCTTTCGGGTTGGCCCGAGAACGCGCACGGTGGGGAGCATCTTTCGCTTCGGGCCGACGATCATCACCGTCTCTTCCGCGGCGTAGAAGCCCTCTTGGTAGAGGTTTTTGTGTGGGGTGAGCGTCCGCCCCTTGCCGAACAGCCGCTCGACATGGTCGTCGGTGAGATGGCAGTGGCGGGCCGAGATGCTCACGACGAGCTTCGGTTCGCTCCGCGATTGCGCCTGGCCAGTGATCAGAGCCTTGGCCGCTTCGGCGGCGATCTGCGAAGGCGGGGCCCCGCGGCCGCGAAGCACGATCTCACGAACGATCCGCTCGACGCTCGAGCGGTCGAGGCCGGCGGGAATCCCCGGAAAGGCTGAGGTGATCATGTGTGGCGCTCCCGTGATGGCTTGCTGTGGTCGTCGCGGTGGGAATCGTGATTGCCGTCGAGGGGCTCGTTGGGGGCCGGTTCGACGACGACGAGGTCGACGCCGGCGGCCGCAATCTGCTGCCGCCACTCGGTCGACAGGCCGGTGTCGGAGACGAGGAGATCGATCGAGTCGAGCCCGGAGACAAACGTCAGGCTCTTGCGGCCAAACTTCGAGCTATCGGCGACGACAAACACCTGCCCGGCGGCCCTGAGCATCGCCTGCTCGGTTTCCGCAAGGAGCAGATGGGCGTTGTAGAGCCCTTCGGCGGTGATCCCCGCCGCCGACAAGACCGTCGTCGTCACATGGAGCCGGCCGAGGAGTTCGTTGGCATAGGGCCCCAAGCAGACGCCCGTCCGCGGCGAGACGTAGCCGCCAAGGAGGACGAGGTCGGCGCGGGATTCCGACGCAAAAAGATTGGCGACCGGGAGGCTGTTGGTGACGACCTGGATCGAGCGGCCGACGAGGAGCCGGGCGACTTCGTAGGTGGTGGTGCCGCCATCCAAGAGGACGGTCTCGCCGTCGTCGATCCGCTCGGCGGCCGCGGCGGCGATCGCCCGCTTGGCGGCCCAGTGAGCCGGCTGGCGTTCGTCAAACTCTGGGAGTCGGGCATGGCTGCCGGCGTAGAGGACGCCGCCGTGGGTCCGCTTGGCCGTTCCCTGCTCCTCGAGGGCATCGAGGTCGCGGCGAATCGTCGACTCCGACACGCCCAGTTCGCGCACGAGATCGTCGAGCGAGGCAAAGCCGCGCACGCGGACGAAATCGATCAAACGGCTACGTCGCTGACGGGTCTGCACGCCCGGAATCTCCCAGGGGGAGGGCGCATTATGGTTGAAAGAGACCATGAGTCAATTCAAAAGCCATGCAGGACAGCGACTGAAACACACCAGAAATGATCGTTTTCGTTCGCTCGGGCGTCAAGCGAGCCCTGTTTTCGGGCTCGAATCTGCCGTCTGCGGGATCTTTTCCGGCTGCGTCAAAGAATAGGCCACGTTTCCTTGGCAGGCCGGGGAGAGCCGAGTCGCCAGCCGTGACCGAAATCGCTTACGATTCGGTCATGGGTGTGCTACGGATGGTGATTGACGTCGCGGAGTGGGGGTGCCAACCGGGCATCGAGTTAGGCGCTGGGGCCTCCCCCTTCGAAGTCATCCCCCTGGCCTGGGGTGAAGA
Organism: Candidatus Kuenenia stuttgartensis; assembly: GCA_945873085.1. Lineage (GTDB taxonomy): Bacteria > Planctomycetota > Planctomycetia > Pirellulales > UBA1268 > QWOP01. Next base: position 573 of record CAMCCR010000305.1, on the reverse strand, counting down.
ACGATCGCGGGCGATGGCCGCTGCGGTGGCGGCCTCCTGTGGGCTCCGCCCGGAAGGCTTTCTCTCGGAGCTCACCAGCCGGCCGGGGCGCCGGGTGTATGGCTGGGGAGCCGTGGTGAGAACCGAGGGAGCCCCTCCATCAAGCTTTTCGCCCGCCGAGCCGCCTGCGGGCCTCGCCGGCGTGATCCTGTTGCTCGAATCGACCCCTGCTGGAGAGAGATCTCCGCGATTCTCGATCCCCTGGCTGCTCGTGCGCCCGGAGAGCCGCCGCTCAGGCGTGGGCCGGGCCCTCGTTGCGGCGGCGCTTGCCAATGCAAAAGGGCTCGGAGCGAGCCGCGTCACGATCGACACGCTCGACCGCTGGCCGGAGGCGGTGGCATTTTGGCGAGCGGTGGGGTTTCGAAGGGCGTGAGTTGTACGGCATTCACTGAGGAGCCGATTCATGGCACGTGCCTTCTGGCATGCTTCGGGGTCGGCCGTGCCCCGTTTCCACGCCTGCGGTAGCATGATGTTGGGCCGGCGGGTTCTCGATTCCCTGGCCGGGATTGGTCCTGTGGGATGAGGGGGGGATTT
>CAMCCR010000304.1 GCA_945873085.1 Candidatus Kuenenia stuttgartensis | reverse complement strand
GAGCCGATCAGGACGCACCCGTCCCAGCCGGAAGTATTTCGTGGCGTGTTGGGTGGCGGGATCGATCGTCACCCGTCCCCCTGGGCCATCGAATCCGATCCCCTTGGCAAACACCTGGCGAACCGCTTCGGTGGCAAACGAACCCGCCTCCTCGACCGCCACCTTCCAGAGGTTGATCAAACACCAGGCGGCCTCCATCGAATCGCCGAAGACGCGATCCTGGCCGAACTCACTGCGGAAGCCGGCCATCCAGGCGGCATTGGCCGGCGTGTCAACGGTTTGGAAATAACTCGACAGGACCCAGTGGCCAGCCACATGGGCGGCCGGCATGCTCCGCAGGTCGTCCTCCGAGAGGCTCGTCGATACCACGGGAAGCTTCGCCGGCTCGATCCCGGCCTCCACCAGCGCCGCAAACAGGGCGATGTTGCCGGCGCCGTTGACAGTATTGAGGATGCAGTCGGCCCCGCTCTCGCGGATGCGTGCCACAACGGGAGCGAAGTCTTCGGTGTCGAGCGAAAAATATTCCTCGCCGACAATCCCGGCATCGGTGCTGGCAAGCCACTTCCGCACGATGAAGTTCGTCGTCCGCGGGTAGACGTAGTCGGAGCCGATGAGGAAGAACTTCTTCCGCTCTCCCCCCGGCCCGCTCCGCACCCAGTCGAGCGCCGGGAGGACCTGCTGGTTGGGCACCTGACCGCCGTAGATCACGTTTCGCGAAGTCTCGTTCCCCTCGTACTGCACCGGATAGAACAGGAGCCTGTCTCGCTCCTCGACGATCGGGAGCACCGCCTTACGGCTGGCGCTCGACCAGCAGCCGAACAGCGCCACAGCCCCGTCATCGAGGAGCGTGGCAGCCCGCTTGGGGAACAGATCGGTCCGCGAACGGGTGTCGGGGGCGCGGGGATCGATCGAGTATCCGAGGACCCCCCCGGCGGCGTTGAAGCGCTCCACGGCATCGAGCTCGACGTCACGCAGCGACGTTGAGCCGATCGCCAGCGGCCCGGTCTGCGAATGGAGCAGCCCGATCCTCACCGTCGGTGCCCGCTGCGGGATGCCGAGCGAACAGCCGACAAACAACGAAGGCGCCAGCACCCGCGAGGCGGCAAGCGTGGCAGCAACCCCGGACCGGAGCGCTCCGCGCCGGGAGACGGCGCCACGATTGAGGGGATGGGTGTCGGGGGGGACCGGCATGTCAGTCCTCGAGCATCCGCTGGTAGAGCAATTCAAAAGCCTCGGGCGAAACACTCACCTCGCCGCGGAATGGCTGATTCATGTCGATGATGAGGTACATCATCAAGCCCAGATACGCGGCCAGAATCCCACCGAGGACGAGCTGGGTGAGGAAGCGCGTGTCGAACATCCAGCAGAGGAGAATGTTGAAAAACGCCCCGACGAACATCACGATCCACATCGCCCGCGGCAATCCAGCCCGCACGGAATGGAGGCGAAGCCGGCGGCACTCGAGGAAATGATTGATCTGCCGCAGCGCCTCGGCGTGGAGGATCTCCTCGCCGGGGGTGCTGGGCTGGAAGTCGAGGAGCCGGTCGAAGAGGGCCTCAGCGCGAATCGTCCCCTCTTCCGGGATGATTCCCTGTTGCTGCAACGGCCAGGCATATTTGATGACGTAGCGCGTGTAATCGCGGATCAGCCAGCGGAGGTTCTGGCCGTGGGGCTCGGGATAGCGAGAGACGTCCTCGTAGAGCGCCGACAGGGCGGCGGCCTCCCGCGTGACGTTCTGTTCGGCCGACTCGACGTTCTGGTAGGCCGTGACGGCGATCAGGCCGAGAAGCAGGCCGTAGAACACGCAAAAGCAGGAGAGGATATAGCCGATGAGGTCGTTGAGCCCCGGTGCCCGGCGGACGAACATCCGCAGGATCGGCCGCACGATCACCGCCCCGGCCCAGTAGAAGCCGACGAACGCCGCCACCATGAGCAGCGCCGCTCTGGCCGTCGGGATGTCGTAGTACCAGGAGAGGTCGAAGGGCATGGCGGGCGCTGGGATGGCGGGCGCTGGGGCGGCAGGCGGTGCGGGAACTTCGAGTCGATGGTAACAGACGCCCGGCCGCTGTTCACGCCCGGCAGGGGATCACTCGACGGCGTCGCCGTCGATGGCGTAGACAGCCAGATGCTTGCCGTCGGGGCCCTTGAGCTCCTCGATCCGGAATGATCCCGCCACGGCCACCGGGCGGATCGAGAAATCGGCCGACTTGCCCGGCCGCATCCGCACGACAACGCAGTCATGGAGGAGCGCGCCGGGACCGAAACAGCATTCCATGTTGTCGCGGACGAGTACGAACTGGGTGATCCCGCGCTGCTGGAAACTGGGGAGGATGTAGCCGCGGATCCTCACCCGCTGCCCCTGGAGAGCGTCGACCGCCGGCGGCAGGATGCCGCGATCAAACGGCTCCCCCTTCTCCAATGGCAGCTTGAGATCGTCGAACGTGATCTCGCGCACCCTTCCATCGCCCGTGGCAACAGGCGGGGGCTTCACCGCGACCACCGGCGCTGCAGCGCCCGCTGCTTCTTCCTGCGCCCGATCGCCCGCGGTGGTCGATCCTGTCTCCTTAGCCCCCGGGGCCGGGCGCTGCGGTGGCGCGACCCGAGATTCCGCCGGCGCGCAGCCGATCGCGATGGAGACCAGCAGGAGGGCGAGGGCCCACCACCGACGGGCGTGGCGGTCAGCGGACACTGGCATCCTCCAGGTGATAGAACACCGCGCCGTCGACATCGACGGCCCCGGCAGGACGGATCGAGAACCGGCCGGCGATCTTCCGCAGGCGCGGCGTGTACTCGATCATCTGCTTGTCGGCCATCTGCACGAGCACCCGGTCGGTGATCTTCGGGTTGCCACCGAAGCAGCAATCCCCCTGGTCGCGGACGAGAAGGAACTGGCGGATGCCCCGCTGCTGTTTCCCCGGATACATGTAGCCCTTGAGGAGCACGTCGCGGCCGTGCATCTTCACCGCCGACTCCGGGATCATGTTCGCCGGCTCCCCTTCCCCGGGCTGCAGGGCCGCGTAGTTGAGGCGCTCGAATCCCGGTGGCAGTTCGCGGGCGTAGACCGTCGCTTGGTACCAAAGGCCGCCGGCGAACAGGAGGCTGCCGACGACCATTGAGCCGATCGCCAGCACCTTGCCGGCGAGGACATCCGGGCGAGCGAGGATGTCGCGCCAGCCGACGAGCCCGAGGACAACCGCCAGCAGCGGCACCGTCAGGAGCCACCAGTCGATGAAGCCCAAGGGGGAGAGGAGCGCGAGCACGGTCGCGGCGATCGTCACCCCTCCGAAGGCACGATAACCATCGTCGATCGGAGGAAGATCGCCTGAGGCCGACGACTCGGGCGTATCGAAGAGACCGGCAGCCATAAAACTTCCCGGAGAACAGGGGACTGATCGCGGAAGGGTGGCCCTCATCCGAAGGCCCGGCGCTCATTCACGCGGCGCCGGAGGATCGCATCGCCATCCGCGACAGCACCGCCACCGCCGCCAGAAGGAGGGCCACGCCGCACCACCGACCCAAGGTCGACACCCACGGATTGGCGGCGGGCGTCGATCCAACTTTCACCACGGCCGGTGCCATCGGGGTAGCCTTCAGCTCCCCTCCGGCTTCGACGCGGGCAGGATCGATCGCCACGGTTTCGTCCGTGGCATCCTCGTCGCCCAGCACCGGGGGAATGCGGGCGGCCAGCGCCGCTTCGGCCGCCGAGACTTCGGTGGCCGGCGAGCTCGTCACGGGAGAGGCCGCGGCTCCGGGCTGAGATGACGGGTCGCCAGGATCACCGTCGGATTCGGTGGCCGCGGGGGCACCCTCAGCCGGCTTCGGCACGGCCAGCGCCGCCGCAAAACCAGCCAGTGTCGCCGCCCGGCGGACCGCCTCGGGATCGATCTTCTCGAGCTTCGCAAGCACCTCGGCGGCGTGGGGGTCGGGGCAGGCCTTGAGGTAGTTCACGACCGGCTCGCGGACGAAGAGGTTGTCGGCGTCGGCCTTCTCGAAGAGTTCGCCGAGCCGGTCGACAACCGA
>CAMCCR010000303.1 GCA_945873085.1 Candidatus Kuenenia stuttgartensis | reverse complement strand
GCCGTTCGCTCGATCCTCGAGCGGATCGAGAAAACGGGCGGGGAAGGGGAGAGTGATTTTCACGATCTCTCGCAGTCGCTCGACCGGGTCGCCTTCGAGGCGGCCAAGCGCCGGGAGAACGGCGGCGTGGTCATCACCCGCCTCACGCCGCCGTCGGAATCGGCACCGGCCCCCGCGCCCCCCACCGCGATCGAGGAGCCAGTGCCGGCCGACCCGGAGCCCGTGACGGCCGCGGCCCCCGTGACGATCGAGGCCCCCGTCGCAGCAGCGGAGCGAGTCACCGCGGAGGCGCCAGAGTCGCCAGCCGTGCCGATCGCGCCAGCCATCGCGCCAGCGATCACGAAGATTGCCGAGGTGGAGGCTGACACGGTGCCTCTCTCGACGACTCGGGTCGTCGCGCCCGAGGCAGTCACGGCCGCCGCGCCGCCCAGTCCGCCCCAGCCGCCGGCCGCGCGGGCGAGGCGGCCGGCCGTGTCCGAGCAATCGATCCGCGTCGATGTCGGTCTCCTCGGGACGCTCGTCGATCTCGTCGGTGAGCTCGTCCTTGCGCGGAATCAACTCGAGTCGACGGTCCGCCACAAAACGGCCACCCGGGGGGACGAGCACCCCGAGCTCCTCAAGGTCGTCCATCGCATCGATACCGTCACCGCGTCGCTCCAGGCGGCGGCGATGAAGACGCGGATGCAGCCGATCGAGCAGGTGTTCAGCAAGTTTCCCCGCATCGTCCGCGACCTGGCCGTGACCTGTGGCAAGGAAGTGACCCTCGAGATCGATGGAGCCGACACCGAACTCGATCGGTCGCTCATCGAGACGATCCGCGATCCGCTCACGCACCTCGTCCGCAATGCCGTCGATCACGGCATCGAGGCTCCGGAGGTGCGCGTGGCCCGCGGCAAGCCCGCGGCCGGCCGGCTGTCGCTGCGGGCCTACCACGAGAGTGGTCAGGTAATGGTCGAGATCCGCGACGACGGTGGCGGGATCCCGGTCGAAGTGGTGCGGAAAAAAGCGGTGTCCAAGGGCCTTGTGAGCGCCGAACAGGCCGTGCTCCTCTCCGATGAACGCGTCCTCCAATACATTTTCGAGCCGGGGTTCTCGACCGCCGCCAAAGTCACCGACGTGTCGGGGCGGGGCGTCGGCATGGATGTCGTGCGAACCAATATCGAAGCGATCGGTGGGGCGGTCGACATCGGGAGCATTCCCGGCTCAGGGACCACCGTCCGGGTGCGGATCCCGCTCACGCTCGCGATCATCCCGGCGTTGATCGTCTCCTCCGGGAGCCACCGATTCGCGATCCCACAGGCGGCCGTCCGCGAATTGATCGCCCTCCGCGCCGGCACCAATGGCTCTGTCGTGTCGGTCGAGGGGCTCGAAGGGGCACCGGTGATGCGCCTCCGCGGCAGGCTCCTGCCGTTGGTATTCCTCGGTGAACTGCTCGGGATCGAGGCCAGTGCCATGCCCGGCACCGCCGGCCATCCCCCGCGCGGGACCGTCGTCGTGCTCCGCAGCGATGAGGTGGAGTTTGGCCTTGTCGTCGATGGTGTCACCGTCAGCGAGGACATCGTCGTCAAACCGATCGTGGCGGTGCTCGTGGCGCTGGGGCTGTATGCTGGCGCTACGGTTCGTGGCGACGGGGCGGTCGTGCTGATCCTCGATCCGCGCGGCATCGCCAACGCCGCGAAGATGCCCCCGCGGCCCGCGTCGGATCGTGCGGCGGATCTGTCCGCCGGTGATGATGCGCCGCTCGAGCGCTATCTCGTCTGCGAGTCGCCGGCGGGGCGCATCGTCGCCGTGCCGCTGGAGGAGGTCGCCCGCCTCGAGACCTTCCCGCGTGAACGCCTCCAGCACGCGGCCGGTCATATGGTCGTCCATCGCGAGGGAAGGCTGACGGCGATCGCCGACGTCGACAGCGTCCTTGCAGGTGTGGCGCAACCGGTCGACACGCCGTCGGTGACCGCCGTGATTCTCTCGGCGACGCTCGGCGAGGTGGCCCTCCGCGTCCGCCGGATCCTCGAGGTGGTCGCTCCCGAGGCGCCGATCAACCGCGACCTGCGTGCTCGCGGCGTGCTCGGCACGATCGCCGTAGCCGGCCGCGCCACCGAGGTGATCGACGTCCGGCACGCCCTCCCCGGTGCCCCGCCCACCACCGCCACCCCCTCCACCGCCACCCCTGGGGTGCCCGCATGACGCGCGCCACGGAGAATATCGACGCGGGGAAGCCGGCGGCGGAGACGCGCCGGTTCTGCACGTTTGTCGTGGCCGGCCGGGCTTTTGCGGTCGATGCCAGCGCCGTGCAGGAGGTGTTTCGGGGAACCGTGACGACGCCGGTGCCGCGGGGGCCGGCGGCGATCCGCGGGCTCCTCAATCTCCGGGGTAGGATCGTGCCGGCAATCGACATGCGGAAGCGGATGGGCTTCGAGCCGATCGAAGGCGAGGGGATTCATGTCGTCCTTACCGCCGGCGGCGAGACGCACAGCCTGATCGTCGATTCCCTCACCGATGTCGTCGACATCCCCGTGTCGGCGATCGAGACGTCGACGATCGGGGCGGAAGGGGAGATAGGGGAATGCATCGAAGGGGTGGTTGCCGCCCGCGATGGACTGGTGCATCTGCTCGGGATTGAGGCGATCCTGGCAGGATTGGCGGAATCGACCGTTGAAAGGAAGATGCGATGAGCGTGCAGACAGGCTCGGGGAACGACAGGCGGGGATGGCTTCGGGAACTCCTGGCGTTTGCCACCAACCCCCTCCTCCTCGCGCTCCTGCTTGTGTCGCTGGTGCCTTTGGCCCTGATGGGCTACGCCACCTACCGCAGCGCCTCGCAGGCGCTCGACACGGAGGCGCGGGCGAAGCTGACGGTTGTCCGCGAGATCACCGTCAAGCAGGTGGAGCGTTACTTCGCCGGCCTCCACGATCAACTCCGCGTGCTCGCCGATGATCCCTCCACGCGGGAGGCGCTGGGAGACTTCCGCGATGGCTTCCGCACGGTCCTCCAGGACGGCGCCGTCGCCGAACCGGAGCAGTCGCGGGCCAGGCGCGATCTCGGCGTTTGGTATGCCAATGAGTTCGCTCCGCGATACAAGGAAGAAAGCGGCAGGGAGGTGCAGACCGACGGCCTGACCGCCGTCCTCGGTGATGCCACGACCTGGCTCCAGGATCTCTATCTGGTGCGCAACACAAACCCGACCGGATCGAAGGATCTCCTCGACGCCGCCCCCGACGGGTCGGCCTACAGCCTCGCCCACGCCCAGCACCACCCGGTGCTCCGCAACGTGCTGCGACGGTATGGCCTCTATGACATCTTCCTCATCGATGCCGAGAGCGGCGAGGTCGTCTACACGGTCTTCAAGGAGATCGACTTCGCCACGTCGCTCAAGAACGGCGCATTCGCCGAGACGAGCCTCGGGAAGGTGTTTCGCCAGGCCGCCGCCGCCGGCCGCGGGGATGTCGTCTACTTTGGTCAGTTCGGCCCCTATCTCCCCTCCTACGAAAAGCCAGCCGGATTCATCGCGGCGCCGATCCTCGAGGGGCGGAAGGTGGTTGGCGTCCTCGCCTTCCAGTTGCCGCTCGACCGGATCAACGCGGTCGTCGGTGAGACGCTCGGCTTGGGCGCTACCGGCGAGACCTACGCCATCGGGCCCGACAAGCTGTTTCGTACCGACTCCCGGTTCCTCGATCGGCTCGGGGCAAAGACGACGATCTGTAATCCGAAGCACAAGGTCGACACCGCACCGGTGAAGGATGTCTTTGAGCAGGGGGGGAGCGGCACCGGCCCGGCCCTCGATTACCGGGGCGAGCCTGTCCTCTCCTCGTGGGGGCCGGCGGTCATTCATCCGGCCGATGGCCCTGGCAACGACGCGGTCCGATGGGCGATCGTGTCGGACATCGATCAGGCGGAGATTTCTGCCCCGGTCGATGCCCTGAAGCGGTTCGCCGGCTGGATTTTCGGCCTGACCACGCTCGGCGTGGCCCTCCTCTCGGCGCGGATCGCCTCCTCGTTCAGTCGGGCGGCGCGCCGGCAGGCGAC
>CAMCCR010000302.1 GCA_945873085.1 Candidatus Kuenenia stuttgartensis | reverse complement strand
CACTCCTGCGATCTGACCGCCGTCGACCTCACGATCCGCGAGTCGGCGGGGGAGGGGCGGACCTGGAATCTCGCCCACGATGTCGTCCCCGATCTCCTTGCCGGCAATCCCCACGCCGACGCCCTCGGCCATCCCGACGTCTGGCACTTTGTGAGCGAGCCCGATGCCGATGAGACGGCGTTGGCGGTGATTCCGCGCGGATCGCTCCTCGACCGGTGGCGTTCGGCCGGCGACACCGTCGCCCGCCACCAGCTCGCCGAGCAGGTCGAGAAGCTCCTTCGCGATGGCCCCGCCGATCTCCCGGCCGATGCCCCCGACCGGCTCCTCCATGGCCATCTCACGAGCCTCACCGGACCACTCCTCTCCGCGGCCCGGGCCGAAGCCCCAGCCGCCGCAAAAGTGGCCGCGGAGGTGACCGCTGCAGTGGCAGCGATCAGCCCCGACCCCGCTCTGTTCGGCGTTCGCCCCGATACCGGAGCGATCGATCGGACGGCGCTTGCGCTTGGGGCACCGGCGGTGGTGCGCGTCGACCTGCCGGCGGAGCTCGTCGCCGGGGCGGAGCTTGTCACCACCGCCACGGTGGCCGATGGAGCGGGTGCAGGGGGCTCGATCCAGGCGCACGTCCTCCTCGAGGCTCCGGCCGCGCTCGTGGCGGCGCCGGGGGCGGCGGCGGGAGCGCGCGGGGGGATGTGGTCGGACGGTGCCGGCCCGCCGGCCTCGTCGAATCCGATCCTCGTTCGCGATCCCGGGCGGCGGGGGGCGCTCGAAGCGCAGTTCGCGCGTTTTCGCGAGACATTCCCGGCGGCGCTGTGCTACTCGAAGATCGTCCCGGTCGACGAGGTGGTGACGCTCACGCTCTATCACCGCGAGGACAACCAGCTCAAGCGGCTCGTCCTCTCTGACGAAGAGTCGGCCAGGCTCGATGGTCTGTGGCACGAGCTCCACTTCGTCAGTGGCGATGCGCTGCAGCTTGTCGATGCCTACGAGCAGCTTTGGCAGTACGCCACCCAAGATGCCGACCCGAGCGCCTTCGAGGGGCTCCGGCAACCGATCCTCGATCGGGCCGCCGAGTATCGGGCGGAGCTTGCTGCCACCGAGCCGGTCCATGTCGATGCCGTCCTGGGGATCGCGCGGCGGGCGTGGCGGCGGCCGCTTGCCGATTCAGAGGTGGAAGGGCTCCGTTCTCTCTACGCGAAGCTCCGCGGCGAGGAGATTTCCCACGACGACGCGATCCGCGTGCTTCTCGCTCGCGTGTTCGTGGCGCCGGCGTTTCTCTATCACCTCGAGAAGGCGCCGCCGGGGGAGGCTTCCCAGCCCGTCAGCGACCACGAGCTCGCCGCCCGGCTCGCCTCCTTTCTCTGGTCGAGCCTTCCCGATGCGGAGCTTTCGGCCCTTGCCGATGCCAACGAGCTCCACGAGTCAGCGGTGCTCGCTGGCCAGGTGACGCGGATGCTCGGCGACCCGAAGGTCGACAGGCTCGCGCTTGAGTTCGGCTGCCAGTGGCTCCACATCGCCGACTTTGACACCCTCGACGAGAAGAGCGACAGCCACTTCCCCGAGTTTGCCGGGCTGCGGCAGGCGATGCACGGCGAGGCGGTGCGGTTCTTCGCCGACTTCTTCCGCGAGAACAGGCCGGTGGCGCATCTCCTCGACGCCGACCACACCTTCGCCGATCCGCTCCTGGCGGCGTTCTACGGGGCTGCTCCGGCGCCGGCCGATGGAGCGCCGCCGGGGGGCTGGCAGCGGCTCGACGGCATGAAGGCCCGCGGCCGCGGCGGGATCCTCGGGCTCGCGGCGGTGCTTGCCAAGCAGAGCGGCGCCTCGCGCACCAGCCCCATCCTCCGCGGCGCGTGGCTCTCGGAGACCGTCCTCGGCCGCAAGCTCCCCAAGCCGCCGAAGGGGATCCCGATCCTCCCCGAGGTGCCTCCCGATGGGCTCACCGAACGGAAGCTCACCGAGCTCCATTCGACGCAAGCTGCCTGTGCCGGCTGCCACCGCACGATCGACCCCTACGGCTTCGCCCTCGAGGGCTTCGATGCCATCGGCCGGGCCCGCACGAAAGACACCTCTGGGCTCGTCGTCGATGCAAGCGCCATGCTTCCGGCCCGGGCGGTGGATGGTCCCGCCACTGCGGTTCATGGGCTCACCGGCCTCCGCGATCATCTTGTCGACCATCACCGCGACGAGTTTGTTCGGCAGTTTGCCAAGAAGCTTCTCGGCTACGCCCTCGGCCGCAGTGTCCAGCTCTCCGACGAGCCGCTCCTCGAGCAGCTCGAGGGGATGGCCGACAAGGGGGTGGGGGCGATGGTGGAGGTGATCGTGGCCAGTCCGCAGTTCCTGGAGATCCGGGGGCGGGATATGCTGGTGTCGGGGGTTTTGCCGTAGTTACCGGCATCGGCCGGCCGTTTTTCACGAGTGTTGCGAGCGTTTTTTTGGCGTCTTTTTGCAGGCATGAAACGAGGTCCACGATGAATCCGCTCCCCTCCCGCCGCGACTGGCTGGCCCGCCGCACGTTTCTCCGTGGCCTCGGTGTCTCGATGGCGCTGCCGTGGATGGAGTCGCGGAACGTGTGGGCCGACGATGTCGCCCCGGCCGCGGGCGCTGCCGCCGCGCAAGCAAGCGCCCCGACGCGGCTGGCCGTCCTCTTCTCCGGCAACGGCTTCCATGCCAAGGAATGGTGGGCGAAGGGGGAGGGGGAGGCGATGGAGCTCGGTAGCGTGCTCGCGCCGCTTCACGACTTCCGCAGCCGGCTCAACTTCATCAAGGGGCTCTACAACGCCGAGGCCCTCAAGGGAAACATCCACTCTTCGCAGACCGGCAACATCCTCTCGGGTGCTCCGCTTGCCAGCGGTGGCGAGATCCGTTCTGGCACGAGCGTCGATCAGTTCGTGGCCCAGCGGCACGGCCGCTCGACAAAGGTGCCAAGCCTCGTTCTCGGCTGCGAAAAGAGCAATCCGAGCGTCCACAAGAATTACTCGATGCTCTACAGCTCCCACATCTCCTGGAGCTCACCGACGTCGCCGACGCCGCTGGAGATCTATCCCGCCCTCGCCTTTGACCGGCTCTTCAAGGACGAATCGACGCGTGAGGACGTGAGCGTCCTCGATGCCGTCCGGGAGGATGCCGAGGACTTTCGCCGTACCGTCAGCCGCGGCGACCAACGGAAGCTCGATGAATATTTGGAGAGCGTCCGCGACGTGGAGCGGCGGATCGAGTCAGCAGGGCAGCGCGGCGAACTCCAGGGCTGGAAGCCGGTGCTTGCCGGGCCCGACATGCCGCGGCCTGCCGATGGTGTGCCCCAGGACATCGCCGATCACATGCGGCTGATGAGCGACATCCTCGTGCTGGCCTTCATGACCGACGCGACGCGCGTCTGCACGCTCAAGCTCAACAACGACCACTCGTCGCTGCGGTTCCCGAACCTCGGCGTCGACTACATGATCCACCACCTCCTCTCCCACTCCGACACCCCCGACTGGCTCAAGGTCAACCAGTTCTTCATCGGGCAGCTGGCCCACATCTGCCGGCGGCTCGACAGTGTCCAGGAAGGAGAACGGACGGCGCTCGACAACACCGCCATCCTCTACTGCTCGAGCATGATGAGCGGCCACCACGACGCCTCGCAGCTCCCCGTCGTGCTCGTCGGTGGCGGCGGCGGGAAGATCGCCGGTGGCCGGGTGCTCGACTATTCCGGTCAGGAGCAGCGGCAGATGTGCCGGCTCTACATGTCGCTCCTCGACGTCTGCGGGACGCCGGTCGACTCCTTCGGCGATGCCACCGCGAAGCTCGCCGAGATCTGACGGGCCTGGAGCCCGCCGCAGGTGTAAACTCTTCTCTGGCGAGGCAACGGAGCGCGGAGGGGAGTCTCATGACACGGATGAATCCCTCAGGTCGTCGGCTGGCGTCGTGCGGCGGGGCGATGCTCCTCGTCGTGGCCCTCGCGGCGCTCGCCCACGCCCAGCCTGCCGATCGGGGAAAAAGCGAGAAGGCCTCCCCTCAAGGCGTCACCGACCTGATCTCGGTCGCCGGCGACGG
>CAMCCR010000301.1 GCA_945873085.1 Candidatus Kuenenia stuttgartensis | reverse complement strand
TCGTAACGCCGTTGCCGTTGCGGGCATCACGGAATTTGAGTTCCTGCGCCGGCAGTCGCTCGAGCCGGGCCAGGAGCTGGACTGGAGCCTGGGCCTGGACGCCCCAGCCTGCCTGCTGGCAGGCCTGGGCGATCCCTTGGCGGATCGCCACTTCGTCGATCGGCACCGCCGGTCCGAGGCGGTTGTCGACCGCGATCGACACCGCCATCCCCGGTGCCATCACGAGCGCTGCTTCACCACCGGCGAGGATCGCCCCGACGACGTAGCCGACCGGGCGGTGAGGAACCTCGACGGCGGTCACCGAACAGGTCGAGTGGTTGCCGCTGAACCACAGCCGGCTGGCGGCGACCAGCGAGTTTTTTTCCTCAGGCAGCGCGTACTTCCAGACCGCCATGCCGAGTTCGGTGTCGATGGCATTGCCGTTGGAGGAGAGGATCGTCCGTGGGCCGATCCAGTGAGGCGATCCGCTGCCGAGGTGTTCGGTCGTCACGGCATCCGCGGTGATGGTATCGGTCTGGCAGTCCCAGATGCAGAATCGGTTGCTCGTGCAGATCGCCAGGTGTCGGCCGGTGGGATCGAAGGCGGCGGTGGGGGCCCAGCCGGGCTGCGACAACCTCCGCTGAACCTTCCCGGTGGCCGTCTCGATCACGGCGATGCCTCCTTCACACGACAGGGCGAATGAGGCACCGTTGGGACTGACGGCAGGAGTGTTTCCCGACTTCATCCCCTCGACTCGATAGAGGAGTCTGGCCGCGGGAAGATCCCAGAGAAAAAGGTTTAAGTCGACGATTGCCAGCAGGTGCGACGCGGAGACCATGCATGCCCATTCGACGTGGGGCTGGAAGCCAGGATTCCCCGCGCCGGGAAGCGTCCGGCGGAAGAGGATCTTCCCCTCACCCGTGGCCAACCCTTCGGCGACGACGATCTCTCCTCCGCGCCCGAGGCCGTCCATCCCCTCGGTGAACACCGATCGCCCACTGTCGGGATCGTGGTCGAGGAGTTCGAGCTTCTTGCCAACTTCCCACACCGGATCGGCGCGGCGCTGCTTCCAGTCGACGAGGTAGATCCGTCCCTTGGCGTCGTTCGGCTGGGTGATCACGTGCCGGCCGACCGAGACGAGGACCTTGCTGCAGGCGGCGTCAGCCGGCTTCGGCGCGGAGACAGCGTCGTAGGCATCGGTGTCGCAGACGGGGACCGAGCCAAGCTCGGCGACGGCGACGAAATTGAGGGGATCGGGCTCGAAATCACCGGTCACCGGATCAATGCCAGGATTGATGGAGCGGCCGGTGTCGGGGAGGGGCTTGCTGGCGCCGGCCGATTTCGAGGGATCGCCACGACGGAGTCCGCGAGGTTCGCGCTCGGGCACCACGACCACCGGTTTGGGCGCGGTCGTCTTGTCGACGTACTCCTGGTCCGCCTGGCTGAGCTTGGCAAGCGGAACGGAGATCTCCTTGCCGTCAGTCTTCCTCAGCCGCACCGCTCCGTCGGTCCGCTCAATGAGTTTGGCCCGGACCTGAAACGATCCGCTGGCGTCCTTCCACAAACGCAGTTCGTGGTCGGGGGTGTCGTCGGCGACTCCGGGAGCGGCGAGAACAGCCAGAACGACAGCCCAGAGGATTGCCACGAGGCGGAGCGGAGCGGCGCTGTGGGCACGCATGGGGAACTCCTGAGGGGAGTCGCCCGACCATCGACCCACTCCGGCATGGCACCGCGCCACGACAGCGTGCCCGGCAACGACCCCCTCTGCCGAGCGTAGCAGTCGATTCCCGCGGCAGCAAGGAACACAGAGCGGGGGGGGCGCTCGCGAGGGAAACAAAAAAACTCCGCCCGGGACTTTTGGTCCCGGGCGGAGCTCACTGGCCGAAGTCGGGCAACGGGTAGTCCGTTTCGACCTATCGCACTCTCTTCATCTGACTGACAAGATTCCTTCTGCCTGACTCATCCTGCTGGTCTTGCGTTCAACCGATGGGTCGTGAGGCTGTGGGAGACTCGATCAGTTGGCACTGCAGGCCGGGTCGCTGCAGCCGTTGCCGCAGCCGTTGCCAGCACCGCACCCAGGCTCGGCACCGCAGCCCGGCTCGACAGCGTCGCCGCAGCAGGTGCTGCTCGTGCAGCTCTTGTGGCAACCCTTCTTGCTGTGGAGAGCCTTGAACAACCCACCGAGGATCGAACCCTTAACGTGCTTCTTGCGGGGAGCAGCGGTGCACCCCGAGTCGGCACAGCCATTCCCAGCACCGCAAGCCGGTTCCGCACAGCCGTTGCCAGCTGCACATCCGGGCTCAGCACCGCAGCCGTTGCCAGCCGCACATCCGGGCTCGCCACCATTCCCACCGAGGCAGCCGTTGCCGGCGTCGCAGGCGGGCTCAGCACCGCAGCAGCTGGCGCTGGTGCAGCTCGAGGACTTCCGCTTGCAGCCGTCGAACAGCCCCTTCAGCCCACCGAACAGCGAGTGCTTCTTGCGGCACTTCGGAGCCGAGGTGCAACCACCGTCCGTGCAACCGTTGCCAGCGTCACAAGCCGGTTCCGCACAGCCGTTGCCGGCCGCACATCCGGGCTCCGCACCACAGCCACCGAGGCAGCCGTTGCCGGCCGCACATCCGGGCTCACCGGCATCGGCACAGCCGTTACCAGCGCCACAGCTGGGCTCCGTGCACGACGTGCCACCCTTCTTGCAGCCGAGCATCCGGTCAAGGATCTCGAAACCGAAGGACTGGCTACAGACCGAAACGCCGAGGACCAGCGCACCGAGGAACAACATACGCTTCATCGAGCCGTAACTCCTTTGCTTGTGGATCACGCGAGAGGTTTGAGGTCCCGTTCGCGAGGCTAGGTCACCCCGAGGAGTGATCCACGAACTTTCCCGCGACAGGCCTGTCGAGCCATTCCGTGACTCGATTTATGGCAGGTTGCTGTCGCCCCCTGGTTGCCCGACGGGCACCATGATGCCCCGGGGGACACTTGGGGTATCGGACGGCTTGGGAAAGCGGCTTGAGTGTGCTGCAAGTTTCTTTGTTTCAAGGACTTGTGGTGACTGTTGGGCAAACTTTGCGTGGTGTTTTGAAGGGGTAAACCTTGCGGCCTCTGGCCCTCCAACCGTCACAGTGTGACGCGCAACATCAGCCCCACCGGCACAGCTTCACGCGCGCGCTCGCCCGGCCGTTAAGCCGTGCCGGTTGTGAGGCCGGCGACGGGGTTCGTTGACAGGGTCTGCCCTGTCCCTAAACTCACCCTCCAGACGTTGGTGTCCCTCCGCCGCAGCTGGCGACGGGGGGCTCAACAGGGAACTCCGGTGCGATTCCGGGACGGCCCCGCCGCTGTGACCGGGCAGGACGACCGTTGTCATCGATGCCATTGCGTTTCTCTCCCCCCATGTGACATGGGCGGGGCGGACGTGAGAAGGCGACAACGTCGGCCCGGGAGTCAGAAGACCTACCAATCGTCCCAGGAGCGCGTGAGGGCTGCGAGGGCGGCACCACGGGCACGTCCCGCGCGCGCGGGGCTGTGGAGGAAGGAGTCGGCGAAGATCCCGGTCTGGAGTTCCGCGGTTGGCTGCGCGCTTGGCAGTCCGCAACCGGAGCGTGGGGACGGGATCAGCGTCGGCAGGGCGGGGCCCGGCACCGCCCGAGGAGGCTTTCATGTTCGGCTCTTTGTTCGCTGCGCTCCCCGTGCGCCCGTTGGTCGCCCCCGTGGGCGGGGCCGTCGTTGGTTCGCTGATTCCCGGTGGCATTCCATCGGCCCCGCGGCGATCACGGGCCTTCACCCTCGTCGAGCTTCTCGTCGTGATCTCGATCATCGGGGTCCTTCTCGGCCTCCTCCTCCCGGCCGTTCAGGCGACCCGCGAAGCCGCCCGCACCGCGGCCTGCTCGAGTAATCTCCGCCAGCTTGGCCTGGCGGTGCAGTTGTTCACTGACGCGCAGCGCGGCCGGCTGCCGCCGCTGAAGCTCGACGACGCCCGGCGGATCGCCGGTACGCTCGCCGGCGAATATCCCTACCCGGGCAGCAGTCGCTACTGGTTCGGCACCGTCTCAGCAGACCCG
>CAMCCR010000300.1 GCA_945873085.1 Candidatus Kuenenia stuttgartensis | reverse complement strand
GCCAAGGGGATCGGATTCGATGGCCCAGGGGGACGGGTGACGATCGATCCCGCCACCCAACACGCCACGAAATACTTCCGGCTGGGACGGGTGCGTCCTGATCGGCTCTGTGACGTGGTCGTGTCGTCGGATGGTCCGCTCGCTCCCGACCCCTATCCGCAGGTCGCGTTTCCCGGATGGAAATGCGATTGGACGAAGGGGGGCCTCGAGCCCGGCCCGGAGGTGTCGATCGATGGTTGAGTTCGACATCGAGGTCTCCGAGGGATGCCGCTGGCTCAAGGTCATCCTCGACGACGATGACGTCCGCACCGAGCGCGGCGCGCTCTACCGGATGAGCGGCGACATCGAGATGGACGTGCCGCTGCCGTCACCGCGGGGGATGTTTGTATCGCTGTTCTCCGACGAGTCGGTAGTCCGTCCGCGGTACGTGGGCACGGGGGAGATCTATCTCGATTCGACATTCGGCGGCTATCACATCTTCGACGTCCAGCAGGGGGAGCGTTGGATCCTCGAGCATCGTTGCTTCTGGGCCTCCGAGGGAGAGGTGAAGCTCGCGATCCACCGCGAACGGATCTGGACGTCGTACTGGGCCGGCGAGGGATTGCTCTGGTACAAGACGGCGCTGGTTGGCGAGGGAAAGGTGGTCTTGAGCGTCGACGGCCCGATCGAAGAGATCGAGCTCGACAACGAACGGATCGTGATCGACGGGGGATTCGCGGTCGCCCGAACCAGCGGGATCACGATGGGCATGAAGCGCCCCGCCCGTTCCTATTTCAGCCACTGGCTCTCCGGGCAGAAGCTGTCGTGCGTCTACGAGGGGACCGGCCGGCTGTTCCTCTGTGCCGTCCCCTACTGGCGGCAGCGATTGCAGAAGTCGAAGGAAGCCGACTCCCTCGCGTACGGTTGAGATGCCTGGCCTCGACCACCTGCCGGGCCGGTCTGGGCTGGGGTGCCACTCGGATCGCTTTCCTGTGCCGTCGGCCCGAGGGCCCGGGATCTTTCGGCTGCTCGGTCTCGCCGCAGTGCTTCTCATCCTCCCGGCGATCTCGAGCGAAGCCTGTCCGTTCTGCGGGCCGGTTGGTGATTCGTTGGCCCGGCGCCGCGACACCGCCGGCTTTGTCTGTATCGCCGAGGCTGCAGATCGTGCCCGGCCCGATGCTTCCGGACTCCTCGCTGGCACGTTCCGGGTGATCCAGGTGCTCCCCGACACTCCCGGCCGCATCGACGGCGAGCCCCCTGCGCTGGTCACCGCCCGGGTGGCGGCGCCGGTGGAGGGGACGGCGGTGCTGTTCGGATCGACCGATTCCCCGCCACGCTGGACGGCGGTGGCGGCGGACGAGACGCTGCTCGGGCATGTCGTCACGGCCCCGGCGATCACGGAGCCTGTCGGCGAACGGCTCGCGTGGTTTGCTGCCCGCCTCGAGCATCCCGAGCCGGCGATCGCCGACGATGCCTTCGCGGAGTTTGCCGTCGCCCCCTTTCCGGCCGTCCGCGAGGCGGCGGCGGCACTCGCGGCGCGGCCGCTGGAGGGCTGGGTGGCCGATCCCGCCACCGACCAACGGCGCCGCGGGTTTTACGGCCTGGCGCTGGGGATCGTCGTGGCGGAGGGATCGCCCGGCGGGACGAGGCTGTCGTCGGCGCCTCTCCGCACGGCACTCGAGACGGCTGGCGGTGACTTCCGCGCCGGGGCTGACGGGCTGATGGCGGGGATCCTCGTCGCCGACGGCAGCGAGGGGCTCGATTGGCTCGTCGATCGGGCCGGGCCCGATCGGCCGGTCGATCAGCGTCAGCTCCTCGCTGCCCTCCGTTTCGCCCGTGAGTACCTCACCGGGACGATCCCCCCCGCGAGGATCTCCGCGGTGACGGCGGAACTCGCCCACAGCCCGGCGGTGGCTGCCCTAGCGATCATCGATTTGGCCCGCGCGGAGGCTTGGGACGCGGTCGATGCGGTGGCAGGGTGGTGGGATGCGGCCGCCGACGATCCGCTCATCCGTCGTGCCGTCGCCGGGTATCTCGTTGCCTGCCCGTCGGCTGCGGCGCGGGAGCACCTCGATCGGATCGGCCGAGAGGATCCGGCGGCCTTGGCCGCCGCCCGGGCAGCGGCGGACTTGCCCCTGGGACGCTGAAGCCCTCGTTGGCCTCGGCCGACGAAGCGTTTCTCCGACGTGTTACCGCCCCTGCGTCGCCGCGGCATCGGCGGGGGTACTGATGACCCGTCCCGACGGAGCGCTTTCGGCTTTCCAGCCGGTGAGGGCATTGCCCCAGGGTTTTGCCGATTCGAGCGTGGTCTGCGAGACCGGCATGAGCACCGACGGCACGGCCGGCGGGAAGAGCGCGGCGGCGGCGGGGCTGGCGGCCTTCGCGGGATTCGGCAGCGGAGCGGGCGTCGGAATCTCCTCGAGCGGATTGCCACCGGCCGGAGCCTTGCCGTCGCCGGCCGGCTTGGGGGCGGGGGTCGACGTCTCTTCGTTCGTGGCCGGATCACGGGGGGGGAGCTGCTGGGCCCCTGTCCCGGCGCCGATGCCGTCGAAGTCCTGCGTGATCGGACCGCGGCTGAAGACGCCAGGGCGGGAGTGGCCGTAGTCGAGGAACAGGCTGGCGTCCCGCTGCCGGGCGCGGCGGTAGGAATCGAAGTAGGCCTTGCCGGGCCATGGGCCTTCGGCGAGGAACACGCCGTTGTATTCGAGGAGCGAGCCTTTGCGGAAATGGAGCTGGGCGATCGAGCGGTTGTAATCGACGACCGAGCGGTAGTAAGCGCTCTCGGCGTCGGCCCGACGGCGTTGGGCATCGAGGAGCTGGTCGAGGGTCACGGTGCCGGCATCGTAGGCCGCCTGGACCGCCTCGACTTGCCGCTCCGAGGCGACGCGGCGGTTGAAGTTGGTTTGGGAGAGGGCGAAGTTCGTGTCGACGTTCCGCACCGCCTCGACCAGCGCGTGCGACACTTCCATCTCCTCGTCCTGGAGGCGGGAGCGTTCACGGGCGAGTTGGAGCTGATAGTTGCGGACGGTGGAGAGCTCGCGGCGGAAGCCGATCGGCATGAGGAACTGCGCCCCGGCCTGCCATTCCTGAAACCTCCCGCTGGAGAGCGTCGAGTAGGCGTCGGTGCCGTTGAGCGGGTCGAGACCTTCGGCGTTGTAGGGGCCGTAGTTCTGATTGATGAGCTCCTGACCCATGCCGAGGAACCGGTAATAGCCGTTCATGTCGAGCCGCGGGAGAAGGAGGTTCTTCGAAGCGACGAGTTCGAGCTCCTTCTGCTTGACCACCCACTTCTGCCGGCGGAGCTCCGCCGACCGGGAGAGCGATTCGACGAGCGACTGCTGCCAATCGAAGGTGACTCGGGCCGTCGTCGGCTCGTCGGAGGGGCGGATGAGCCGGCCGTCGGAGGCCGAGAGCCCCATCATGTAGCGAAGCCTGTTCTCGCTACGGTAGACGTCGGTGAGGGCGTTCTCGACGTCGCTGCGGAAGAAGAAATACTGCTCGCGGGCCTGGGCCTCCTTGTCAGCCTCGCCGCCGCGCGACTGCTCGACGTAGAGGGCGTGGACCTTCCGCCACGCCTCCAGCGCGCTGTCGCGGCCGGCCTTGCGGGCCTCGAGATTGCGGTAGGCGAAGTAGAGTTCCCAGTAGGCCTGCTCGGTGTCGCTGACCATGTTGCGGACACCGATCTCGAAGTCGGCTAGCGACTGATCAGCGAGCACGCGGGCAATGAGCACGCCGCGGAAGTTGGGGCGGCCGTTGATGTTATTGAAAGCATCGGGGCCGGCGATCCGGTTGTAGGTCAGCCCCGCGCCCTGGAGGAGGGGCTGGTTGAAGGTGAAGTCGTAGTTGGTGAGCCATGTCGACGGCACGCCGTCTTGGCGGATCGGGGAGTTGTTATTGTCGTAGACGGTTTGATTCTGGATCCCGAACGTGCTGCCGGTCGCCGACACCTTGCTGATGCCGGTCGTCCACGTGCCGATGTCGCCGAGGAGTTTCTGCTGGAAGATCTGCGTGCCGACGCCGCCGACGTTCTGCGGCCGGTTCTGCCGGGCCCAGGTGAGCGAGCT
>CAMCCR010000299.1 GCA_945873085.1 Candidatus Kuenenia stuttgartensis | reverse complement strand
GAGCGGATCTCGAAAAGGACCGTCGTGTCCGAGGGCCGCTCATGAAGGAGTACCGCGTCGATCTCCTCGCGGGCTGAGAGTTCGTCGCGGAGGGCGGTCGCTGCCCCCTGCGCCCCCCCCTGCGCCCCCCCCTGCGCCCAGAGAAGGGTCGTGAAGGCATCTCCGCCGAGGCTAACGTCGAAGCCGTCGAGCGCGATGACCTCGATCATCCCGCCGCCGGTGGAGATGGCGCGGAGGGAGATCGAGCCCTGGGGGCCTGCGAGCGTGAGCCGGTAGGTGTTGGGATGAGGGTCGCCGGCGTCAATCGTCTCGATGCGGATCCGCACGCCACTGTCGGCGAGCGTCTGCATCGAGCCGGGGAGGCGTTCATCGGTCGCCTCCCAGCCGAGGAGGCCGCCAAAGAGCCCCATGTCGGAGCCCTGGCTGTCGTGGGTGGTGGGGAGCGACCCAGCCCGGTCAAACTCGACGAGGGCATCGTCGAACCGGCCCTCCATGAGATCGCGAGCCAGCCTGCCGATCCGCAGGGCGGCAGCGCAGTGCGAGCTCGACGGCCCGCGCATCACCGGGCCGATGACGTCGTTGAAGATGCTGACGAGCATGGTCGATCCAAAAGAGGTGCCAGCCACCAATGCTGGAAAAAGGTGGGCGATCTGCTGACCTCCGAATCTACCCTGGATTGGCGTCGGAGTTGGGCGGCAGGCCCGTTTTACCGCCCTACGAGCCGGCCAAGGGCACGTTTGCAGGCGCGGAGGAAGCGGCGCACCGGGCCGCGTTTTCCTTCGCCGCCGAGGAGGCACTGCTCACACACCCCCCGTGCCGCCGCCCGGCTCGCGGTGAGGTCGCCGCCGGTGCGCTGAAAGACTTCGTAGTCGAGGAAGATGCCGATCCGCGACGGGATGGCAAGCGGCGCGTGGAAGCGGAGCGATGTGGCCGGCCGCCACGTCTCGAACGCGGGCACGAGCCGGCCGGAGCCGTCGTCGAGGAGATCATTGCGGACAAAGACGGCGTCGAGCTTCGGCACCACCGTGACGAGCGAATAGCCCGCCTCCTCCGCGGCCAGAACGAGGCATTTCAGCGAGGCACCGTAGCCCCGGTCCTGCTGCCAACGCTCGTCCGGGTCGTCGGGAAAAGTGATCGCTGCATCGAGCGGGAAGTGGGAGTTGTATTCGACGGTGAACACCCGCGCCCGGAAGCTCTTCAGGAGCGCCCGGAACACCCACAGGTCGGTCGAGTCGAGATCGATCGACACGTAATCGGGCTCAGTCGCCACCCCGTGCCGCGTGAACACCTCGACGATGTTCGCGGAGGTGAGAAACTCCCGATGGAGATTGATGGCGGCGTTTGCATGGCCGCCGTCGAGGAGGACCGCCCGCCATCCATGATGAAGGACGAGATTGGCGACATTCGACCCGAAACCTCCGGCGAGCGAATCACTGTCAAACCCAAACTCGACCGCCAGTGGCGGCGTGTTGACCGTGCCGATCTGCTCGAAGATCGCCCGGAGGACCCCGTCCTGCCCTCCCTGAGAGTGGCGGCCTTTGGGAAACTCCGTCGCTGCAAGCTCCTCGACCCAGCGTTTCATCCCTGATTCTCCGCACGTCGCCAGCCGCTCCATCCATGGGGCGGAAGTATACTCACGCCCCTCCGTTCTCCGGGATGGGAGTCTTCAGCGCCAACCTTCGGGATCTCCGCCATGCCACGCGTCTTGTGTCTGCTTTGGCTGCTCGCCTGCCTCGCCAATTCGACGATCGGCGCTGCAGAGGAGGCGACCCCGGCAGAGAAGATCGAGATCCACGACGGATTTGCCGTCGAGCGGCTCCTGTCGGTGCCACGGGAACTCGGATCGTGGGTGGCGTTTTGTTTCGACGCGCGTGGCCGGATCTACGCCTCTGATCAGGGGCCGCGGCTGTTTCGGATCACGCCGCCGCCGATCGGCTCCGCCGCCGAGCCTGTCGTGGAGGTCGTCTCGGATGTGTGGGGGCATTCCCAGGGGATGGCCTTCATCAACGGGGCGCTCTATTCCATTCAACATGGCGATCACCACCCCGATCGCTTCCGCCCCGACGTCCTCCTCCGCATCCGCGATAGCGACGGCGACGATCGGCTCGACGCCGCCGAGACGCTCATCGAGTTTCCCCGCGCTTCAGGCGACGCAGCCAACTGGTATGAGCACAGCTACCACGCCGTCATCCCTGGGCCTGACGGCCAGTCGATCTATCTCGTCAGCGGCGACCGCAACGGCCTCCCCGGCGACCGCATCCGCACCCCAAAACTCTGGAACCGCGACAGCTGGGAATATCCATTCACCGACGCTCCGTACTGCGGCGGCTGGGTGGCCCGGACCGATCTCGACGGAAAGAACCTCGACGTCGTCTGCATGGGGCTCCGCAACTGCTACGACCTCGCCTTCGACCGCCAAGGCGATCTGTTCGCGTTCGACAGCGATCTCGAAAACGACTTCGGGCTCCCCAACTATCGCCCCACCGCGATTCGCCAGATCCTCAGTGGCAGCGACAGCGGCTGGGGAGGACGGGCCGGCGAGATGCTCTGGAGTTGGAAGCCCGACTGGGAGGAGATCCAGCCGCCGATTCTCGACATCGGCCCCGGCTCACCCACCGGGATCTGCTTCGGCCACGACGCCGCCTTCCCGTCGCGCTACCGCGAAGCCCTCTTCGCCTGCGATTGGAGCTACGGGCGGATGTTCGCGATTCACCTCGAGCCCGACGGCGCCACCCACTCCGCCGAGGCCGAGCCCTTCTTGAGCGCGCAAGGTCTCCCGATCGCCGATGTCGCCGTCTCCCCCACCGACCACGCGCTCTACTTTCTTACCGGCGGCCGAGGCACGCAGTCGGGGCTCTATCGGGTGACCGCCACCGGCGCTCCCCCGGCGGCCACGAGCCCCCCCGCGCCCGACGACGCCACGACGGCGCTTCGCAACCTGCGGATCAGCCTCGAACGTTTTCACGGCCAGGTCGATCCCGCCGCCGTCGCCGCCGCTTGGTCGAATCTCGGCCACGCCGATCGGGCGATTCGGGCCGCCGCCCGCGCCGCCCTCGAATGGCAGCCGGTCGACACCTGGAGAGCCCGGGCTCTCGCCGAATCCTCGCCGCGGACCGGGCTCCAGGCCCTCATGTCCCTTGCCCGTGCCACTGCCGGCGACAAGAGCCTCCAGCCGGAGATTCTCCGAGGCCTCGCCCGCTTCGATTTCCCCGCGCTCTCTCCCGACGAACAGACCTGGTATCTGCGGATCCTCACAATCTCCGCCTCGCGCCACGGAATGTTCTCGCCGGAGGCAGCAGCGAAGCTCATCGCAACCCTCGAGCCAGCACTCCCCTCCCCCGACCGGCGCGTCAACGAAGGGATCGTGGCTCTCTGCGCAGCCCTCAAGAGCCCGTCATTCATTCCACCCACGCTCGATCTCCTCGAGGCCGCCCGCGCCCAGGAAGAGCAGGTGAACTACGTCCGCGCCCTCGTCGCCTCGGCGCCCTTTGCCACCTGGACGCCGGTGCTCCGCGAACGGTTCTTGCACCTCGCGCTCGATCGAGTGCCGAACTGGAAGGGAGGCTTCACGGCCCGGGCCGTCCGCGATTCGCTGCTCCACCAAGTGATCGCCATGCTCCCTCCAGAAGAGCAGGCTATCCATGCGGCGCGGATCGAGACAGCGCGCAGGCCGGCCGCCGTCCTCCCGACGACATCGCGGGCGTTTGTCCAGAAGTGGACGCTCGACGACCTCGTCGCCGACCTCGAAAGCCCCGCTGCTACCGAGGCGGTCCACCGCGGCGATGCGAACAACGGCCGCAAGCTCTACGCCGCGGCTGCCTGCATTGCCTGCCACAGCTTCCAGGGGGAAGGGGGAAGGGCCGGCCCCGATCTGACGACGGCCGCGCGCCGCTATTCGACGCGAGATCTCCTCGAAAACATCCTCGAGCCGAGCCGGGTGATCAACGAGCAGTATGCCCTCCAGCAGTATGTGATGTCTGATGGCAAGACCTTCACCGGCCGAACAGTCAACATGGCCGGCGCCACGGTGATGGTCGCCACCGATCCCAACGACCCC